>NZ_JBHZCI010000108.1:0-1017 GCF_042755185.1 Streptomyces sp. NPDC059166 | reverse complement strand
ATCCCTCGCCCGCCACCCCCTCTTCCAGGTGATGCTCACCCTCCAGAACACGGAAGAACCCGAACTCAACCTCCCCGGAATCACCCCGTCCCTGGTGCCCGTCGGAAACGCCCCGGTCAAGTTCGATCTGCTTCTGGACCTACGCGAGGCCTTCGACGAGGACGGCGCGCCGTGCGGTATCGAGGGTGAGATCGAGTACGCCCAGGATCTGTTCGATCCCGAGACGGTGGCTGCTCTCGGCGACCGGCTGCGCAGGGTGCTGGCCCAGGTGGCGGCCGACCCGTCCCGCCGCGTCGGCGCACTCACGCTCCTCACCGAGGACGAGCACCACCAGCTGCTCCATGGATGGAGCGGCGGCGATCGCACGGCACCCGAGTTGTCCCTCGTGGAGTTCTTCGCGCAGCAGGTGATGGAGACTCCGGACGCGCCGGCCGTGGTGTCCGAGGAGGGGCAGCTCAGCTACGCGGAGCTCGACGCACACTCCTCCCGATGGGCCCACTACCTGCGCACCCAGGGTGTGACCTCCGGAACCCCGGTCGCCCTGCTCATCGAACGCTCCACGAACCTCGTGATCACCGAACTCGCCGTGATCAAGGCCGGCGGACACTACATCCCGCTCCACGACGCCTACCCCACCGACCGCCTCGCGTGGATCGTCGACGACGCCCACGTGCCGTTGCTTCTCACGGACCGCACCCAGCTGCCCGAACAGCTCACAGAGGCGACCCGGTGCGTCACCCTCGCCGAGGCCACCAGCGCCACCGCCATGCTCCCGGCCACCACCCCCGGCCCCGAGATCCCCGCCGCGCAGACCGCGTACGTCATGTACACCTCGGGCACCACCGGTCTGCCCAAGGGCGTCGTCATCACCCACGCCAACGTCATCGACCTCGCCCTCGACCCCCACTACGACAGTCCCGCACACGCCCGCGTCCTGATGCACTCCTCACACGCCTTCGACGCCTCCACCTACGAGATGTGGGCCCCACTCCTGCACGGCGGAACCATCGTCATCGC
>NZ_JBHZCI010000107.1:0-1038 GCF_042755185.1 Streptomyces sp. NPDC059166 | reverse complement strand
CTTACGAACGGTTCGGCGGTCCAGGCCGAGCTCACGGGCCACGGAGCTGTGGCTCCGGCCGGTGCGGGTCAGGGCTTGGACCGCCTCGAACAGGCTCTGGGCATGAAGCCCGGCCCGGCTGCCCGCCGCGGCGTTGTCAGTCGTCTTCTCGACCGGTTGGTGATCGTCTTCACTGACGGTTGGCAGGGCTGCGGGCAGGCATCCGCGGTGGGTGGAGGCGATGTCCTGAACTCGGCGGGACAGGCCCTGCCAAAGGTGAAATCGGTCGCTGACCTGCACGGCTTCGGGGGCGCCGGCGGTGATGCCCTGCCTGTAGGTGAGGGACCCATCGCGGCAAACGACCTCGACGCCCGGATGCTCGTGCAGCCATCGGCCGAGCTGTTCAGCATCACGTCCTTCCCAGAGAGTCAGTGGGAGGCGGGTGGTGGCATCGACCAGGAGGGTTCCGTAGGTGCCTCCGTAGAGAGCGAAGTCGTCAACCCCCAGGACTTGGGGCGTGACCGGTTTCGGCAGCGGCACCCGCATGAGCTGGGACAAGACGGCGACCCGAGAGAGCCTGATGCTCAAGATCCGAAGCATTCGGGATCCGCCCCGGCCTGCCAGCACCACACCGACCGCCTCCACCAGGCGCTGCAACTGCGGTGTCCGGCGCTGGTAGCGCGAGGTCAGGCCAGGTATTTGCTCGGCGAAGGTCGTCTTCGGGCAGGTCGTGTTCTCGCAGTACAGGCGGCGTACGGACAGGTCGATGTGCAGAGGGCGGCCTGCGAGCGTGACGTCGGTGAGGCGCCGTGCGTAGCGGCTGTGGCACCAATCGCTGAGCCGACCGCATCCCGTGCATCCCGCCGGTTCACCTGATCTCGTGCGGGCACGGACCACCACCGCGGCATCGGATACCTCAACCGAAACCACCTGCACATCGGACAACTGCGGCAACAGGCTGACCAGTTCAACAGAGCACAGTCACAGGCTGCCCACCATGCGGACCGGCCGACCGTGCCACCGAGATGATCTTCGCCTACGAAAATCTTGCCAGAGCCA
>NZ_JBHZCI010000106.1:0-1043 GCF_042755185.1 Streptomyces sp. NPDC059166 | reverse complement strand
TCCAGGAGCTACCAACTCCTCTGACCCGGGCCCGCCGAGAGGCGGATGCACATCGGCGCGGTGCCGACGGCTTTGCACGAGAAGTCGGCACCGCGTCTCCTTCGAACACCGAGGAGCCGCTGCGATGCAGCATGCCCTGACACACCCGCGCCCCGACCCACCTCCGTCGCCCCGTCCGCACCGCCGTCGCGCTGAACGGCGACGGCCGTGAAGAAGACGACGGGAGCCCTCGTCGGTCTGTGCGCCACCGGACCGCTCCTGCTGGCACTGCCGATCCTCGGCATCGGCGCCGGGACCGCCTCGGCCTCGTGCTCGATCGACAGTGCACAGGGTGTGGACGCTTCCGCCGTCGCCAAGCAGGTGAAGGCCATCCTGGACGGCGGCGACAAGGGCTCGGTCTCCGTACCGGGTCTGGACGCGCCAGCCGACCAGGTGCCCAACGCCAAGACGATCCAGGCCACGGGCGTCGCGATGAACATCCCCGCCCGAGGGCAGGTCGTCGCCCTGGCGACCGCGCTGCAGGAGAGCGGCCTGCGGAACCTGACCTACGGCGACCGCGATTCGCTGGGTCTCTTCCAGCAGCGGCCGTCGATGGGCTGGGGTACGGCCAGCCAGATCCTCGATCCGGTGCACGCCTCGACGAAGTTCTACGAGGGGCTCAAGAAGGTCTCCGGCTGGCAGTCCCTCTCTGTCACCCAGGCCGCGCAGGCGGTACAGAAGTCGGGCTTCCCGGAGGCGTACGCCAAATGGGAGCCGCTGGCCACCGCCCTGCAGAAGGCCATCGAGCCCCTGCTGCAGAAGGCCGGCGGCGCATCGCCGAGCCCGTCGCCGTCCGGCTCTGCCGACACCAGCCCCTCTCCCGATTCCGCGGGGGGTTGTCCGGCGGACGGCGACGGGACGGACTTCGGCACCATCCCGGCGGGCGCCCTGCCGGACGAGTACAAGATTCCCGCCTCCGCGCCGCCGAAGGTACAGACGGCGATCCGGTGGGCGCTCGGCCAGCTCGGCACCCCGTATCAGTGGGGCGGCACGTGCACCGACTC
>NZ_JBHZCI010000105.1:0-1138 GCF_042755185.1 Streptomyces sp. NPDC059166 | reverse complement strand
GGAGCTGTCGAAGGTGGGACTGGCGATTGGGACGAAGTCGTAACAAGGTAGCCGTACCGGAAGGTGCGGCTGGATCACCTCCTTTCTAAGGAGCACTTCTTACCGGGTTCGCTCGGTCAGAGGCCAGTACATCGGCGAATGTCCGGTGCTGGTTGCTCATGGGTGGAACGTTGACTATTCGGCACGACAGGTAACTCACTTCCAGTACTGCTTCGGCGTGGAACGTGGTGGGGGATCGGTCGGGTCGGGCACGCTGTTGGGTATCTGAGGGTATGGCCGTGAGGCTGCCTTCGGTTGCCGGCCCCAGTGCACTCACCTTTTGGGGTGGGGTGATGGGTGGCTGGTCGTTGTTTGAGAACTGCACAGTGGACGCGAGCATCTGTGGCCAAGTTTTTAAGGGCGCACGGTGGATGCCTTGGCACCAGGAACCGATGAAGGACGTGGGAGGCCACGATAGTCCCCGGGGAGCTGTCAACCAAGCTTTGATCCGGGGGTTTCCGAATGGGGAAACCCGGCAGTCGTCATGGGCTGTCACCCGCTGCTGAACACATAGGCAGTGTGGAGGGAACGCGGGGAAGTGAAACATCTCAGTACCCGCAGGAAGAGAAAACAACCGTGATTCCGGGAGTAGTGGCGAGCGAAACTGGATGAGGCCAAACCGTATGCGTGTGATACCCGGCAGGGGTTGCGCATGCGGGGTTGTGGGATCTCTTTTTCATAGTCTGCCGGCTGTGAGACGAGTCAGAAACCGTTGGTGTAGGCGAAGGACATGCGAAAGGTCCGGCGTAGAGGGTAAGACCCCCGTAGCTGAAACATCAACGGCTCGTTTGAGAGACACCCAAGTAGCACGGGGCCCGAGAAATCCCGTGTGAATCTGGCGGGACCACCCGCTAAGCCTAAATATTCCCTGGTGACCGATAGCGGATAGTACCGTGAGGGAATGGTGAAAAGTACCGCGGGAGCGGAGTGAAATAGTACCTGAAACCGTGTGCCTACAAGCCGTGGGAGCGTCGCTGTATGTGCTTGCACATGCAGTCGTGACTGCGTGCCTTTTGAAGAATGAGCCTGCGAGTTAGCGGTGTGTAGCGAGGTTAACCCGTGTGGGGAAGCCGTAGCGAAAGCGAGTCCGAACAGGGCG
>NZ_JBHZCI010000104.1:0-1202 GCF_042755185.1 Streptomyces sp. NPDC059166 | reverse complement strand
CCGGGGTGTCCGGTGGTGTTCCGGGCACCCCGGTGGGTGGGTCAGCGGACGTTGAGGAGGTGTTCCATGGCGAGCTGGTCGAGGGCTTCGAAGGCCATGGAGCGTGTCGCTGCGGCGGTGGCGTCGAAGGTCTCGTAGGCGGTGGTGTCGGCGAGGAGTGCCTTGAGGCCGTCGGGGGCGGTGGGCTGGGCGAGTTCGTTCAGGCGGGAGGCGGTGAGGGCTTCCTGGACGGCGGGGTCGGCGCGGAAGGCGGCGGCGCGTTCCTTGAGGATGAGGTAGTTGCGCATGCAGTTCTTCGCGGATTCCCAGACGCCGTCGATGCCGTCGGTGCGCACGGGCTTGAAGTCGAAGTGGCGGGGGCCTTCGTAGCCGGCGGTCTCCAGGAGGTCGACGAGCCAGAACGCCTGGCGCAGGTCGCCGGCGCCGAAGCGGAAGTCCTGGTCGTACTTGATGCCGGACTGGCCGTTGAGGTCGATGTGGAAGAGCTTGCCGGCCCACAGGGCCTGGGCGATGCCGTGGGGGAAGTTGAGTCCGGCCATCTGCTCGTGGCCGGTCTCGGGGTTCACGCCGACCATCTCCGGGCGTTCCAGGCGTTCGATGAAGGCGAGGGCGTGGCCGATGGTGGGCAGGAGGATGTCGCCGCGGGGCTCGTTGGGCTTGGGCTCGATCGCGAAGCGGATGTCGTAGCCCTGTTCGGTGACGTAGTCGCCCAGGAGGTCGAAGGCTTCCTTCATGCGGTCCAGGGCCACCCGGACGTCCTTGGCGGCGCCGGACTCGGCGCCTTCGCGGCCGCCCCAGGCGACGTAGGTGGTGGCGCCGAGTTCGGCGGCGAGGTCGATGTTGCGGATGACCTTGCGCAGCGCGAAGCGGCGGACGTCGCGGTCGTTGGCGGTGAACCCGCCGTCCTTGAAGACGGGGTGGGTGAAGAGGTTGGTGGTGGCCATGGGGACCTTGAGGCCGGTGCGGTCCAGGGCGTCCTTGAACCGGCCGATGAGCCGGGCCCGCTCGCTCTCGGAGGACCCGAAGGGGATCAGGTCGTCGTCGTGGAAGGTGACACCGTGCGCGCCGAGCTCGGCGAGGCGTTCCACGGACTCGACCGGGTCCAGCGCGGGACGCGTCGGCTCGCCGAACGGGTCGTTGCCCCGCCAGCCCACGGTCCACAGACCGAAGGTGAACCTGTCCTCAGGGGTGGGAGTGAAGCG
>NZ_JBHZCI010000103.1:0-1203 GCF_042755185.1 Streptomyces sp. NPDC059166 | reverse complement strand
GCCCCCTACAGCGCAATTTAAAGGCGCGGGGACGTTATGTCTTGCGTTGCGACTTTTGTCCTGTGTTCATAGGCAGGATACGTAATTTTGTGGTACAAAATTAAATTCATCAAAAAGCACTGTCGAATAGGCACAAAAACACCGCGCCCCAAAATCGCGCTGTAGGTGATTTTTGTGCCGGCTGTTTTTCTGAAACGTCTGTGTAGCAGGAAATGCAACTTGTCAGCGTTACACCTAAAAAACTCAAAAAAAAGCCCTCAAACGAGGGCTTTAGAAGTCAAAGAATTATAAAATTCTGTAGCTCATTAATCGGGCAGAATAAGAGCTGTTATTCAGGCGATAAACCGCCGTCGATAACGTCCAGACGGAAGCGCTCAACAGCTTTAGCGTGGTTATTTACATTCCCACGAAAAGCTCCTTCAGGTGTTACAGTTATAACTTTTACTCGACCACGTTTAACGCGATGAATTGCACCAACTTTTTCAAGCAAATCTAATGCTCTTGCCATTTGTGCTTTGTCAGTTCGCATTGTCTCGCAGAGATCTGCGGCCGTTTTGGTGCATTCGTAACTTTGCCAGCCAAGATTACGGCAGATTTGCCATAGAACGGCCTGAGCGTGATATGCTTGCGCTGTGGTCTTAGCGGATTCAAATAGCCGTTCAGTAACGGCGTCCTGGTACTGGAAAGCAATGGACACGTTACCACCTCCAAAGAAGTCAAATTCAAGTTGCTGGGTAGAACTTAGTTCTTTCGCTGCCTGCGCTGCTTTACGGGCTTGCATAGCACGTTCTGGGCTACTTTCCTGCAATGCTTGTTGATCCAGTAGCAGAGCCGCTTGATCGTAAATACCACGCTTCCTCATAGCCTTTTCAGTTAGGCTTATTGGTGGGTTTGGATTATGACGTTGACGTGGCTGGGCAGCACCAACAATCACGCCAATTGATTGGACGGGAGCCCCAACTCTACGCTGGGCGGCCTGTGTGACCTTTGCAGCTGCGATATCTTCATTTGAGATACCGAGCTCCCTTAGCTCTCGAAATGATAATCTTGTCATCAATCTGCCCTTATAGTTGACTGGTGGACAACCTTAGTTGTCTGACAGACAACTGTCAATAATCTAAAAAGTCTTATTTCTCAGGGGCTAGAGTGCTAAAATGCACTAACGTATCCATGTATCTTAAATAGATTAAGCGGAACGAAGCT
>NZ_JBHZCI010000102.1:0-1350 GCF_042755185.1 Streptomyces sp. NPDC059166 | reverse complement strand
ATCCGCGGCTTCCGCATCGAACCCGCAGAAATCGAAGCAGTCCTCACCAGCCACCCCGACGTCACCCACGCCGCCGTCATCATCCGCGAGGACCGCCCCGGCGAAAAGCAGCTCATCGCCTACACCGTCGGCACCTCGGACCAGCTGCAGCGATACGCCGCCTCGCGGCTCCCCGCCTACATGGTCCCCACCACCGTGGTCGCCCTCGACGCCCTCCCACTCACCGTCAACGGAAAGCTCGACAGAAAGGCCCTCCCTCTCCCCCCAACCCCCTCACACACCAACGGAACCAACGCCCTCACCCCCACCAACGCCCGCGAACAGATCCTCTGCGAAGTCTTCGCAGATGTCCTCGGCCTCGAAACCGTCCACATCGACGACGGCTTCTTCGACCTCGGCGGCGACTCCATCGCCTCCATCCAACTCGTCAGCCGCGCACGCAGAGCCGGACTCACCCTCACCACACGGGACGTCTTCGAACGCCGCACCGTCCGCGAACTCGCAGCCGTCGCCACGGACACGCACACGCAGAGCCCCACAGCACAGGACGGCGCAGGCGAAGTCCCCACCACCCCGATCATCGAATGGTTCCGGACCGGCGGCGGGCCCGTCCGCGAGTTCAACCAGTCCTACACGGTCCCCGTCCCCGCCGACCTCACCCTCACCGACCTCACCACCGCCTTCAGGGCCCTGGTCGACCACCACGACGCCCTCCGGATGCGTCTCCACCACAACCCCGGCACCAGCAACTGGGACCTGACCATCCCACCGGCCGGCGCCACGGACCCGTCCACCTGGATCCGCCGCGTCGACACCGCCGGCCTCACCCCCGCCCGGACCCACGAGAAGCTCACCCACGAGACCACCACCGCCCGCAGCCGCCTCGACCCCGAGAACGGCGTCATGGCACAGCTCGTCTGGTTCGACGCCGGCCCCGACCACGACGGACAGCTCCTCATCGTCATCCACCACCTCGTCGTCGACGGAGTCTCCTGGCGCATCCTCCTCCCCGACCTCGCCACCGCCCACCGCGCCGCGAGCACCGGACGACCCATCACACTCGAACCTGTCCACACCCCCTTCCGCCAGTGGGCCAAGGCCCTCAACCGGGCGGCCACGGAGGAGCACTGGACCAGCCAACTCCCCTACTGGCAGGCGATGGCGGCCGCCCCGCACGGCTCTCTGGGCGCCACCGAGCTCGATCCGGTCCGGGACACCCTCGGAACGGCTCTGTCGGTTCCGCTGGCCCTGTCCTCGGATGTGACGGAGAAGCTCCTCACCGTCGTCCCCACCGCCTACCGGGCCGGCATGAACGACGTCCTGCTCACCGCGCTCACCCTGGCCCTGCGC
>NZ_JBHZCI010000101.1:0-1373 GCF_042755185.1 Streptomyces sp. NPDC059166 | reverse complement strand
GCGAGCGGGGTGCCGATCGGGACGGGGGCGCCTGGTTCCTTGTCGGCGGGTACGGGCCAGGCGGTGGCGAACGTCGTCGTCTCCGTCGGCCCGTACACGTGGACGAACCGGGTGTGCGGGCAGAGCTCCATGACCCGGTCGACGGCCTGCACCATGACCTTCTCACCGCCGAACCACACCTCGTGCAGTCCGTCGAACGCGTCGGTCTCCTCCAGGGCGATGGCGTTGAAGAGCGCCGTGGTGAGGAAGGTGCCGGTGACAGCGTGCCGGGTGACGGCGGTGCGGAGTTCGTCGGGGCCGAGGCGGCCGGCGGGGGCGATGACGATGGTTCCGCCGTGCAGGAGTGGGGCCCACATCTCGTAGGTGGAGGCGTCGAAGGCGTGTGAGGAGTGCATCAGGACGCGGGCGTGGGCCGGGTTGTCGAAGCGAGGGTCGAGGGCGAGGTCGATGACGTCGGCGTGGGTGATGACGACGCCCTTGGGCAGACCGGTGGTGCCCGAGGTGTACATGACGTACGCGGTCTGTCCGGCGGGGATCTCGTCGTGTGGTGTGTGGACGGGGAGCGTGGTCACGGTTTCGGCCGCGTCGTGGAGGACCACGCACCGTGTTGCCTGGGCGAGTTCTTGGGGGAGGCCGGTGCGGTCGGTGAGCAGGAGTGGGGCGCTGGCGTCGTTGACGATCCACGCGAGGCGGTCGGTGGGGTAGGCGTCGTGGAGGGGGACGTAGTGTCCGCCGGCCTTGATCACGGCGAGTTCGGTGATCACGAGGTTCGTGGAGCGTTCGAGGAGCAGGGCGACCGGGGTTCCGGAGGTCACACCCTGGGTGCGCAGGTAGTGGGCCCATCGGGAGGAGTGTGCGTCGAGCTCCGCGTAGGTGAGCTGTCCCTCGTCCGAGATCACGGCCGGCGCGTCCGGAGTCTCCATGACCCGCTGGGCGAAGACCGAGGCGAGCGAGGAGCGCGGCGCGGTACCGCTTCCGGTGCCCCACTGTTCGAACTGGACGGCGAGCTCGGTCTCGTCGACGAGCGACAGGCTGCCGACGCGGCGCGACGGGTCGGCAGCCACCTGGTCGAGCAGCCTCCCCAGACGGGCGGTCAGCACCGTGACCGTCTCCGGGTCGAAGAGATCCTCCGCGTACTCGACCACGCCGGTGAGGCCCGCCGGCCTGCCGGCTGCGTCGAAGGTCTCGGCCAGCCCGAAGGTCAGGTCGAACTTGGCGATGTTCCCGGCGATGCCTTCCAGGGACGGGGTGATTCCGGGGAGGTTGAGTTCGGGTTCTTCCGTGTTCTGGAGGGTGAGCATCACCTGGAAGAGGGGGTGGCGGGCGAGGGATCGTTCGGGGTTGAGGAGTTCGACGAGGCGTTCGAAGGGGAC
>NZ_JBHZCI010000100.1:0-1548 GCF_042755185.1 Streptomyces sp. NPDC059166 | reverse complement strand
CCCCCGTTATGTTTTCTGCGGCTCCGCAATGGGGCCGCTGGCCTCCGGGCCTGGCATGACTGTGTCCCCCTGTCGAACGGATGACCTGGGGGGTGGTGTCACCGGGTCTGGGGGTGTTCGTCGGAGCCGCTGATGAGAGGTCCGGCCACCGTCCGGTCCGGTGCAATGCCGGACAGTTCGCGGGCGGCAGGTCTGCATAACGTGGATGCGCGAGCACGACACCCGAGCCGAGGCCGGCGCCGCCAAATCCCCTGGAAGGGCGCGATGCTCGAGATTGAAGACGTGGGCGTGTTCCTGGGCCTGGACGTCGGCAAGTCCGCCCATCATGGGCACGGGCTCACTCCGGCCGGGAAGAAGGTCTTCGACAAGCAGCTGCCCAACAGTGAGCCGAAACTGCGGGCCGTCTTCGAGAAGCTGGCCGCGAAGTTCGGCACCGTCTTGGTGATCGTGGACCAGCCGGCCTCTATCGGCGCGCTGCCCCTGGCCGTTGCCCGGGACACCGGCTGCAAGGTCGCCTACCTGCCAGGACTCGCGATGCGCCGGATCGCCGACCTCTACCCCGGTGAGGCGAAAACCGACGCCAGGGACGCGGCGGTGATCGCGGACGCCGCCCGGACCCTGCCCCACACCCTGCGCTCGCTCGAACTCGCCGACGAGATTACCGCCGAGCTCACTGTCCTGACTGGCTTCGACCAGGACCTCGCCGCCGAGGCCACCCGCACCAGCAACCGGATACGCGGCCTGCTCACCCAGTTCCACCCGTCGCTGGAGCGTGTCCTGGGCCCCCGCCTGGACCACCAGGCCGTCACCTGGCTCCTGGAGCGCTACGGGTCCCCGGCCGCCCTGCGCAAAGCCGGCCGACGCCGCCTTGTCGAGCTGATCCGCCCGAAAGCCCCGCGCATGGCCGCACGACTGATCAACGACGTCTTCGACGCCCTGGACGAGCAGACCGTCGTCGTTCCCGGCACCGGCACCCTCGACATCGTGGTCCCATCCCTGGCCCGCTCGCTCGCCGCCGTCCATGAACAACGCCGGGCACTCGAAGCCCAGATCAACACCCTGCTGGAGGCCCACCCTCTTTCCCAGGTCCTGACCTCGATGCCCGGCGTCGGCGTCAGGACCGCCGCAGTCCTGCTGACCACCGTCGGCGACGGCACCAACTTCCCCACCGCCGCCCACCTCGCCTCCTACGCCGGCCTCGCCCCGACAACGAAGTCCTCGGGAACCTCGATTCACGGCGAACACGCCCCGCGAGGCGGGAACCGCCAGCTCAAGCGGGCCATGTTCCTGTCCGCCTTCGCCTGCATGAACGCCGACCCGGCCTCCCGGATCTACTACGACAAACAGCGAGCCCGCGGCAAAACCCACACCCAAGCCCTCCTCCGCCTCGCCCGCCAACGCATCAGCGTCCTGTTCGCCATGCTCCGCGACGGAACCTTCTACGAACCCCGAACACCGAAGGACGTCGAACTCGCCGCATAACCCCACCATCCGAACCACCCCAAACCCGACAGGGATGCCTTGACGAACGACATAGAGGCACCCCCC
>NZ_JBHZCI010000098.1:0-1887 GCF_042755185.1 Streptomyces sp. NPDC059166 | reverse complement strand
CCGCAGTACCCCGCAGTACCCCGCAGTACCCCGCAGTACCCCGCAGTACCCCGCAGTACCCCGCAGCAGTCCGGCACGTGGCCGCCCCCTCGCAGGGCGCACCGAGCCCTGGCCCCGAAGGAGCCGCACCCACACAGGACTTGATCCGTTCCGCGGGCCCGCCGCAGGACCCGCGGCGGCTGTGGCGCCCACACGCGGTCCCGGCCGGAGCCGGGGTGCCGACGCGACCCGCATCGACGTGCCGGAGCTGGGCGGTCCGAGCGGGCGGACCGCTCGCCGATCCTGGCCGGGAACAGGGCCCTCCGGGCAGCCGCACGAGGGCCGACAGCGCCGGCGAGGGCGTGGTGACCGCGAACGCTCGGGCCGGCGGGCCCCTCCGGCCGCGCCTCATCGCACCGCGTCAACGCCCTGCAGGGCAAACCCGACTGGAAAGGCATGAATCGAAGTGACCCGCCGACAGGTCGACGTCCTCGTACTGGGCGGAGCGGGTGTGGACACCATCGTCCACGTCCCTCGGCTGCCACTGCAGTACGCCGACAGCCTCATGATCCGACCGGGCATCGAGACCCGCGCCGGCCAGAGCGGTGACTTCGTCTCGCTGGGGCTGCACGCACTGGGACTGCGCACCCATCACCTCGACCTGATCGGGGACGATCACGAGGGGGACATGGTCCGCTCCCTGCACGGGGACCTGGGTATCCCGTTCACCGGCGTCCCGGCACCGGGCGGCACCAAGCGCGCGGTCAACCTGGTCGGTCCCGACGGGCGGCGGATGTCTCTCTACGACGCCGACCGGGCGCGGGACACGGACCCGTTCGACGAGGCGATGGTCCGAGGACTGGCGGCAGGGGCGCGTCACGCCCATGTGGTGATCACCCAGCCGTGGTCCTCCGCCCTGCCGCTGCTCCGTGAGGCAGGGGTGTCGATCTCCACCGACCTGCACGACTGGGACGGCAACGACGCCTACCACGAGACCTTCGCGCTCCAGGCGGACGTGGTGTTCATGTCCTCTTCCGCCCTGAGCGACCCTGAGGGCACCCTGCGGGACGTGACCCGACGCGGCAGAGCACACATCGCGGTGGCCACCGCCGGCGACGAGGGCGCGTACCTGCTGCACGAGGGCGAACTCACCCACGTGCCCGCCGTCCCGCCGCCGGCGCCCGTGGTGGACTCCAACGGCGCGGGGGACGCCTTCGCCGCCGCCTTCCTCTTCGGCCTGCTCGACGGTGAACACCCGCGGCGCTGCGCCCTGTACGGCGTGGTCGCCGGTGCGTACGCCTGCACCGTGCCGTCGACACGCACCGGTGCCATCGGTCGGGACGACCTCCTCTCGGGAGTCGCCGAGGCCGGATCCGTGGCCGCACCGGACGGATCCGGCAACGGGTGATGACGGAGAATGCGGGGGCCCGTCGATCCATCCGCGACACCAGGAGCACCTGTGGTGCGACACACCCTCGACCAGCCTCCGCGCCGCGGCGGCACGGCGTTCCCCACGGCCGTCTGTCTCGCCGTGATGCTGACGGCGGGCTGCACGGGTGCGACCGGGACCGGTGTGGAACACGTGCCCCGAAGCACGGCCGACGCCGCCGAGGTGCGTCCACCGGTGGCCGGCATGGCCTTCGACTACCAGATCGGCGGGGGATACGCCCCACCCGACGGCGTCCTGGCCGTGTCCCGTGACCGCGAGGACCAGCCGGAACCCGGTCTGTACAACGTCTGCTACCGGGACTATTCGCAGTGCACCGGGCTTCAGCCCGGTGGTGAAGCGAATCTGAGAGCTGCTCTGACCTCGGCTGTGTGCACGGATCTGCACTGTTTACCTCAGCTCAGGTCAGTGCGGCCGGTTCTGCTGCTCGATGTACTGCTTCACGATGCTGAGCGGTGCGC
>NZ_JBHZCI010000097.1:0-1893 GCF_042755185.1 Streptomyces sp. NPDC059166 | reverse complement strand
CCACTGGCTCCACTCCTACAATCACCACCGCGGCCACACCGCACTCGCAGGCAAACCACCCGCCAGCCGCGTCCCCAACCTCACAGGGCAATACAGCTAGTTGGCCCGTGAGCGCTGTGCTTGGCCCGGCTGCGCGTCGCGTTTGGCCCGTGTCTCACCGACGGCGGGCCGTGACTGGCTGAGGCTGGCGAGAAGCTGCAGGGTGGTGGCGGCGTCCGAGCCGGGCGGTGCGCTGTAGATCATCATGGTCATGTCGGGATCGTCCGGGGCGCGCATGGCGACGTAGTCGAGGGTGAGGTTGCCGAGCTGGGGGTGGGCGAAGTGCTTCTTGCCGCGCGTCTTGCCCCGGACGTTGTGGTTCGCCCAGAGGCGGCGAAAGTTGTCGCTACCCAGGGAAAGTTCGCCGATCAGGCTAGCCAGTTGGGGGTCGTCTGCGTGGCGGCCGGCGTCGAGACGGAGGTTCGCGACGGTGTCACGGGCCTTGTCGTCCCAGTCGGGGTAGAGGTCCTTGGCTGCCTCGTCGAGGAAGACCAGCCGGGCCATATTCCGCTCGGCGGCCGGTATGGAGGGAAAGTCGGCGATCAGGGCGCGGGCCATATCGTTCCAGGCCAGGATGTCCAGGCGGCGGCCGACGATGTAGGCGGGTGCGCCGTTGAGGGCATGGAGGGCTTGGTGCATTTCTGCACCGACCTGCTGTGGGCGACTGGGGCGCCTGCGGGTGGTAGAGGGACGGGCGAGGTTGTGTAGGTGGGTGCGTTCGTCGCCGTTCAAGCGCAGGGCGCGGGCGACGGCGTCCAGGACGTCGGAGGAGACATTGCGGGCGCGGCCTTGTTCCAGGCGGGTGTAGTAGTCGACGCTGACGCCGGCCAGCAGGGCGAGTTCTTCGCGGCGCAGGCCGGGCACTCGCCGCTGGCTGCCGAAGTCGGGGGTGCCGACGTCTTGGGGGCGAAGCCGGGCCCGCCGGGCCTGCAGAAACTCGCTGAGTTGCTGTGCGCGATCCATGGGTCCAGTGTTGCGGATGCACGAATCGGTCTGCCTGGTTCTGGCAGACCCAGGCAGGCCGGACCCCGGCTGAGCGGAACCCTGGGTAGCCCTCGGATCGGCTTGCAGCATGGATGTCGTTCTCCCGGTGGACATCCACTGCCAGACCCCATTACCTGGAGTTTTCTCATGTCGAACACCTTGACCATCGTCGCCAGCTTCGTCGCCAAGCCGGGGCAGGAGGCGCGGCTGCGGGACGAGCTGAATATGATGATCGCCCCGTCCGTCGACGAAGACGGCTGCCTGGGGTACCAGCCCTTCACCGACCCAAACCGCCCGGAACGGATGGTCATCCTGGAGGAGTGGGCTAGCAGTGAGGCCCTGAATTACCACTTCACGCTGCCGCACTTCCAGCACGTCGCGAAGGTCTTGGACGAGATCCTCGCCGAGCCCTTCACCCTGCGGAAGCTGACCGACATTTCCAACTGAGCCTCCAGTCCGTCGCGGGACGACCGCTCCATCGCTGGGGGCGCCTGAGACCTGAGCTCTTTCTGGCTCACGGGTGAGCGCTGGAGCTGGCCTGGAGGTCACTTGGCGAGCAGGTCTCCGGCATCGATCTGCTGGGGCCAGCTTGTCTGCCTACTCGGTGAGGTGTCGTCGCAGAACTGCATAGTGCGGGCCGGGATTCGGGCGTCGGACGAGCTGATGGCAGGTGGTCGGACGTCGCGCCGCCCATGCTCGGAGGATCTGCTCGGGCTGGGCCTGTTCGAGGGGCCGGGGAGCGAAGCGGTGCTCCCTGTCGGCGTACAAGTGAACGTGGCTCTGGCAAGATTTTCGTAGGCGAAGATCATCTCGGTGGCACGGTCGGCCGGTCCGCATGGTGGGCAGCCTGTGACTGTGCTCTGTTGAACT
>NZ_JBHZCI010000096.1:0-1939 GCF_042755185.1 Streptomyces sp. NPDC059166 | reverse complement strand
GTGCCTGTTGAGTTTCTATGCTCTTAGAACAGGTGCCGTTTTTGAAGCCAAAGATATAGCATAGATACCCCATAGATATAGCAGGGATATACCAAAATATCTCTAGAGATACGGGTATCTATGCTATATCTCTCTACAAGATTCCTCCACACGCTTGACGGAAATGCTTCAGCATTTTAGCACTCACTCGACAGAGTGTATAAGTGCGCCATTCGGAATTTCAAAGCTTCAAATTTCACAGAGAGTGCCCATTTATACACACCCCCTAAATCGTGGTGTGACAATGGGTTCTCGCCGGCTCGAAATCGGTTTGTCATTCTGACAAATAACCCTTCGGGAAATAAAAAAAACGGCTCCATAAAGAGGAACCGTTTTGCTTCAAAAATCACGTTTTGTGTTATACTGGAGAAACGAAATTGTGTTTTCAAAATTGTCATTTTCGACATGATAACTTTTCTCGTAGTGTGGTTTTGCCGAACCCACTACTTTTTTTATGTCTCCGAACTTCATTTCTTCCCGTTCCGGCTTAACAATCCCTTTTGATTTTCGATACATATTCATTCCGGAAGGATACATGTGCAGCCGTCCGCCTTTTAAAAATTTCTTTTCCCGACCTTCTACGATCTTTGTTTGCACCTCACAGCCCTCTGAAGCCACTTTTAAGGCTGTTTCCCTGTCTTGGACATCTTCTAGGTCTATATCAGTCAAATAAGCGCTCAAATAGGCTCCTATGTTGTCTATATCCTTTAATGACTTGATTGTTACAAATCCTAAACCCCATAGACTCCTTAATTCAGCATTTTTAATATAAATCTTATCCAAATCATTAAAGCGCATTAAAACATGACAATGCCAGGCTCCACGTCCTTGTGGCTCTACCACCGATAAATAATCTATCGAACTTTCTTTCTTGTATTTATAACGCAACCTGTCGATAAAATTTTGAAAATCACTATAAAGTTTTTTCGTGTCCGTCATATTTTTCTTGTATGTCAAAGTTATATGTAATTCATTTGGCCGTCCTATAAAATTGTTATTTATCAAATAACGCAGCTTCTTAAAGGTTTGTCTCAAAGAATTATAATTTTCCTGCCGATTTTCCGAATGCTCGAACTCCCGGATCTCCCCAGTAGAGAGGTCTACAAACCTATCCTTGTCCAATTTTTTGATATTATTTTTCCGGTTCATCTTCTCCATATGCTGAACTTCAATGACGTGATTCATAGTGGTCACTTTTACAACATCATTTGGAGCTATGAAAACCGCGTCACCATTGCGTTTATCCATCCATTTCCCCTCAATTTTTCCTGTAATGTTTAATTAAAATCAAGTTAATAATAAAGAACCCCAAATCCGAAGTCAGTTTTTCAACAAAAATTAGCGTCCTTTTCCCAAATAGTCCCTATACAATTCCTTAATAGCAAACTCAATTACAGCATCTTTTGAAACTCTTCCAAATTCATTGTGTTTTGTAAAATGTTCGGCTAATAACTCTAGCTTTTTAAATGTTTCAACAGTAATTCGAGGTCCAATTTGTTTTTTCTCTTCCATCCAAACACACTCCTAACAAGTTGTTAACATAATTCTAACATTGGAAATAATAGAATTCAAGAACAGAAAAAAGAAGCACACTCGGAATGATATTTCGTTTCCTTTTGATTCCGAGCCTCCACCCCTTACAATCCCCAAAGGCAACCGACAAGGGAAAATTCGTCCCTTATCGGCACCTCCGGAAATTGTACAGCAAGGGGTCACTCCCAATAAAAAGACTACGACATATAAAACAGGTTTAGCTTCAGAGAAAAAGAGCATAAGGAAACTCGGTGCCACCCTAAAAAAAAGGGTGTCAAACAGGCTGTGCCTGTTGAGTTTCTATGCTCTTAGAACAGGTGCCGTTTTTGAAGCCAAAGATATAGCATAGATACCCCATAGATATAGC
>NZ_JBHZCI010000095.1:0-2155 GCF_042755185.1 Streptomyces sp. NPDC059166 | reverse complement strand
TGGAACAACTCCCACAACTCGTCCGGCACCAACCGCTCAACGATCCCCACCATGGCGCACAGAATACCGAGTCATCCAAATGAGATGACTTCTAATGCGGCGGGTCAGGTCGTCTGGAGACAGCCGCCTGCCTTCTACCGCCTGACGAAGACCCACCTGAACTGGGCATTCATTACCCTCATGACCCGGCGCCTGGCCCGCAAAGGCCCCCGCACCGACAGCTGGACGAAGAGGCCACTCACCGGTTGAGCAGCCCAGCCAGGGACCCCCGCAGATCCCCGACAGCGCGATACAGCACAGTGGTCATCCCAAGCTCATTTGCCGCGTCGATGTTCTCCTCTCGATCGTCCACGAAAAGGCATCGGTCGACGCGGGCGCCGGCCTGCTCTGCCGCTATCTCATAGATGCGACGGTCCGGCTTGGCGACACCGACGAGCGAACTGTTGATCACGCTGTCCGCGAGATCAGCCAGCCCGAGGACCGCAAGGTCCTCGTCGAGCCACACCGTCGCGTTCGTGACAAGGACGACTGGGCAATGCTCCCGGACCTGACGCAGAAGGCCCACGACAGCTTCATCCGCCCAAAACCCAGCTTCGGTGAACGCCTTGGCCAGCGCGTGAGCGTCACCCAACGACACACGAGATCCGAGGCCCTGAGCGATCGACTGCGCCCACTGATCTCTGGTGATCTGCCCGAGCAACAGCGGCAGGTCGTTCTCCGGCGCGAATCCGATGGTTGCCGTGATGCCCTCCGGCAGCCCCGCTTCCTCCTCTAGACGCGTCACCTCGGCGGTGTCATAAAAGCGGATCACCCCGTCGAGGTCGCACAAGACGGCGTCAAAGGGGAGTTCACGGGCGTCTATCGCGGTCTTCACACTGCATGGATACCACCGGCGTGGTCACAACCGATAAGCGGGTCCGCTCACCTGACCTTCAAAAACACCTACTGAGAGGACGTTCCGGTTAAAAACGGAATAGTTCATGGGTTGTGCCACGTTATGGGCGTTTCGCCGGTTGCTCGTTTCGCGAGGTTCGAGATCATCGCGATGCGGATCATGCTTTCGGAGTGTGCGGGTTTGGTCTCGTAGTCGCGGGCGAGCCGACGGTGCATCATGATCCATCCGAAGCTTCGCTCGACGACCCAGCGCCTGGGGATCACGGAGAAGCCTTTGACCTGATCGTTTCGCGGGACGACGTCGACGTCGATGCCAAGAGTGGCGCCGTGTTCGATGGCTTTGGTCTTGTAGCCGGTGTCGACCCACGCCTTGGTGATGGTGGGGTGGTCGGTGGCGAGCTGAGTGAGGAGCTGCTTGCCGGCCTCGTTGTCGGAGACGCTTGCGGCGGTCACGATGACCAGCAGTAACAGGCCGAGAGTGTCGACGGCGATGCTGCGCTTGCGGCCCACGATTTTCTTGCCGGCATCCGTCCCCTGGGTATCGGCGGGAACGCTGGTCGCGGTCTTGACGCTCTGTGCATCGATCACGCAGGCGGTGGGTTCGGCGGTGCGTCCTGCCTGTTCACGGACCATCCGGTGCAGGTGGACGCCGAGTTTCTCGATGGTTCCGTCGGCAGTCCAGGCGCTGAAGTAGCCGAACACAGTGGTGTGCGGCGGGAAGTCGTGCGGAAGGTAGCGCCACGGGACGCCGGTCCGGTTTAGGAAGAGGATCGCGTTCATGACTTCCCGCAGGTCAGTGACTTTGCCGCCGAGGTTGAGTGAGGTCTTATGGCGCTCGGTGCGCCAGGCCGTCAGGATCGGTTCCATCAACGCCCAGCGAGCGTCGGAGAGGTCACTCGGGTACGGCAGGCGCGGCTGCAAAGAGGTCATGGGGATACTCATGCACGAGGTCCCGACCCCGGCATATCGCTCGATCGAGCGAGGCAAAACACCTTTTCGGTAGGTTCTTCGAACCGGACAGGAGCTATTGGCTGGAATCAGGGCGAAACGCAGGATCGCGTCTACCGATGCGGCGGACGCAAACCGCCTCTTCTGTCTGTATGCGGCCAATCCTGGCGCGGCAGAACCATCCCAAACCATCACATAAATGACACGAACGTCCTCTTAGAAGTCATCTCATTTGGCGAGTCTGCGATAGCAGATGAGGGTGCAGGCGATGCTGGTGAAGGCGAGGAAGTGGTCGGCCTTGCGTTCGTAGCGG
>NZ_JBHZCI010000094.1:0-2379 GCF_042755185.1 Streptomyces sp. NPDC059166 | reverse complement strand
GCACCGCGCAGCGAAGCAGGAACCCACCCGACACCGCAGCCCTCAACGGCACGGTAGGCGGGAATCGCCGTCCTTCAGGGCGGCGAGGATGTCAAAGCACGAACGTCCGGGAGTATGTCGGACAGCTGGCTCCCGAGGGCCTCCAGGTCCGCACCACCGAGCAGACCGTGGACCGCCTGATCATCTTCGACCGCAGCGTGGCGTTCATTCCCGCGGCCCCCGACCGCCGTACGGCCCTGCGCATACGGCACCCCGCGCTCGTGGACTATTTGATCCAGGTCTACGAGGTGCTCTGGGCCCAGGCGACGCCCATCGGGCAGCAGCTCTCCGCGACGGTCCCGGGCACCCGGACGACGGCCGTCCAGCAGAGCGTCGCCCGGCTCCTCGCCGAAGGCCACAGCGACGTCCTGGTCGCCGGCAAGCTGGGCATCAGCGTCCGCACCTGCCGCTCCCACATCGCCAAGCTGATGCGGGCCCTGGGCGCCACCAGCCGCACGCATCTGGGTGTGCTCATCGCGCGGTCCGGCCTCGCCGACACCACCGCGGACGCACGGACAGGGCCTGCCCCGGAGTCATGAGACTCCGGGGCAGGCCCTGTCACAGGGGCCTTCAGTCCTTCGGCCGCTTCGGCCGCCAGACGACCAGCGCACTGGTCTGCTGCACGTCCTGGTAGGGCACCAGGTCGCGCCGGTAGGAGGCGTGCACCTGGGCCTCGCGCTGCTGCATGGCCACGGCCGCGCCGTCCACCGCCGCCGAGAGCTCGGCCACCCGCTGCTGGAGCGCGGCGACCTGGTTCTCCAGCTCGATGATGCGCTTGATGCCGGCGAGGTTGATGCCCTCGTCCTGCGACAGCTGCTGCACGGTCCGCAGCAGTTCGATGTCGCGGGCCGAGTAGCGCCGTCCTCGCCCGGCCGTGCGGTCGGGCGAGACCAGGCCGAGCCGGTCGTACTGGCGGAGGGTCTGCGGGTGCAGCCCCGAGAGCTGGGCCGCGATCGAGATCACGTAGACCGGTGATTCGTCCGTCAGCTGGTACGGATTGCGTCGACGGCCGTCCATCTCAAGCTCCCTTCGCAGCCTGGAACAGCTCCGCCCGCGGGTCCTCCCCCGCGGTCGCCTTCCGGTAGGCCTCCAGCGCGTCCTGGGCGTCCGCGCCGAGCTCCGTGGGTACGGCCACCTCGACGGTGACCAGGAGATCGCCCCGGGTGCCGTCCTTGCGCACGGCGCCCTTGCCCCTGGCCCGCATGGTACGTCCGTTGGGGGTGCCCGCCGGAAGCTTCAGGGTGACCGGAGGTCCTCCGAGCGTCGGTACCTTCACCTCGCCGCCGAGTGCCGCCTCCGGGAAGGTGACGGGCACGGTGACGGTGAGGTTGTCGCCCCTGCGGCCGAAGACCGGGTGGGCGTCGACGTGGACGACGACGTAGAGGTCGCCGGCCGGTCCGCCGCGCTCGCCCGGGCTGCCCTTGCCGCGCAGCCGGATCCGCTGGCCGTCCGAGACCCCTGCGGGAATCCGGACCTGCATCGTGCGGGCCGACTTCGCCCGGCCGCTGCCCTTGCAGACGTCGCAGGGGTCCTGGGCGATCAGGCCCCGGCCCTTGCAGTCGACGCAGGGGTCGGTCAGCGAGAATCCGCCGCCGGTACCGCGCGACACCTGTCCGGTGCCGACGCAGGTGGGACACACCCGCGGGGTGCCGTTCTTGTCGCCGGTGCCCGAACACGCCTTGCAGGGTGCCTGGCTGGACATCCGCAGCGGGACCGTGGCCCCGTCGACCGCCTCGGTGAAGCTGAGCGTCACCTCGGACTCGATGTCCTGGCCGCGCCGCGGCTGGACGCGGGTGCCCGCGCCACCCCGGTTGAACAGCCCGCCGAACACGTCGCCCAGGCCACCGCCGCCGAAGCCGCCGGCGCCCGCGGTCTGGCCACCGCCCGGGGCACCCCCGAAGAGGTCCCCCAGGTCGAAGTTGAAGTTGCCGCCGGCACCACCGGGACCCGCCCGGAAGCCTCCGCTGCCGAAGAGGGCGCGCGCCTCGTCGTACTCCTTGCGCTTCTTGGGGTCACCGAGGACGTCGTTCGCCTCGGAGATCTCCTTGAACCGCTCCTCCGCCTTGGCGTCGCTCTTGTTGGCGTCCGGGTGGTACTCGCGGGCGAGCTTCCGGTACGCCTTCTTCACCTCGGCGTCGGTGGCGTCCTTGGGGACGCCGAGAACCTTGTAGTAGTCCTTCTCGACGAAGTCCTTCGTACTCATCGACGTCCCTCCTTCCGGACGATCGGCCGGGGGGGGGGGGCCGGGGGCGGCGCCCCCCCCCCGCGGGTGTGACCCCCCAGGTGGGAAGCAACCTAAATCCAAATAGTGTGCGGTGGGTTTTTAAAAATAAAAAACAC
>NZ_JBHZCI010000093.1:0-2464 GCF_042755185.1 Streptomyces sp. NPDC059166 | reverse complement strand
CGCACACCACCCCGCCTTTAAAATCCACGGGGACCCGCCAAACCCCCCCCCCCGGGGGGGCCGCCCCCCCCCGCCCCCCCCCCCCGCCGGGCCCCGCCCCCCGCGGGGGTGCCGGCCCACGGCCGCGTTCACTCGTCGTCTCCACGGCGACGGGCGCCCCGCACGCCTCGTACGGGCGCCCGGGCGGCCCCCGCGTGCGCCGTTCAAGCCGGTGCGCCAGGTCAGGGGGCCCGCCGGCCCGCTCACGACCGGACTCCGCCACACGTGTTCTCCGGGACACGCGGGGGAGGGGGCAGATCGTCCGGTTCCCGCCGAAGATACGACATAGGAGTCCGCCCCCTGCGAACCCGAGCAGTCGGCGGAACATTAGACTCTGCGGATCGGGAAGAAGTTCGACCGGCTCAAACGCAAGGAGGCACGGGTGGACCTGCTGACCCGCATCAGGGGACCGCGCGACCTGGACCGGCTCGGCCTCGAGCAGCTCGACCAGCTCGCCGGGGAGATCCGCACCTTCCTCGTCGAGGAGGTGTCCAAGACCGGCGGCCACCTGGGCCCGAACCTGGGTGTGGTCGAGCTGACCATCGCCCTGCACCGGGTCTTCGAGTCCCCGCAGGACAAGGTCCTCTTCGACACCGGCCACCAGAGCTACGTGCACAAGCTGCTCACCGGCCGGCAGGACTTCTCGAAGCTCAAGAGCAAGGGCGGGCTCTCCGGATACCCGTCCCGCGCCGAGTCCGAGCACGACGTCATCGAGAACTCGCACGCCTCGACCGTCCTCGGCTGGGCCGACGGCCTCGCCAAGGCCAACGAGATCCGCGGCAAGGACGACCACGTCGTCGCCGTCATCGGTGACGGAGCCCTCACCGGCGGTATGGCCTGGGAGGCGCTGAACAACATCGCCGCCGCCAAGGACCGCCCCCTCGTGATCGTCGTCAACGACAACGAGCGTTCCTACGCGCCGACCATCGGCGGTCTCGCCAACCACCTCGCGACGCTGCGCACCACCGACGGCTACGAGCGTTTCCTGGCCCGCGGCAAGGACATCCTCGAGCGCACGCCGGTCGTCGGCAAGCCGCTCTACGAGACCCTGCACGGCGCCAAGAAGGGCCTCAAGGACTTCATCGCGCCGCAGGGCATGTTCGAGGACCTCGGCCTGAAGTACGTCGGACCCATCGACGGCCACGACATCGAGGCGCTGGAGTCCGCGCTGCAGCGGGCCAAGCGCTTCGGCGGCCCCGTCATCGTGCACTGCCTCACCGAGAAGGGACGCGGCTACACCCCGGCCCTGGAGGACGAGGCGGACCGCTTCCACGCGGTGGGCAAGATCCACCCGGACACCGGTCTGCCCATCTCCACCTCGGGCCTCGACTGGACCTCGGTCTTCGGTGAGGAGATGGTCAAGCTCGGCCACGAGCGCGAGGACATCGTCGCCATCACCGCGGCCATGCTCCAGCCGGTCGGTCTCGGCAAGTTCGAGGAGGCGTTCCCGGACCGGATCTACGACGTCGGGATCGCCGAGCAGCACGGTGCGGTCTCCGCGGCAGGCCTGGCCACCGGCGGGCTCCACCCCGTCTTCGCGGTCTACGCCACCTTCCTCAACCGGGCCTTCGACCAGGTGCTGATGGACGTCGCGCTGCACAGGTGCGGAGTGACGTTCGTCCTCGACCGGGCGGGAGTGACCGGCACGGACGGCGCCTCGCACAACGGCATGTGGGACATGTCGATCCTGCAGTGCGTGCCCACCCTGCGCATCGCCGCCCCGCGCGACGCCGACCAGGTGCGCGCCCAGCTGCGCGAGGCCGTCGCCGTCGAGGACGCGCCCACCGTCGTCCGCTTCTCCAAGGGCGCGGTCGGCCCCGCGGTGAAGGCCGTGGGCACGGTCGGGGGCATGGACGTGCTGCGCACGGCGGGCACGGACGCGGCGGACGTCCTCCTGGTCTCCGTCGGCGCCCTCGCCCCGATGTGCCTGGAGATCGCCGCGCTCCTGGACGCCCAGGGCATCTACACCACGGTCGTCGACCCGCGCTGGGTCAAGCCCGTGGACGAGGCGCTCGCCCCGCTCGCCGCGGAGCACCGGGTCGTCGTCACCGTCGAGGACAACAGCAGGGCCGGAGGAGTCGGCTCCGCCGTCGCCCAGGCGCTGCGGGACGCCGGTGTCGACGTACCGCTGCGCGACTTCGGGATCCCGCCGGTCTTCCTGGACCACGCCTCGCGCGGCGAGGTCATGGCGGAGATCGGACTGACCGCACCGGACATCGCGCGTCAGGTCACCGGCCTCGTCGCCAAGCTGGACGGCCGGTACGAGAGCCGCACCGCTCAGTCCGTCCGCGACTGATCCGCGCACACGGCCATGGGCCGGGGGGGCCCCCCCCCCCCCCCGGGGGCCCCCCCCCCCCCCCGGGGTAAGCAGCCGCCGCCCCCCCGAGCGGGGGGGGCGGGGGGCCCCGGGGCCGAACAAATGGGG
>NZ_JBHZCI010000092.1:0-2716 GCF_042755185.1 Streptomyces sp. NPDC059166 | reverse complement strand
TCACCCCACACCAGTTCGTCCAACTGGCCGACATCCAACGCCGCTCCGGACACCACGAACTCTTCGACACCACCACCGTCTTCGAGAACTACCCCCTGGGTGCGGAGCAGGTGCCTCCGCTCAGCGGGGGCCTCGTGATCACCGACGTCGACGCGCGGGACGCCACCCACTACGCCGTCAGCCTCGTGGGCCTGCCGGGCGATGAGCTCTCCTTCCGGATCGACTACCGCCCCGACGTCGTCGACGCCCCCACCGCGGAGCGTCTTACCGCCTGGTTGCACGGCCTGCTCACCGCCGCGACGGCCGACCCGGACGTGACCATCGCCCGCCTCGGCGTGCTGGACGGCGACGAGTACGCCCGGGTGACGGGTGCGTGGAACGACACCGACCGCTCCGTCCCGGACACCGCGCTCACGACTCTCCTCGACGAGGCCGCCGCCGCCCATCCCGACTCCGTCGCCGTCGGCCACGGCGACACCCGGCTCACCTACCGGGAACTGCACTCGCGTGCCAACCGACTGGCCCGCCAGCTCGTCGCGCTGGGGGCGGGGCCGGACCGCATGGTCGCCGTCGCGCTCCCGCAGCGACCCGACCTCGTGGTGGCACTGCTCGCCGTGCTGAAGTCCGGTGCCGGCTATCTGCCGCTGGATCCCTCCCACCCCGCCGAGCGCATCGCGGGCATGTTCGAGGAGACCCTGCCGGTCTGCGTCCTGACCACCGCCGAGCTCGCCGGCCGCATCCCGACGAGCGGCACGGCCACGGAGACCGAGGCGGGGGCGCACGTACGCGTCCTTCTCTGCGACGACCCCGGCCTGCCCGCCCGGCTCGCCGCTCTCCCGGACACGCCTCTCACGGATGCCGACCGGCTCTCACCGCTGCTGCCCGGGCACCCCGCGTACGTGATCTACACCTCGGGTTCCACCGGTCGGCCCAAGGGCGTGGTCGTCGAGCACCGCTCCGTCGTCAACTACCTGCTGTGGGCGCTCGACCTGTACCCGTCCGCCGGCCACAGCACCCTGCTCCACTCGCCGGTCTCCTTCGACCTCACCGTCACCGGCCTGTACGCACCGCTCATCCGGGGCGGCAGTGTTCACCTGACCCGGTTCGCGGACGGCGGTCCGGACCCGGAAGCTCCTGTTCCGGCGGACGGTGTCGCCTTCCTCAAGGGCACGCCGAGCCACCTCGCCCTGCTGGAGGAACTGCCCGACGCCTACTCGCCCACCGCCGAGCTCGTCCTGGGCGGCGAGCCGCTCTCCGGCGCCCACCTCGACCACTGGCGCGCCGGACACCCAGGGGTACGGGTCGTCAACGAGTACGGGCCCACCGAGACGACGGTCGGCTGCACCGCGTACGTCGTGGAGGCCGACGACGAAATCCCCGCTGAGGTCCTGTCCCTCGGCACTCCCATGTGGAACACGCAGGTGTACGTCCTGGACACCGCTCTGCGCCCGGTGCCTCCGGGCGTCGTCGGCGAGCTGTACGTAGCGGGAACCTGCGTGGCACGCGGCTACGTGGGCCGCCCCGCCCTCACCGCGGGCCGGTTCGTGGCCAACCCGTTCGGGACACCCGGCACCCGCATGTACCGCACCGGCGACATGGTCCGCTGGCGCTCCGACGCCACCCTCGAGTTCGCCGGCCGTGTCGACGACCAGGTGAAGATCCGCGGGTACCGCGTCGAACTCGGCGAGATCGAGTCGGTCCTCGCCGACCGGACGGGCAGCGCCCAGGTGGCTGTGGTGGTCCGCGAGGACAACCCTGGCGACCAGCAGCTCGTGGCGTACGTCGTCGGTTCCGACACCGACGGCCTGCGTGAGTACGCGGCGGACCACCTGCCCGCCTACATGGTGCCTTCCGCGTTCGTCGCGCTGGAGGCCCTGCCGGTCACCGGCAACGGCAAGCTCGACAAGCGGGCACTGCCCGCGCCGCATCAGGACGAGACGGCCGCCGGCGCGGCGGGCACGGGCCGCCGGCCGCGCAGCCCGCAGGAGGAGATTCTCTGCCAGGTCTTCGCCGACGTGCTGGGGGTTCCCCGGCTCACCGTGGACGACAGCTTCTTCGAGCTCGGCGGGCACTCCCTCCTCGCCACCCGTCTCGTCGGCCGCATCCGCACCGCGCTCGACGTCGAACTCGCCATCCGTACCGTCTTCGAGCATCCCACTCCAGCCGGGCTGGCCCGTGCCTTGGCGGACGCGGACGCCGCCCGCACGACGCTGGCCACGCACGCGGAAGGTCTCCCGGAGCGGCCCGAGGTTCTTCCTCTCTCCTTCGCCCAGCAGCGGCTGTGGTTCCTGGACCGTCTCGACACGGGCGGCGGCACCTACAACATCCCCCTCGCGGTGCGTCTGGAGGGCGCGCTGGACGCGGTCCGCCTACGCGCGGCGCTGGATTCGGTGGTGGCCCGGCACGAGTCACTGCGCACCGTCTTCCCGGTCGTGGACGGCGAGCCCCGGCAGCAGGTGCGGGACGCCTCGACCTCCATGCCTTTCACCGTCCGCGAGGTAGCGGCGGGAGCCGAGGCCGACCGGAAGGACGCCCTGCTCGCCGAGTCCGTCGCCCGCTTCGACCTGGCGACCGAACTGCCTGTACGGGCCACACTGTTCCGTGAGTCCGCCCATGCGCATGTGCTGTTGCTGGTGGTGCATCACATCGCGGGTGACGGATGGTCGCTGGCCCCGCTGATGCGCGACCTCGAAGCCGCCTACACCGGACGCGAACT
>NZ_JBHZCI010000091.1:0-2890 GCF_042755185.1 Streptomyces sp. NPDC059166 | reverse complement strand
AACCTGCACGACAGCCAGGCCCTGATCCCGCTTATGAAGGGCATCCCACCGGTCCGCTCGCGTCGCGGCCGGCGCCGTCGCAAGCCCGGCAAACTTCATGCCGACAAGGGCTACGACTACGCCCACCTGCGGCGATGGTTACGCGAGCGCGGCATCACCCACCGCATCGCCCGCAAAGGAATCGAGTCCTCGCAGCGGCTGGGCCGCCACCGCTGGACCGTGGAACGCACCATGTCCTGGCTCGCCGGCTGCCGCCGCCTCCATCGCCGCTACGAACGCAAGGCCGACCACTTCCTCGCCTTCACCAGCATCGCCTGCACCCTCATCTGCTATCGCAGACTCGCCAAATGAGATGACTTCTTAGGCAGCATCATCAGGAGCTCCTCCAGGATGAGGATTGAGGGCCGCCCGCCGGGACTGGCCCAGCGGCCTCGCACTTCACCCCTGCGACGTTATTTCGCGATGCGCCGCCCGTACACCCCGGCCCCCGGGGCGCCATTGACCAGTCTCGGTGCGTCCGGCCGCGGTGCATGGACGATCCGCGCGCCCTCTTTCGCCTCGGGGATCAGGCCGTAGACGAGGATCACGGAGGCGTCGATCCGGCCAGGGCTGTCCGGGTCGGTGTCCTGCCACGTCACCCACTCGTTCTCGAGATCCGTGAACGCCCCGCGCAGACGCACCCGGTCCTGGACCATCTGCTGCGCGACGGGGGCCGCCCGCAGCAGCTTGTCCTGCTTGGCGCACATGGGTCGATCAGCGGCATGAGGACGTTCGCCGGGATCTGCCCGTCCCGCTGGAGGGTGAACTCCGGCGCTGCGCGCCTCCGGGCCCCAAGGATGCGATTCCTCCCGGGCGTAACACCCGGGGTCCTCGCAAGATCAGGCTGAAGATTCTCGTAGCCGCAAGTATCTTGACGCGGGTGTCACCCGGTCACGTTCGCCTGAGACGGTATAGGTTGGGAGCGTCCGGGTCCCCAGCAAGGTAGTACGGCTGAAGCCCTTCCTTGGTCCGCTCCATGCCGAACTCCCAGGTGTACTGGCCAATCGGAGCGTGCGGGGCGGCCGTCCATTCATCGAAGTCCCCGGCGGGACGCTGGATCTGCCCCGTCACATCGGTGATGGAGATCTGGACTGCCGGGGCCCCGCCGATCGTCTCTCCGCTGGTCCCCTTGATCAATTGCCAGGTCCCGGTACCGGACAGGCCCCAGCCTTCGTCGAAATCCCAGTCCTCGCCTCCAAGATCCCTTACCTCGGCTCGCCCGCTCCTCTCCAGGGTCACCTTGGCACCATCGGATCCCGTCCAGTCTCCAGCGAGTTCTTTGGTCGAAGCATCGTGGACGGTCGGCAGCCTGGGGTAAAAGATCGCCCCACAGCCACTGGTGACCATGACAAGAACCACTGCCGGACCCAGCACCCACCATCTCCCGCACCGGCGATTGCCCATCATGCCTCCATGCCACCTCAGCAGAAATGAACATGTTCAGAATAGCTTCCGACGGCAGAGAGTCACCCTGGAGGTTCACCAAACTGCAGAGTCTCCCATTCGTCCCTGCATGCCCTGTTGCCGGTACATACGTTCCTGTCCCGTGGGAAGATCTGTTGTCGTCCGCGGACGACAACAGATCTTCCAGGCAGGAAGCGTGGCACCAAGGCAACCGGTGAGGATCTCTCCGAAGTCGCGGACGTGTCCGGCGGCCGTGTCCAGTTCGGGACAGCGGGCCAGGACCTCCCTGGTCGCCACCGGCCGCAGCGCCAAGATCGACGAGGCCGCCGAGCAGTTCACCCGCGACGGCGCCCACGTCATCCCCGTGCGGGCCGACCTCGCCGACACCGACGGGGTCGAGACGGTGTGGAAGGCGGTGGAGAAGACCGGCCGTCCGCTGGCCGCAGCGGTACTGAACGCCGGACGCAGCATCGGCGGAGCGTTCCTCGACACCGACCTGGACGACGAACTGTCCCTGATCTCTCTCAACGTGAGCTCCGTCGTCCACCTCGCCAAGAGGGTCGCCCGGCACATGGCCGCCCACGGCGACGGGAAGATCCTCATCACGTCCTCGCTGTCGGCGACACTGCCCACCCCCTACGAGACCGTCTACGGCCCTTCCCGGGCCTTCACCCGCATGTTCGCCCTCGGACTGCGGGAAGAGCTCAAGGGAAACGGCGTCACCGTCACCTGCCTCATGCCCGGCGCCACCGACAGCGACTTCCACGCCCGCGCCGGCATGAACAACACCGCCTTCGGCACCGGCGCGAAGAAGAACAGCCGCAGGGAAGTCGCCCGCCAGGGCTTCGTCGCCATGATGGAAGGCCGCGCCGAGATCGTCGGCGGCGACGCCGCCACCAAACGCACCGCCATCGAACACCGCATCCTGCCCGAGACGTACAAGGCCGCCCGCCACGCCACCAAGGCCAAGCCTCGCCCTCAACAATGAGCACGGATGGCGGCAGCTGCCAGGCGCCGGGGCACCTTAACCCCCTGGTCCGGTGCCGGGCTGTGGGGTCAATGTACGGACCACGCCAGCACCCTCGATCTGCTGCTGATGCAGCACACGGTTCTTCACCGTGGACCGGTGCAGAGCGCCACCAGAGCTTCGACGTCGGCCTTGAGCTGGGCGATCTCTTCCGCGTTCGCGGCCCGTAGTTCCTTTAAAGGGCCGCACCCGCGGTCCGGTGTTCGTCACCCATCGCCGTCCCGGGCCCGGCAAGGTGCTCTCCGCCCGCGACGTCTGCCCGGACACCGGGCTGGCCCGACTGTCCTACGGGCAGGCCCGCGCGCTGCTGGACGAGCACACCGCCCTAGCTGTATTGCCCTGTGAGGTTGGGGACGCGGCTGGCGGGTGGTTTGCCTGCGAGTGCGGTGTGGCCGCGGTGGTGATTGTAGGAGTGGAGCC
>NZ_JBHZCI010000090.1:0-3049 GCF_042755185.1 Streptomyces sp. NPDC059166 | reverse complement strand
CGCCGAACACGAAGCCGCCCACTACGCGGCCCAACCCCCGGCGTCACTCCAGAAAACCAGCTAACTCACTCTCCATAAAACCCGGGGCTTGACAAGACCGCCGGCCAACGCCGACCCTGCGCCTATTGCCGCAACCATCCATTCGCTCATCCCGGCAGTCTTCCGGGCTTTGAGTCGCGATGTGCCCGTCTTGTCAGTACCTGCCGCCACACTGGGTACAGAGGCCACCGCACCAAGGAGAGCTGACCGTGCCCCGCAGGAACTTGCCCAGGCCGCGGCGGACACTGTCCGGGTTCTCGGCGAGGCAACATGGGCAGCGTCCTCGTTCCACGGCGACGACGGGTACGTGCCGGTCGCCCCCGCGAACATCGCCGCAACCGTCTCCGAACTGGTCGCGCTCACCGACCGGCTCCCCCCCGTCCTGCGCCAGGTGTCCCGGGCCCTGCAGGCCTTGAGGAGCAGCAGTAGATCCGTACCGCTGACGGTTTCGATGTGGGCGACCGGGTGTCGAGGGTGTTGCGTGGGCTGCTGGACGCCCAGACAGCAGTCCAAGTGGCGCACGCGCACCTGCAGGAGGCGGAGGCACCGTTGGCGTTGCTGGGCTTGCACTACGGCCCGGCGGACGACGAGCTTGAGGACACGGCGGCCGCCGGGTAGGCGCAGCACCCGAGTTGCGCCCCCGGCCGGTGGTCGGGGGTGTTCCGCACTGGTACGCGTTCCGCACCGGGATCCGATCGTCCTCCCCGGGTCGTGGCTTCCGGCGGTGCCCCGAAACGGCATGTGTAGATGTTCCTTCTTTGAGCCATTTGGGTCCCTTTCAGTTCACCTCCGCTCGCGCGGAGAGGACCGCGACGGCGAGTACATGCACGTCGTCGGGAACGGTTCACCTCCGCTCGAGCGGAGGTGAACCGCCGACGTACGCGGGCGAGAAGCCGGTGTGCGGTCGGGGACCGCAACGCGGTCCCTGTGAGCGGCGCCCGGCGCTGCCGGACGACCGCCTGATTCGGCCAGCCCCGGATGTGCCGGGCGGGTGGCCTCGCCGTCACCCGACGCTGTGGCGTTGAGCGGCCAGTCGGACCTCGGCCACCGCGCCCGGCTGTTCCAGCAGCATCGTCCCAACTTCCCGCCCCAGGTGGTGGATGCGCAGGCGAGGGCCGTCCACGATCACCCGGAGCTCCGGCCAGGGGTGCTTCCAGAGCAGCTCGGCGCGTTCCCACATCTCCACGCCGTGTGAGGTGACGCGGAGGTGGTACTGCGGGCCTTCGTGGGGCGAGGGCGGGGTGTGCTCGGTGTACGGGGGCCGCACCGCGTAGGTGCCGAGCACGCGTTCCCCGGGTTCCAGACGCGCAGCGCGGATACCCTCGATACGGCCGATCCGCGATCCGGCCCAGCCCGCGAGCCCGGTAGCGGGCAGGGCGAGTGCCAGCACCTGCCACCAGGACAGCACCCCCGCACCGAGACCGATCACCGTCGCACCCGCGATGCCCGCGGACACAATGGCCCGGACCGTCCTGGCACGCCGTATGACGGCGTTTTCCTCGCCCATCCCGTCCCCCTTGGCCCCTGGCCTTTCCGGATTCGGCTCAGGGTCTCGTCGTTGCTGCCACCCTAGTGCGGGCGGCCATGACGCTCTCCGGCGGCCGGCTCACCGCCGGACGCCGCTGAACAAATCCGACTGAGTTCCACCGTTCGCTACACAGACCCTGACGTCGCTGCGGAGCCGTTGCTATGTGCTGGAACGGGAGAAGGCGCGCGCTGCTGAGCAGGGCAGTGTCGCCTCTGTAGTCGAGCGGGAGCTGGTGGAGACCCAGCAGAAGGTCGATCTGGTCAAGAAGAAGCTGGACCTTGCGCGCCGCACGCGCCAGGAGGCGAAGGAGTTGCATGTCACGGCCGAAGTGAGTGCCGTGCGGCACGAGCTCGCTCTGGAGAGGTTGCGGGCCTTCCCACCGGAGGGCCCCGAGGGTGAGGGCCTGGGTATCCCCTTGGGTCGAACTGCTCGTTCACCAAGGACAGTTACACGGTGGCCGACCTCGTTCTCAGGGAGCACACACAGGCAGTCGAGGCACACGACGGCTCAGAACAGGCGCACATCCCCCGCCAAGATCCGCTACACCACTCAACGGGACACCATCCGCCGCCTGCACCGACGCTACGAGCGCAAGGCCGAGCATTTCCTAGCCTTCGTTGGCATTGCCAGCACCCTCATCTGCTTCCGCCGACTCATCCGATGAGATTGGCCGCCTTCCGCGGCTCGGCGCCGGAAGCTCAGCGGCCTACTGGTGACGCCAGACTTCCGCAGGAGTGATGTCCCAAGAGGTACCGGCGATCTTTCCTGTGTTGAAGAACGATGCCCAGCTCACGACCGCATCGCCCGCGCGCTGCCCGCCTCGATCGAACTCGAAGCCAGGCCAGCAAAGGTCACCCGAGAGGCAGTACATGATGCCGAGGCCACGTTCGACAGCACACGTTTCCATCTCCGAGTCCAGCTCCGACGGCACACGGCCGATCAGGCGGATCCCCTCGCAGGTGACTTGGGGACCGCGGATCCCGTCAACAAGCACACAAGTCAAGCCCACGCCCTCGACGAAGTAGGACTTCACTGCAGGTCGATGCTTGTCCGACCCCATCCTGCCGAACTCCACGCGCCACTGAGCCCGCCGAGGACTCCACCGGTCAATCTCGCGCTCCTCGGCAGCGAAGCCATGTCCCGCCATGATCGCCACCGCTTCACGTCGATCGACTCCGAAGACCAGGGGACCAACCAACTGACGCGGAACATAGCCCCACTGCTCTCGCTTCGAGTCCTCGAGCACCGCCCAACCGTTCATGTCCATGTCCATTGGCTCATGATCGTCTACCCGGCGCTGCCGACACAATCCGGCCGGGAAGTATGGAAGCACACGGGTTCATCGTCCGCACTCCCGTCTCGTCTCAGCCAATCAAGACGACCTCTAAGAAGTCATCTCATTTGGATGACTCGGTATTCTGTGCGCCATGGTGGGGATCGTTGAGCGGTTGGTGCCGGACGAGTTGTGGGAGTTGTTCCAGC
>NZ_JBHZCI010000089.1:0-4160 GCF_042755185.1 Streptomyces sp. NPDC059166 | reverse complement strand
GGCCCCGGAGCACGTGCTCCGGGGCCACCGCCCTTCCTTCGCACGGATCCCGATAACGACTTGTACGGCGTACAGGAACGCCTTACGGTGTACAGCGCCCTAAGACGTACACCGTACGAGAGCACGGGAACCAGGAGTCCGAATGACGGCGACCTCCGCCGAACAGAACGACCTCGCCCCCCGCGGCGGCCACGCCCGGCGCTGGCTGATCCTCGGGGTCATCTGCCTCGCCCAGCTCACGGTGCTGCTCGACAACACCGTCCTGAACGTGGCGATCCCCTCCCTCACCGGGGAACTGGACGCGTCGACGGCCGACGTGCAGTGGATGATCAACGCGTACTCCCTGGTCCAGTCCGGTCTGCTGCTCACCGCCGGCAGCGCAAGTGATCGCTACGGGCGCAAGAAGATGCTGGTCACCGGGCTCGCGGTGTTCGGCCTCGGCTCACTGGTGGCCGGACTCGCGCAGACCTCGGGGCAGCTGATCGCCGCCCGTGCGGGAATGGGCGTCGGGGGAGCGCTGCTGATCACGACCACCCTGTCCGTGGTGGTGCAGATCTTCGACGACACCGAGCGCGTCAAGGCAATCGGTATCTGGTCGACCGTCAACTCCCTGGGGTTCGCGGCCGGACCGCTCCTCGGCGGCGCCCTGCTCGATCACTTCTGGTGGGGTGCGATCTTCCTGATCAACATCCCGGTCGCGGTCGTCGGCCTGATCGCGGTCGTGCGGCTCGTACCGGAGTCCAGGAACCCGAGCGGAGACCGGCCCGACCTCGCCGGAGCGCTGCTCTCCACCATCGGCATGGCGGCCGTGGTGTACGCGATCATCTCCGGCCCCGAACACGGCTGGAGCTCCTCCCCGGTGCTGCTGACCGCCTTCGCCGGAATCGCGGTGCTCACCGGGTTCGTCCTGTGGGAGCTGCGCATCCCGTACCCGATGCTGGACATGCACTTCTTCCGGAACCAGCGCTTCACCGGCGCGGTGGCCGGTGCCGTCCTGGTCGCCTTCGGGATGACGGGTTCGCTCTTCCTCCTCACCCAGCACCTGCAGTTCGTACTCGGCTACGAGCCGCTGGAAGCCGGACTGCGCACCGCGCCGCTCGCCCTGACCGTCGTCGCGCTCAACCTCACCGGGATCGGCGCCCGGTTCGTGGGCAGGGCGGGCACCCCGGTCACCATCGCCACCGGGATGTCCCTGCTCGCCGCCGGACTCGCGGCGATCGCGCTGCTCGGCGGACGGGGCTACCCGGGCATGCTGCTCGGCCTGGTCGTCATGGGCGCGGGGGTCGCCTTCGCCATGCCCGCCATGGCGAACGCGATCATGAGTGCCATCCCACGTGAGAAGGCCGGCGTGGGCGCCGGGGTGAACGGCACCCTCGCCGAGTTCGGGAACGGGCTGGGGGTCGCCGTGCTCGGCGCGGTGCTCAACTCCCGGTTCGCCGCCCTCGTGCCGGGGGCCGTGGGCGCCGCCTCCCTGCCCGCCGTACTCGGCTCGGCGGACGGTCCCGCGGAACGCGAGCGGGTCATGGACGCCTTCGCCTCCGGTCTGGAGATCAGCCAACTCGTGGGCGCCGCAGCGGTGCTGGCGGGCGGCCTGCTCGCGGCGGCCCTGCTCCGCAGGGCGGAGCGTGCGGAAGCGGACTGAACACCCCAGGTCGCGGGCATAGCATCGTGACAGAGGTGCCGGCACACAGGTGTGCCACCGCGAGACGAGGAGCGTGCGCCATGGAGTCGGCCGCAGACCGTGTGAAGAGCCCTTCGCGGGTCAGCGTGTGGCTGGACCCGCGGACTCCGGCGCGCACCCGCAGGGCGGACCAGCCGACCGGTCTCGACCGGGAGCGGATCACCACGGCGAGCGTGCGGCTGCTGGATTCCGACGGCCTCGCGAAGTTCTCCATGCGCCGCCTCGCCGCCGAGCTCGACGTCACCGCGATGTCCCTCTACTGGTACGTCGAGACCAAGGACGACCTCCTCGAACTCGCCCTGGACACCGTCTACGGGGAGATCCCGGCCGCCCCGGAGGACCCCGACTGGCGGGTACGGCTGCGAGGACTGGCCACCAGCTACCGCACGATGCTGGTCCGCCACCCCTGGGCGTCGGCCCTGGCGGGCAGGTTCCTGAACATCGGCCCGCACTCGATGCTCTTCTCGTACGCCGTCCAGGACGTCGTACGGGCCACCGGGCTGCCGCTGGAACGGCAGACGGGCGCGACGGCGGCCGTCTTCCAGTTCGTCTACGGATTCGGCACCACCGAGGGCCACTTCGTGCAGCGCACCGCCGAAGCCGGGCTCACCCAGGACGAGTACGTCGCCCGTGCCATGAGCACGATCCGCGCGGACCCGGAGCTGCGGCAGGTGATGCGGCCGTCGGAGGAGCTGATGGCCGCGCGTGGCGGTGGAGACGTGGAGGAGATGCGGGAGCGGGACTTCGTCTTCGCGCTGGACCTGCTGATCGCGGGCATCGAGGCGATGCGCGGGCGGGCGCCCCGCCCCGCATAGCCTCAGCCGGCCGCCCACGGCGGGGTCGTCCGCAGCGGGGCCCGTCCGTCGCCCGCAGCGGCCGGGCGGCCGCCCACGGAGGTCGGCCGTCCACCCGCCGGGCGTCAGTAGCCGCGCTCGGTGTCCACCGCCAGGGCGGGCGTGCGCCCTTCGGTGACCGATTCCCAGCACACCCGGAAGTCGGTGATCACGTCCTCGTCGGCCGTGATCCCGGCGGAGTGCGAGGTGATCACCGTGCGGGGCAGACTCCAGGCCGGGTGAGCGGGCCCGGCGGGCTCGTCGGGCAGTACGTCGAGCACCGCCCGGCGTACCGACCCGTCGTGCAGCGCGGTCTCCAGCGCCAGCATGTCCACGGTCGCGCCCCGGCCCGCGTTGACGAAGGTGGCGCCCCGCATGGCGGCGAACCGCGGCGCGTCGAAGAAGCGCTCGGTGCCACCGGTCAGGGGAAGTGTGGACACGACCCACCGGGCCCGGGAGAGCGCCTCACGCTCCTCGGCGGAGCCCGCCCGGACCACCGCGTCGAAGCCCGGGGCCTCCGCGCGTGCAGTGCGGGCCACACCCACGGTGCGTACGCCGCAGGCCCGCAGCAGGGCGGCGACGGCGCCGCCGACGCGCCCCGCGCCGTGGACGACGGCGGTCGTCCCGGCCACCAGCTCGGAGGGCAGACGGTTCCACTGCGCCCGGGCATGCTGGGCCGAGTGCTCCGGGACGGACTGCGCCTCGGCGAGCATCCAGCCCAGCGTGTACTGCGCGATCCGCTCGCCCATCCGCCCCACGGTCCGCGTCAGCAGGGCGCCCCCGGGCCACGGCCCGGAGGCGAGCAGGGAGTCCGTGCCGGCGTTGACGCTGTGGAACCACAGCAGCTCCGGTGTCCGCAGCGCCTCGGGCAGCGTGTCCCCCACGTGGACGACGGGGACGCCGGGCGCGGCGTCGCGCGCCGTTCCGGCGGGGCGTCCGGTGATCCGTTCCAGTGCGCGGACCACGTCCGGGCCCAGGGAGGGGGAGGTCAGCAGCAGGGCCCGGCCGAGCGCGGCCTGGTGGGGCGGTTTCACCGGGCCGCTCAGCCGCCCGCCAGACGGGCGGGGAAGCCGCCGGTGGCGACCGGCCCCCAGCGCTCCGGCGTGATCCGGATGATCGACTTCCCCTGCTTGACCATCGCCGCCCGGTACTCGTCCCAGTCGGGGTGCTCCCCGGAGATGTTGCGGAAGTACTCGACGAGGGGCTCGACCGAATCCGGTGAGTCGATCACCTCGGCCGAGCCGTCGATCTGCACCCAGGGACCGTTCCAGTCGTCGGACAGGACGATCACGCTCACCCGCTCGTCCCGCCTGGCGTTACGGGTCTTGGCCCGTTCGGGGTAGGTGGAGACGACGATCCGGCCCGCGTCGTCGACGCCGCAGGTGAGCGGGGAGCCCTGGGGCCGGCCGTCGGACCGGGTGGTCAGCAGGATCGCCCGGTGCCGGGGCCGCACGAACTCCAGGAGCGCGGCGCGGTCCACGTCGGTGTTGGTCGCGATGTTCGGTGCCATGCGACCCACCCTAGGGTCTTTCGTTCGGATCATGCCGGATCGGGGAGCGGGGCCTGGTGCCGTGCATCGCAAGGCGGAGGAGGGAGTCGACGCAGAGCGTCGGGGTCCGGCGACCACGCCCCGCGGGGCGGCCCCA
>NZ_JBHZCI010000088.1:0-5215 GCF_042755185.1 Streptomyces sp. NPDC059166 | reverse complement strand
GGCTCCCGCGGGCCGCCCCCTATCCCGGGGCCCCGGAGCCCGGCCCCCCCCACACCCGCCGCGCGCCCCCCCCCCCGCCCCTCCCCCCCCCCGCCCGTCCCCGTGCCGCGCGCGGGGCACGCGGTTTCACGTGGCCCTCGGGTCCACGGCCGGCCCGCCGCCTTCACGCGGACAACAACTGTCACCAGAAGGCGAGAGTTCCCCGGACCGAGAGCCGCCCACCGGACCCCGACCGGTGGGCGGTTCACCATGTTTCCTGGTCTTTTGGCGCTGTCCGGATGTGGAGGCACGATGCTCATCAGAGGCTGCGGCTGCTCAAGGTCTTGACGGGAGGCACCCCAAAACGCTCAGCTTAGGGTTCACATGTTAGAGAAAACGGCAGGAGTGAGTGGGTCGATGGAGACTCCCGGGTCGCAGACGTCTCTGCATAGGGCCAACCTCGAGCGGGTCGTGCGTGCCGTAAGGATGGCAGGGTCCCTGACCCAGGCCGAGATCGCCAGGAGCACCGGACTCTCCGCGGCCACCGTCTCCAACATCGTCCGTGAGCTCAAGGACGGCGGCACGGTCGAGGTGACCCCCACCTCGGCGGGCGGCCGACGCGCCAGGAGCGTCTCCCTGAGCGGGGACGCCGGGATCGTCATCGGGGTCGACTTCGGGCACACCCACCTGCGGGTGGCCGTCGGGAACCTCGCCCACCAGGTGCTGGCCGAGGAGTCCGAGCCGCTCGACGTGGACGCCTCGTCCGCCCAGGGCTTCGGCCGTGCGGAACAACTGGTGAACCGGCTGATCGAGACGACCGGGATCAGTCCCGGCAAGGTGATCGGCGTGGGCCTCGGCGTACCCGGCCCCATCGACGTCGAATCCGGCACCCTGGGATCCACCTCGATCCTGCCGGGCTGGACGGGGATCAACCCCAGCCAGGAGCTCGCGGGCCGTCTCGGGGTACCGGTCTACGTCGACAACGATGCCAACCTCGGAGCGCTCGGTGAGCTCGTCTGGGGCAGCGGCCGGGGTGTCAAGGACCTCGCGTACATCAAGGTCGCCAGCGGCGTCGGCGCCGGCCTGGTGATCGACGGGCACATCTACCGCGGCCCCGGCGGCACGGCCGGCGAGATCGGCCACATCACCCTGGACGAGTCGGGCCCCGTCTGCCGCTGCGGCAACCGCGGCTGCCTGGAGACCTTCACCGCCGCCCGGTACGTCCTGCCCCTGCTGAGACCGAGCCACGGCCCCGATCTCACCATGGAGCGGATGGTCCAGCTGGCCCGCGAGGGCGATCCCGGCTGCCGCAGGGTGATCGGTGACGTCGGCCGGCACATCGGCAGCGGCGTGGCCAACCTGTGCAACCTGCTCAACCCCAGCAGGGTCGTGCTCGGCGGCTCCCTGGCGGAGGCCGGAGAGCTCGTCCTGGGGCCCATCAGGGACTCCGTCTCGCGCTATGCCATCCCCAGCGCCGCCCGGCAGCTCTCCGTGCTTCCAGGGGCCCTCGGAGGCCGCGCCGAGGTGCTCGGCGCCCTGGCCCTCGTACTGAGCGAGATGGGCGATTCGACCCTTTTGGAGAGCACGCTCCCCGGGGCCACCCCTGCCTTCACTTAGATAACGAATGGCACCGTTGTCATCTCGTTAAGAATTTACTCCTTGACGCCGCCCCTGCGGCCGAGTTGACTTCCAGCCACCTCGGCCGCAACGTTGCGGCCTCGTCAGGGAGGCAATGCCCCAATGAACGCAATGACGCGACGCATCGTCATAGCCACGGCCGCCGTTTCGATGGCCGTCTCCCTCGCCGCTTGCGGCAAGGCCGGCGACGACAAGAAGGACTCGGCGGACTCCGGCAGCAAGACCAAGATCGGTCTGCTCCTCCCGGAGAACAAGACCGCCCGCTACGAGACGCTGGACAAGCCGCTGTTCATCGAAGCGGTCAAGAAGGACTGCCCGGACTGCGAGGTCGTCTACAACAACGCGGCCGGTGACGTCGGCCAGCAGAAGCAGCAGTTCGAGCAGCAGATCGCCGACGGCATCAAGGTCATCGCGATCTCGTCCGTGGACGCCGAGAAGTCCGCCGCGTGGGTCGCCACCGCGCACAGCAAGGGCGTCAAGGTCGTCGCGTACGACCGCGCCATCGCCGGTGCCGACGCCTACGTCAGCCACGACAACGAGAAGATCGGCAAGCTCCAGGGCCAGGCCGTCCTCGACGCTCTCGGCTCCAAGGCGGCCGGCGCCAACCTCGTCATGATCAACGGTGACGAGAAGGACCCGAACGCCGGTCTGTTCAAGAAGGGCGCCCACGCGTCCCTCGACGGCAAGATCAAGATTGCCTACGAGGCGTCCGGCGAGTGGGACCCGAAGATCGCCGGCGAGAAGATGACCGCCGCCATCTCGTCGGTCGGCAAGGGCAAGATCGACGCGGTCTACTCCGCCAACGACGGCATGGCCGGCGGCATCATCACGTCCCTCGGCAACGCCGGCATCAAGGACATCCCGGTGGGCGGCCAGGACGCCGAACTCCCCGGCATCCAGCGCATCATCGCCGGTACGCAGACCTTCACGATCTACAAGTCGCCGAAGCAGCTCGCCCCGGCGGCCGCCCAGTTCGCCGTCAACCTGCTCCAGGGCAAGGACATCGGAGCCCAGGGCGAGACGGACGGCGTCCCGTCCACGCTGCTCGAGCCGACCGTGGTGAACAAGGACAACATCGAGTCCACCGTGGTCAAGGACGGCATCTATGAGGCCTCCAAGATCTGCGTCGCCGACATCGCCGCCAAGTGCACCGAGCTGGGCATCAAGTAGCCCCTCCTCGCGCCGGGGCCGCTGGGCCCTGGCGCGTACGGGCGTGATCCGCCCCGCACGGCGGAGCCCGCCCACCCCATGACTGTCCGGCCCCGGCCGGCCCACACCCCGCTGCCGGCCGGGTGCCGGACACTCTTCCCCCCAGTACTTCCGTACGTCGACGCTGCCCCGTGGCGCGGCGTCTCCGCCGGTCAGGCGGTACATCCCCGCCGGTCAGGCGGCGAAGGAGATGGTTCACGTGTCACAGACGCCCGTGCTGGCGTTGCGTGGGGTCTTCAAGCGATTCGGAGCGGTCCAGGTCCTCTCCGGTGTCGATCTCGAAGTCCACGCCGGAGAAGTGGTCGCCCTCGTCGGCGACAACGGTGCAGGCAAGTCCACACTGGTCAAGACGATCGCCGGCGTGCACCCCATCGATGAGGGCGTCATCGAGTGGGAGGGCACGAAGGTGGACATCAGCCGTCCCCACGACGCCCAGAACCTCGGCGTCGCGACCGTCTACCAGGACCTCGCGCTCTGCGACAACCTGGACGTCGTCGCCAACCTCTTCCTCGGTCGCGAGATCAAGAAGGGCGGCGTCCTCGACGAGGTCGCCATGGAGAAGCGGGCACAGGACCTCCTGTCCACCCTCTCCATCCGCATCCCCAGCGTCCGCATCCCGGTCGCCGCGCTCTCCGGTGGCCAGCGCCAGGTCGTGGCCATCGCCCGTGCCCTGGTGGGCGACCCCAAGATCGTGATCCTGGACGAGCCCACCGCGGCTCTCGGCGTCGAGCAGACCGCACAGGTCCTCGACCTGGTGGAGCGGCTGCGCGAGCAGAACCTCGGAGTCATCCTCATCAGCCACAACATGGCCGATGTGAAGGCCGTCGCCGACAAGGTCGCCGTGCTGCGACTCGGTCACAACAACGGTGTCTTCCCGGTCGCGACGACCAGCCACGAAGAAATCATCGCCGCGATCACGGGCGCCACCGACAACGCCGTGACCCGCCGCAAGTCCCGCAGCGCGGAGGCAGCCAAGTGAGCAACATCAACGAGACCCCGGCCAAGGTCCCGGCCCAGGCGGACGCGGTCACCGAGGCCCCCGAGGCGGCGGCCGGCGCGGTCAGGGTCGTCGACCCGCGCCTGCTCGTCCGCGAGCAGGGCTTCAAGGGCTACTGGACCGAGTTCAAGCGCAAGGTGCGATCGGGCGAGATCGGCTCGCTGCCCGTCGTGGTGGGCCTGATCGTCATCGGGATCGTCTTCCAGCTCGAGACCGGCAACTTCCTCACCTCGTACAACCTCGACCAGATCACGCTGTACGCGGCGGGCCCCGGCATCATGGCCGTCGGCATCGTCTTCGTGCTGCTGCTCGGTGAGATCGACCTCGCGGTCGGTTCCGTCGCGGGTCTCGCGGGTGCGGTGTGGGCCGTGGTCGGGACGGACGTACCCGACTCCCTCGCCATCGTGCTCGGCATCCTCTCCGGCACGGTCATCGGCGCCTTCCACGGCATCGTCTTCGCCAAGATCGGCGTGCCGGCGTTCGTCGTGACCCTGGCCGGGTTCCTGGGCTGGGCCGGCATGCAGACCTGGGTGATGGGCGAGAAGTCCACCATCACCACCCCGCTCGGCAGCTTCGTCCGCGACCTGACCAGCTACTACTTCTCCGACGTCGCCGCCGCCTACGGTCTGGCCGTGTTCGTCATCGCCGCCTTCTACCTCACGCAGCTGCGCGACTCGAAGCGCCGCAAGACCGCCGAGCTGCCGCACCGCCCGCAGAGCGAGATCATCCTGCGCACCGTGCTGCTCGCGGTCCTGTGCCTCCTCGCCGCGTACGCGTTCAACCAGGAGCAGGGCCTCCCGCTCTCCCTGGTGATCTTCCTCGCGATCCTGGTCGTCACCGACTTCGTGCTGCGCCGCACCACCTACGGTCGGCAGGTCTTCGCGGTGGGTGGCGGCATCGAGGCGGCACGCCGCGCCGGCATCAACGTGTCCTGGATCCGGATCTCGGTGTTCATGATCTCCGGCACGCTCGGTGCGGTCGGCGGCCTCTTCCTGGCCTCCGCGACCGGCGGCGCCGACCGTTCGCTCGGTGGCGGCAACCAGCTGATGATGTGCATCGCCGCGGCGGTCATCGGCGGTACGTCCCTGTTCGGCGGGCGCGGCAAGGTCTGGTCCGCGCTGCTGGGCATCCTGGTCATCCAGTCGATCGTCCAGGGCCTGAACCAGATGAACCTGTCGTCGAACGCGATCCAGTACATGATCACCGGTGCGGTCCTCCTCATCGCCGTGATCATCGACTCGGTCTCGCGCAAGACGCAGAAGACGGCGGGCCGCGCCTGACCGGCGCACCCGCACGGCCGTGGCCCGCCACCCGCGGCGCTGGCGGGGGCCGCCCCGGTGCCGCGGCGTGTACACCGGGGCGGGGGCCCCCCACCCCGCGGAAGGGCGCCCC
>NZ_JBHZCI010000087.1:0-5291 GCF_042755185.1 Streptomyces sp. NPDC059166 | reverse complement strand
CGCGTTCACGCAGTTCGTCGGGGTACTTACGGGGAGCAGCCATGATCGGCATCCTTCCGGGTCTCGATGATCTCCATCAAACCCGGGGCGGTTCAGTGCACGGGGTGCGGCTTCTTCAAGGATCGGAAGGTCGACTCTGCTGTCGTGGGCAGCCCTGTCGATCCTTACTTCCAGCGACCGGTGTGGTTGCAGACGAGCTGCTGTGGACACGTCCTGTGGGCCTATAACGTGCGTCATCTCGATCTGCTGGAGGCCTACGTGGGGTCCAGGCTTCGTGAGCGCGGAGAGCTTGCGCCTTGGGCCCCGACGAGTCTGGTTGAGCGGCTTCCCACCTGGTTGAAAGTCGCGAAGAACCGGACCGAGGTTTTGCGGACGATCAGACGCTTGCGTTCCATACTGCCTGCTGGTGGGTGATCGAACGCGCGGTGGCCGCCACTCAGGCACGGCCGAAGGGCGTCCATCAGCCAGTGTGCAGGGGGTCTCACCCGTTCGATGACGAGTCAGCGCACGCGAAGCAGTCTGAACACCCTTTGCGACGGTTCCCCAAGATCTGTGCCAGAACCCGGTTCTTCTCGTGAACGAGCCACCCTGGTGAAACGCAGTTCTTGGTCAGAGCTGCTGAGAGCGACGGCGATCCATGGAGCGCTGTTGCGGACGTGGGGTAAGGAGGGAGGCCATGGGCGGCTCACCGGATCTCCGCGCTGCCGCAGATGAATGGGGTGTTCTGGAGGAGTTCGGGTGTGATGCGGACATCGGTCAGGTGCTCGGCGAGAGCGAACGCTGCCTCTGCGGCCAGGTGGTCCGCGGTGTCGGAGGTCTCGTTCCAGAACTGGAAGCCGCACTGTTGCATGGCCTCGAGGAGTTCGTCAGGGGTTGTTCCCCAGCGGCGGTCGGGCACTGAGGGCTCGAATGTCAGGCGACTGGCCGTGTCCTGGGCCCAGAGGAACGAGTCGTGGCCGTTGATGTTGACGAAGTGCGAGACCCAGCAGGTGCCCGCAGACGCGGGCAGGGCCCTCTCTTCGGTGACGCCGATGTAGCCGACGGGCTCAATCAGCAGGGTCCAGTCCCTGACAGTGGTCATGGCGATGAACTGCCGGGTGTTGTCCGAGCGGTCCAGGAGCTCGAAGGCGGCGTCCACTATTGCCTCTACCCCGGTCCGGGAATGCTCGCTCCGGCCTTCGAGGCGGGCGAGGACGTCCACAGGCGCAAGGTTGTGCACCAGCGTGAAGCAATACGCCTCCGCGAGGTCGGGGAAGCGCTCGTTGAGCCATACGTAGTCGGCAGCGGTAGCAGTCATGGCCAAGATCCTTGCGCACGCCTCCGAAACTGGCCGAGTGAAGTGAGCGTGGTTGGCGCTGACGAGGTGACCCATAGCTTCCGACGGAGGACCGGGGGCCGCTTGTTTACAAACAGAAGGGCGGGAGCGCCTACACAGCGATGAGGGCCGAACCCCATCATCTCGCACGGCAATGAGGGACAATCTGCGGCTACTTGCTCTGCACATTCCTCCGTACCTGTCTCTGCACATACACGTGTACGCCGACACCCGCGGCAGGCCGCCCCACACTGCCGACCGGCCCCGACTGGTGGCGCTCCGCTACGCACACGAGAGCGGGCTGAACACCTCGCCGTGGTTGGTGGCCGCAGAGGGCTTCTTCTCATTGGGCAGGCACGGGCCGAGATGGCGTGGAAGATCCAGCCGCAGCGCTCCTCCTCGGTGGCGCTGCTGCACCGTGGTGGCTGCGCCACCTACCCGGACCAGGTGGGGCTGATCTCCCGCGAGGACGCCATGGTCGCGCTTGCGCAGCCGGACATCGAGCCGTGCGAGGTCTGCTGACCGCAGACCGGACTCCTGAGCTGATCGGCAGGACGTCCCCGCGGCTTCCCCTCGAAGAACAGGAAGACGTGGGCCAAGGCGCTGCCATCTCCAGTATCCGCCCGACACCGCACCCCGCCCCATCGCTCTACGCCGCGACGTATGTGTGCGCACGCCCGCCCCGCCACTCCACCCACTCCGGGAGGTCGAGCAGCTGGTCCGCGTCCGGGAGCCCGGCCCGGCGCAGAAACACGGTGACGTCCTGGTCGTCATGCGCGAGTCCGGCGATCTGTCCACGGACGGTGACCCGGCGCCCGCCCGTGGGGGAGGGGCGGTGGATGACGATCGGCGCGCTCATCTCTCCAGGGTGCGACTCCAGGCCGGTCCCGGCATGACGGGCGACCCTCCCGGTCGCGTCCCGCCCCGGAGGGTCGTACATCGGTTACATGAACGAGGAACAGGCATCATGGCACCCGGGCGAGATCGTGCCGGAGAGCGGCATCTACGAATGCGACTGTGGCGCGGGCCACCACTGGAGTACCGACGTGAAGGGACACCGTTTCCCGCCGCTCCCGGAGGGCTGCCCAGGGGGTTCGTGGACGCTCCAGACGGACGCGCACCCCGACCCTGACCCAGGCACCCGACCGCCCTGGAGGGAGTCTCACGTGGTCCTGAGGCCTCCCGTGGAACCGATGCTCGCCCGCGATGCCCATCGCAGTAACAACCTGGCCGTCCCCATCGGCACAGACCACAGACCACAGAGCACGATCCGCAGCTGGAGTACTAGGGAGTCAGACTGGTCCGGACGGTATGAAACGCGGTCGCTGGGTTTGCCGCTCGTGTGACGGTCCGGCCGACGACAACATGTGAGGCTCCAGCAGCGATGGCCGCATGTGGTGTTCCGGGACGGGCGTGCCCGGCCGGCGATTCCCCGGGCAGCGTGACGCCCGGAGTGACGATCAATGCATCGGGGCCAAGGTTGCTACGCAAGGTCGCGACGTCCTGCGGCGAGGCGATCACGCCGTGGCAACCGGCCTTCTGCGCCAACCGTGCCAGCCGGTGCACCTGTTCTCCCGCCGCATCACCGACACCGATGTCGGCAAGATCCGCGTCGGTCATGCTGGTGACCACAGTCAAAGCAAGGACGCGCATCCCGGGGAAGTCGCGGGCGGCCTCGACTGCCGCGGACATGATGCCGCTGCCGCCCATGCCGTGCACGGTGATCATAGAGACGCCCAGCGCCCCAGCGGCGCGAACCGCCGCGGCAACCGAATGCGGGATCTCGAAGAGCTTGAGGTCCAGGAAGACCTCCTTGCCCTGGGCAACAAGAGCCTTGACGGCATCCGGCCCCGCTGCGGTCAGCAACTGCAAGCCGACCTTGTAGGCGCGGCACGCGTCACCCAGTTGCTCCACGAGGGCATCTGCGGTTGCACGGTCGTCGCAATCGAGGGCGACGATGATCTGGCTGGTGGGATCCACAACCACATTGTGCCGTCGCCCCTGTTCCGGCCAGTGACCGGGGCTTTCGGCCTGACCGGGTGAGCGTTTGCGGTCACGGCGCCGCCAAAAGCCGCGGGCCGCTGACTGCCCGACGCCGAGCACGGGCGGCGCGCGTTCGGATGCAGCGGGAGTCTGAGTGAGACCCATGCGCACTGGAGCGCGATGCGGGCCGTGCACTCCGCGCGCCTCGCGCCGTACGTCAGAGACGGGAAGTCGGTGCCTGCGCAGGTGTCGTGGTCCGCGGGTCGGCAGACAGTTCCGTTGGGCGCCTCGTCCTGCCTGCGCCCCTCAGCCATGTGAACGACAAGAGGCCGGCACTGACCATGACGACGGCGGCGCCGAAGGCCGCGATGCCCATCCCGTGCGTGAAGGCGCTCTGCGCAATCGCCAGTACGGCATCTGCGGTGCCCTTCGGCAGTTCGGCTGCGGCTGCTGTGGCGCCGCCCAGCGTCTCGCGTACGGCCTCGGCCTGGGGGACGCCGGCCGGCAGGGCGCCGGCCATGTCCCGGCTGTACACCGCGGCTCCGACGGATCCGAGGATCGCCATGCCCAACGCTCCCCCGAGCTCCTGGCCCGCCTCCAGGACAGCCGCGGCCGAACCGGCACGTTCCGGCGGGGCCGCGCCGAGGGCGAGCTCGTTGGCGAGCGTCATGGCGGCGACCAGGCCGCCCGCGTACACGGACGCGGCGGCGAGCGTGAACGAGAGCGCCGAATCGGTTCGTACCTGGGCCAGCCAGAGGAATCCGCAGGCGGAGAGGAGGAAGCCGCCGCCCATGACGTAGGCGCGGTCCACGCGCTGTGCGAGTGCGGCTCCGGCCGGGCCCATGACGGCCACTCCGGCGGCCGGCACCAAGCTCCACAACGCGGCATCGAACGGGCTCAGGCCGAGGACGGACTGCAGGTACTGGGTGAGGAAGACGGCCATCCCGACCGTGGCGAACATCGCGAGGAGGTCGGCGATCACCGGGCCGCCGAAGGTGCGCCGGCCGAGCAGGCCGAGGTCGATCAGCGGATGCGGAAGGTGCTTCTGCCGGCGTACGAAGACGATGCCGAGCACGAGCCCCGCGCCGATGGCGAGGACGGGCAGCGGCTCGTATCCGTGCCGGGCCCATTCCTTGATCCCGTAGACGACCAGGAGCACAGCGCCGAGTGACAGCACCGCACTCAGCAGGTCGAAGCGCTCGCGCTTCGCCGACGTGAACTCGGGCACCAGGAACGGCACCAGCACGCACAGCAGCATCATCGCGGGCAGGTTGATCAGGAAGACCGAGCCCCACCAGAAGTGTTCCAGCAGCAGGCCGCTGACCACAGGCCCCAGGGAGATGCCCGTGGTCATGACGGCGGTCCACAGGGTCACGGCCTTACCGCGCTGCTTCTCATCATGGAAGAGGTTGCGGATCAGAGCGAGAGTCGACGGGATCAGTGCGGCGCCGCCGAGCCCCAGCAGCGCGCGTACAGCGATGAGCAGCTCGGCGGTGTGTGCGTACGCGGCGGCGACCGACGCCCCTCCGAAGAGGGCCGCTCCCGCGAGCACCAGCGCGCGTCGGCCGATCCGGTCGCCGAGCGCACCCATCGTGATGAGCAGCCCGGCGAGGACGAAGCCGTACATGTCGAGGATCCACAACTGCTGTGTCGCGCTGGGCTCCAGGTCCTCACTGACGTAGGGAATCGCGAAGTACAGGACCGAGACGTCCATCGAGACGAGGAGCAGAGGCAGCATGAGGACGCCGAGGGCGGTCCATTCCTTGCGTCCCGCGAGGGGGCCGGGTGTGTTCTCCATGAACGGCAGGGAACCGAGGACACGGCGTACACCGCAAGCAGATGCCTAGTGCACCCCCGTGCTGTGCGGCATTGAGCAGCATCAGTGCTTCGTGAGCGCACTAGGTGTTCTGTCCCGGGAGGTTGTGGACGGGTGATGTAGGTCTCGGCTGAGGGATCTTGAACGGGTGAGGGCCTTCCGGGTTCGGTGTGGATT
>NZ_JBHZCI010000086.1:0-5926 GCF_042755185.1 Streptomyces sp. NPDC059166 | reverse complement strand
TGCTTCGGGCCCCTGGATGGCAGTCGTTTGGCGCGGCCGGAATCCCGGTCTACTGTCTCGCCGTGCCACCGGGAAGGAGCGCTGCTCCACCCCCGCTGAGCTGTGCTTATCCGTGCTGTCTCGTCCAATCGAGCAGCGTCGGAGGCATGTTGCCCATCTGCCCGCGAGCGCCGTGAGGAGGCCCCTGTGCACTGCCTGAGATTACGAGCGCGGCTGGCTGCCGCGCGTGACCTGAAACCGGCGTCCTGGAGCTACCAACTCCTCTGACCCGGGCCCGCCGAGAGGCGGATGCACATCGGCGCGGTGCCGACGGCTTTGCACGAGAAGTCGGCACCGCGCCTCCTTCGAACACCGAGGAGCCGCTGCGATGCAGCATGCCCTGACACACCCGCGCCCCGACCCACCTCCCTCGACCGGTCCGCACCGCCGTCGCGCTGAACGGCGGCAGCCGTGAAGAAGACGACGGGAGCCCTCGTCGGTCTGTGCGCCACCGGACCGCTCCTGCTGGCACTGCCGATCCTTGGCATAGGGGCCGGGACCGCCTCGGCTTCGTGCTCGACCGACGGTGCACAGGGTGTGGACGCCTCCGCCGTCGCCAAGCAGGTGAAGGCCATCCTGGACGGCGGCGACAAGGGCTCGGTCTCCGTGCCAGGGCTGGACGCGCCAGCCGACCAAGTGCCCAACGCCAAGACGATCCAGGCCACGGGCATCGCGATGAACATCCCCGCCCGAGGGCAGGTCGTCGCCCTGGCGACCGCGCTGCAGGAGAGCGGCCTGCGGAACCTGACCTACGGCGACCGCGATTCGCTGGGCCTCTTCCAGCAGCGGCCGTCGATGGGCTGGGGTACGGCCAGCCAGATCCTCGACCCGGTGCACGCCTCGACGAAGTTCTACGAGGGGCTCAAGAAGGTCTCCGGCTGGCAGTCCCTCTCTGTCACCCAGGCCGCCCAGGCGGTACAGAAGTCGGGCTTCCCGGAGGCGTACGCCAAATGGGAGCCGCTGGCCACCGCCCTGCAGAAGGCCATCGAGCCCCTGCTGCAGACGGCCGGCGGCGCATCGCCGAGCCCATCGCCGTCCGGCTCTGCCGACACCAGCCCCTCTCCCGATTCCGCGGGGGGTTGTGCGGCGGACGGCGACGGGACGGACTTCGGCACCATCCCAGCGGGTGCACTGCCGAAGGAGTACAAGATCCCCGCCTCCGCGCCGCCGAAGGTACAGACGGCGATCCGGTGGGCGCTCGGCCAGCTCGGCACCCCGTATCAGTGGGGCGGCACGTGCACCGACTCCCACGGCAAGAACCCGATGGGCCGCTGCGACTGCTCCTCCCTGATGCAGGGCGCGTACAAGGCCGCCGGGGTCACCCTGACGCGGACCACGTACACGCAGGTCAAGGACGGCAAGGCCGTCTCGGTCGATGCCCTCAAGCCGGGCGACCTCCTCTTCACCGAGGGGACGGCCGCCGTACCGGAACACGTCGGGATGGCGATCGGGCAGGGCCTGATCGTCCACGCCCCGCACACCGGTGACGTCGTACGGATCACCACCGTCGCGTCCTGGAAATCGCGGATTCTCGCGGCCCGCCGAGTCGTCTGACCGGCGCTCCTCCCCCCTCCTCACCTCCCCTCGCACCGCTGGTTCGCCCCACCGGGCTTATTCGAACTGGAGTTCCCATGTATCTCGCTGAACAGGTCATACAGCTCGCCTACGACCCGGGAATCAAGCCCAACGAGGGCGGGCTCCCAGGGCTCAACGTCCTCAAGCAGGTGATGGGCTCGATCAACTTGTTCGGGCTCATCGCCGTGGTCGGAGCGCTCGCCGTCAGTGCAGGCGTGTGGGCCTGGGGTCACCACTCCGGTGGTCACCAGGCCGAGGCGAACGGGAAGAAGGGCGTGCTGGTCAGCGCGGGCGCGGCCCTTCTTCTCGGTGCGGCCAACGGTGTAGTGGCGTTCTTCTCGACGCTCGGGACGCAGGTCCACTGATGGCTCACCACTCCACCCACCCCCGCGGCGCATCTCGCGTGCGCCGCCGGGCGCTGCTCGGCACTGCCGTCCTGGCGGTGCTCGTCGCCCTCGCCGGCCTGGCCGCTTACCTCACCCGCGAGGGCCGAAGCCCCTCCGATGCCGTTTCCCCACCGCCGAGTTCGCCCACGGCGTCCTCGTCGCCCGTGGCGCCGTCCGGGCCGCACACCCGGCCCCGCGCTCTGCCCGTTCCGCCGAAAACCCACGACCCGATCACGTACGGGAAGGCCGCCGCCGCAGCGCTGTGGTCGTACGACACTCGCGCGTACGCGCAGCCCGAGCTGCGCAAGGCGCTGCGCGGCTGGCTGACCACGGAGTCGAAGTACGCCGACCCGGCCTCCGTCGACCAGGCGGTCCCCTCGGCCGTGCTGTGGAAGGAGATGGCGGCCAACAAGCAGGTCGCCACCGCCAAGATCAACGAGGGGCACTTCCCGCACGCCTTCACCCAGGCCCTCCAGGACGACCCCGGGGCGATCACCCAGGCGTACGTCTACGCCGTCACGGTCTCCGGCAAGCAGTCGATTCGCTGGAAGGGCTCGTTCGCCGGCGGTGCGGAGAGCCGGTCCACCACCCTCGCGGTCCAGTGCCGGCCCAACCACCCTTGCGCCCTGGTCGGCGTCATGCCGTCCGTCGCGCCCTGACCCTCGCCCCGGAACGGAGGTACGACCCATGGGAGTCTGCGACTTCCCGCTGATGGACAAGGTGTGCGGCGCTGTCGACTTCGCCACCAACCCAGCTGGCACCGTCACCGACGGTCTCGGCGCGTGGATCGCGAAGTCGGCGGGCGAGCTGGCGGCCAGCGCGGCCGACCTGGCCGCCAAGGCTGTCAACAAGACGACGGCCATCGATCTCAACGCCGGGTGGTTCCGCGACAACTACGAGCTGCTGCTGCCCATCGGCCTCGCCCTGACCGTCGGCATCTTCTGCATCCAGCTCATGACCGCGGCCTGGCGCCGCGACGAACGTGCCCTCGCCAAGGCGGCGTTCGGCACCATGACCGGAGTCCTGTTCAGCTTCTCCGCCATCGCTTTCACGACCGTCGCCATCACCGTGGTGGACGCGCTGTCCGACGGCCTCTTCAAAGCCGCCAACACCTCGATCGACGACGCGATCCGTCGTGTGATCAAGGTTGATCAGATGGGGGCCATGTACGGCCTCGGCTGGGGTGTGCCCGCGCTGGTGGCCTTCGGGTGCGCGATCGGTGCCTTCCTCTACTGGGGCGTGATGGTGGCCCGCAAGGTCGGTGTCCTGATCATGGTCGCGCTCGCGGTGTTCGCCGGGGCGGGCGGCGGCTGGGAGGTCGCCAAACGGTGGCGGCGCGGCTGGATCGAGGCCACCGGCACCCTGATCGTCTCCAAGCTGTTGATGACCGTGGTCTTCCTGATCGGCGTCTCCGCCATGGGCAAGACGGACGCCAGCGACGGAATGGCGGCCCTGTCCGACGCGATGGCCGGCGTCGTCGTGATGGTGTTGGTGTTGCTCTGCCCGTATGCGACGTACAAGTTCGTCCACTGGGCCAGCGACGGCGGCGGCCACGACGACATGCACCGCACCGGTGTCGCCGGCATGGCGGTTGCTGCCGGAGCCGCGAAGACCGCAGGCAGCCTCGCGATGCGGGCCGGTACCGGCGCCCCCGCTCCGCAGGGTCCGAACCAGGTTCCGGGCGCGGGCACCGATGGCGTCGCCTCCGGCATCGACCCCTCCGGCGGCACCCTCAGCAAGGAGGGCATCGACGCCGGGCCGCCCAAGCAGCAGACCCGCTTCCGGTACGGCGAAGACCCGGACGCGAGCGGCGACAAGGGCCGGGCTCTGATCCAGCGCCCCGGGATCCCGCCACTGATCACCCGTCCTGGCGAGGACGAACCGGAAGGGTCCGAATCGGCTGCCCAAGGCGTTGTGGTTGGCTCCGGTCACCTCGCAGTCGCATCGGCTCCGGGCGGCGACATGACCTCCATGCCGCCGGCCGACCCCGGACCTTCGGCCTCGGGCACTCCGGCGTCCGCGTTGGGACCGTCGGCCACCGGCTCCGCGACGCCGACGAACTGGGTGTATCCCACCCGGCCGCTGTCGGGTTCCTGACCCACATCCCCGGGGGCGGGCCGCACTCCACGGCCCGCCCCCGCCTCCCCACCAGCAGGAAGGTTTCGCCATGACGTCCAGAAGAGCGCCGCGCGCCCCGTCCTCTGCCCGCTCCCACCGTCTGGAACCACCATGTCCGGCAAGCACCAGTCCTCCACGCCCACCGTGAAGTTCCCGCACCGCAGCAGGCGCGGCGTCCTGCTCGGCCTGTCCGTCCCGCAGTTGGTCGTCGCCGGGCTCACCGGCCTTCTCCTTCTCGCCGTGATCCTCGCCCGCGGTGTGGTCGGCGCCCTCCAGCTCATCCCGCTGTGGGCCGTGATCGCCCTGCTCGTCTTCGTCCGCCACCGAGGCCGTGCTCTGGCGGACTGGGCCCCGATCGTCGTCCGGTACGCGCTGCGCCGGATGCGAGGCCAGCTCGTCTGGCTCACCCGGCCCTCCCGCCGGCCGACCCGCGAGGGACTCCTCCACCTTCCCGGCACCGCTGCCAGCCTGCGCGTGACCACTGCTCCCGACGGCACGTACGGCGCCGTCCACAACCCGCACACCGGAACGCTGACCGCGGTGGTCAAGGTCTCCTCCCGCGCCTACGCCCTGCTCGACCCCGGCACCCAGCAGGCCAACGTCGGCGGCTGGGGACGCGCGCTAGCAGCTCTCGCCCGTACCGGGCAGATCGCCCGCATCCAGGTAATCGAGCGCACCATCCCCGACTCCGGCGACGCGCTGCGCCGCTACTGGGAAACCCACGGCCGCCCCGACACCCCGATGGCCGGCGCGATCTACAACGAGCTGATCCAGAGCGCCGGTCCCGCAGCCGCCCCGCACGAGGCGTACGTCGCGGTGTCCCTGGACACCAAGGCGGCCCGCCGGCTGATCAACCAGGCCGGCGGCGGTCTCACCGGTGCCTTCAGCGTCCTCGCCCAGCTCACCTCCACGTTCGACCAGGCGGCGCGGACCGCCGGTCTCACCCCGACGGGCTGGCTCACCGCCCGCGAGATCGCCGCCGTGGTGCGCACTTCCTACGACCCGAAGGCGCTGGCGACACTCGACCGCTGGTCCACGGCCGGTCGTCCCGAGGCCGAGCCCGCCGCCGCCGGACCCGTCGTGGTCGTCGAGAAGGCGGACCACATCGCCACCGACTCCGCCCTGCACGCCACCTACTGGGTGGAGAACTGGCCGCGCACCGAGACCAGCGCTGGCTTCCTGCACCAGCTCCTCTTCACCGGCGGCGTGCGGCGCACGCTGTCGCTCTCCTACGAGCCGAAGAACCTCGACGCCGCCCTGCGCGACGTGCAGCGCAAGAAGTCCAGCGTGATCGCCGACGCCGCCGAACGGGCCCGGCGCGGCCAGGTCGACTCCGAGGCCGACTCGATCGAGTACCAGGACATCAAGTCCCGCGAACGCCAGCTCATCGCCGGGCACGCAGACGTCGCCCTGACCGGTCTGCTGACCGTCTCGGCCGACACCGAGGACGAGCTGCGCACCGCCTGCGCCGTCGTGGAGACCGCCGCTGTCGGCGCCCAGCTCGATCTGAGGCCGCTGACCTGGCAGCAGGCCGAGGCATTCACCGCCGCCGCCCTACCGCTCGCGCTCGCTGCCTGACCCTTCCTTTCGAAAGAGCACCCCATGTCCCGCACCGCCAGCCCGACCGCGCAGGACTTCGTGCCCTTCGCCACCGCCGCGCTCGACTTCCACCGGGCGCTCAACATCCCGGGCGGCCCGCTGGTCACCACCCGCGCCGAGCTGGACGCCCTGCACGCCCACCTCGTCTCGCTGTACGGGCTGCTCGACGCCCACACCGGTCGCACCGGGCAGCTCGTCGCGGTCGAGGG
>NZ_JBHZCI010000085.1:0-6005 GCF_042755185.1 Streptomyces sp. NPDC059166 | reverse complement strand
CCCTGACGCGGACCACGTACACGCAGGTCAAGGACGGCAAGGCCGTCTCGGTCGATGCCCTCAAGCCGGGCGACCTCCTCTTCACCGAGGGGACGACCGCCGTACCGGAACACGTCGGGATGGCGATCGGGCAGGGCCTGATCGTCCACGCCCCACACACCGGTGACGTCGTACGGATCAGCACCGTCGCGTCCTGGAAATCGCGGATTCTCGCGGCCCGCCGAGTCGTCTGACCGGCGCTCCTCCCCCTCCTCACCTCCCCTCGCACCGCTGGTTCGCCCCTCCGGGCTTTGGCGTGCGCTCATTCGAACTGGAGTTCCCGTGTATCTCGCTGAACAGGTCATACAGCTCGCCTACGACCCCGGAATCAAGCCCAACGAGGGCGGGCTCCCTGGCCTCAACGTCCTCAAGCAGGTGATGGGCTCGATCAACTTGTTCGGGCTCATCGCCGTGGTCGGAGCCCTCGCCGTCAGTGCAGGCGTGTGGGCCTGGGGTCACCACTCCGGTGGTCACCAGGCCGAGGCGAACGGGAAGAAGGGCGTGCTGGTCAGCGCTGGCGCGGCCCTTCTTCTCGGTGCGGCCAACGGTGTAGTGGCGTTCTTCTCGACGCTCGGGACGCAGGTGTCTTAATGAAGAAGTCAAGCCACCTGCGTCGTCGGCGGACCGGAGTCGTACGGCCGCCCATCGCGCAACATCGCCCACAACACACCGACTCGTCGTCGCGCCAGTGCGAGCACGGCCTGGACATGCGTCTGGCCCTCGGCTCGCTTCCTCAGGTAGTACTCGCGCGACAGCCCGGGCCTCATCATCGCCGTCTGCGCGGACAAGTAGAAGATGTGCCGCAGTCGCCGGTGGTAGCGCTTGGGCCTCTGGAAGTTGCCGGTCCGGCGGCCGGAGTCGCGCGGGACCGGCGCCAGCCCGGCGTGCGATGCGAGACGTCCAGCGTCGGCGTACCCGGACAGGTCGCCGACGATCGCCACGAACTCCGCACCGAGGATCGGACCCATGCCCGGCATCGACTCGATGACCGCGGCACGCTCGTCCGTGCGGAGGACCTCGCGGATCTCCCGCTCGGTCTCCTTGATCTGCTCGTCCACGTCCAGGAGCTGGCGGGCGATCACGCCCACCTGCCGTGCTGCTCGGTCCTCACCGGGCAGCACGGTGGCTTGGGACCGGGCCGCCTCGACAGCCCGGTCCGCGACATCGCCGGCCTTGCGGACGGCCCGGTGCCTGAGCCAGGCGGCAAGCCGGTTGGCGCCGAGGCGGCGCAGTGCGGCCGGCGTCTGGTACTCGGTGAGCATCGTGACCGCGCCCTTGGAGGCGGAGTAGTCGAAGGCCCGCTCCAGTGCCGGGCTGATGCCGACCAGGGTGTCCCGCAAATCCGGTTGATCAGCCGAACCCGGTCGGCTACCAGATCGGCTCGGTGCGCAGTCAGCAGCTGGAGCGTGGCGACGTGCTCGTCCGGGAGGCTGAGAGTGGCGAAGTCCCGTCGCAGCCGGGCGGTATCGGCAATGACCAGCGCGTCCTTCGCGTCGGTCTTTCCTTCACCCCGGTAGGCCGCCGACATCCGGTTGACGGTGCGGCCGGGAATGTAGACCACGCTCTGGCCGTGCCCGATGAGCATGGTCAGCAGCAGCGTCGAGGCGCGACCGGAGATGTCCACCGCCCACGACACCTCGTCGGCGGCTTCGCACACCGTCGCGATCAGTTCCAGGATCTCCGTCTCGTCGTTGGCGACCTTCCGGGAGAGCGTCATCTGGCCGTCGCCGTTGATGGCCACGGCCCAGTGATGAGCCTTGCCAGCATCGATCCCGACCCATATGCGTGCGCTGCGGTCCGTCACTCGAAGTACTCCGTTCCTCCGTGCCCAGGATTCACGTGGCCCGAGGAACACTCCGCCGACAGGACCCTCAAGAGCGATCTTCGCAGTTCTCAATCACCAGTCGGAGCGTCCCGAAGGACCGGGCGGCCACACCTGCGTAGCCATCGGCGGCATCCACTGATCAGCCATACCCGGTCCTCCCGGACCGCCTACATTCTGAGGGTCCACTGATGGCTCAGCACTCCACCCACCCCGGCGGCGCATCTCGCGTGCGCCGCCGGGCGCTGCTCGGCAATGCCGTCCTGGCGGTGCTCGTCGCCCTCGCCGGCCTGGCCGCCTACCTCACCCGCGAGGGCCGAAGCCCCTCCGATACCGCTTCCCCACCGCCGAGTTCGCCCACGGCATCCTCGTCGACCGCGGCGCCGTCCGGGCCGCACACCCGGCCCCGCGCTCTGCCCGTTCCGCCGAAGACCCACGACCCGATCACGTACGGGAAGGCCGCCGCCGCAGCGCTGTGGTCGTACGACACCCGCGCGTACTCGCAGCCCGAGCTGCGCAAGGCGCTGCGTGGCTGGCTGACCACGGAGTCGAAGTACGCCGACCCGGCCTCCGTCGACCAGGCGGTCCCCTCGGCCGTGCTGTGGAAGGAGATGGCGACCAACAAGCAGGTCGCCACCGCCAAGATCAACGAGGGGCACTTCCCGCACGCCTTCACCCAGGCCCTCCAGGAGGACCCCGGGGCGATCACCCAGGCGTACGTCTACGCCGTCACGGTCTCCGGCAAGCAGTCGATTCGCTGGAAGGGCTCGGCCGCCGGCGGCGCGGAGAGCCGGTCCACCACCCTCGCGGTCCAGTGCCGGCCCAACCACCCCTGCGCCCTGGTCGGCGTCATGCCGTCCGTCGCGCCCTGACCCTCGCCCCAGAACGGAGGTACAACCCATGGGAGTCTGCGACTTCCCGCTGATGGACAAGGTGTGCGGCGCTGTCGACTTCGCCACCAACCCCGCCGGCACCGTCACCGACGGCCTCGGCGCGTGGATCGCGAAGTCGGCGGGCGAGCTGGCGGCCAGTGCGGCCGACCTGGCTGCTGAGGCAGTCGACAAGACGACGGCCATCGATCTCAACGCCGGGTGGTTCCGCGACAACTACGAGTTGCTGCTGCCCATCGGCCTCGCCCTGACCGTCGGCATCTTCTGCATCCAGCTCATGACCGCGGCCTGGCGCCGTGACGAACGTGCCCTCGCCAAGGCGGCGTTCGGCACCATGACCGGGGTCCTGTTCAGCTTCTCCGCCATCGCTTTCACGACCGTCGCCATCACCGTGGTGGACGCGCTGTCCGACGGCCTCTTCAAAGCCGCCAACACCTCGGTCGACGACGCGATCCGTCGTGTGATCAAGGTTGATCAGATGGGGGCCATGTACGGCCTCGGCTGGGGTGTGTCCTCACTGGTCGCGTTCGGGTGCGCGATCGGCGCCTTCCTCTACTGGGGCGTGATGGTGGCCCGCAAGGTCGGCGTCCTGATCATGGTCGCGCTCGCGGTGTTCGCCGGGGCGGGCGGCGGCTGGGAAGTCGCCAAACGGTGGCGGCGCGGCTGGATCGAGGCGACCGGCACCCTGATCGTCTCCAAGCTGTTGATGACCGTGGTCTTCCTGATCGGCGTCTCCGCCATGGGCAAGACCGACGCCAGCGACGGAATGGCGGCCCTGTCCGACGCGATGGCCGGCATCGTCGTGATGGTCCTGGTATTGCTCTGCCCCTACGCGACGTACAAGTTCGTGCACTGGGCCAGCGACGGCGGCGGCCACGACGACATGCACCGCACCGGTGTCGCCGGCATGGCGGTCGCCGCAGGAGCCGCGAAGACCGCAGGCAGCCTCGCGCTGCGGGCCGGTACCGGCGCCCCCGCTCCGCAGGGTCCGACCCAGGTCCCGGGCACGGGCACGGGCACCGATGGCGTCGCCTACGGCATCAACCCCTCCGGCGGCAACCTCAGCAAGGAGGGCATCGACGCCGGGCCGCCCAAGCAGCAGACCCGCTTCCGGTCCGGCGAAGACCCGGACTCGTCCGGCGACAAGGGCCGGGCTCTGATCCAGCGCCCCGGGATCCCGCCGCTGATCACACGTCCTGGCGAGGACGAACCGGAAGGGTCCGAATCGACTGCCCAAGGCGTTGCGGGCGGCGCCGGTCACCTCGCAGCCGCATCGGCTCCGGGCGGCGGCATGACCTCCATGCCGCCAGCCGACCCCGGACCTTCGGCCTCGGGCACTCCGGCGTCCGCGTCCGGACCGTCGGCCACCGGCTCCGCGACGCCGACGAACTGGGTGTATCCCACCCAGCCGCCGTCGGGTTCCTGACCCACATCCCCGGGGGCGGGCCGCACTCCACGGCCCGCCCCGCCCTCCACCAGCAGGAAGGTTCCACCTTGACGTCCAGAAGAGCGCCGCACGCCCCGTCCTCCGCCCGCTCCCACCGTCTGGAACCACCATGTCCGGCAAGCACCAGTCCTCCACGCCCACCGTGAGGTTCCCGCACCGCAGCAGGCGCGGCGTCCTGCTCGGCCTGTCCGTCCCGCAGTTGGCCGTCGCCGGGCTCACCGGCCTTCTCCTTCTCGCCGTGATCCTCGCCCGCGGTGTGGTCGGCGCCCTCCAGCTCATCCCGCTGTGGGCCGTGATCGCCCTGCTCGTCTTCGTCCGCCACCGAGGCCGTGCTCTGGCGGACTGGGCCCCGATCGTCGTCCGGTACGCGCTGCGCCGGATGCGAGGCCAGCTCGTCTGGCTCACCCGGCCCTCCCGCCGGCCGACCCGCGAGGGACTGCTCCACCTTCCCGGCACCGCTGCCAGCCTGCGCGTGACCACCGCTCCCGACGGCACGTACGGCGCCGTCCACAACCCGCACACCGGGACACTGACCGCGGTGGTCAAGGTCTCCTCCCGCGCCTACGCCCTGCTCGACCCCGGCACCCAGCAGGCCAACGTCGGCGGCTGGGGACGCGCGCTGGCAGCTCTCGCCCGTACCGGGCAGATCGCCCGCATCCAGGTGATCGAGCGCACCGTCCCCGACTCCGGCGACGCGCTGCGCCGCTACTGGGAAGAGCACGGCCGCCCCGATACCCCGATGGCCGGCGCGATCTACAACGAGCTGATCCAGAGCGCCGGTCCCGCAGCCGCCCCGCACGAGGCGTACGTCGCGGTGTCCCTGGACACCAAGGCGGCCCGTCGGCTGATCAACCAGGCCGGCGGCGGTCTCACCGGTGCCTTCAGCGTCCTCGCCCAGCTCACCTCCACGTTCGACCAGGCGGCGCGGACCGCCGGTCTCACCCCGACGGGCTGGCTCACCGCCCGCGAGATCGCCGCCGTGGTGCGCACCTCCTACGACCCGAAGGCGCTGGCGACACTCGACCGCTGGTCCACGGCCGGTCGCCCCGAGGCCGAGCCCGCCGCCGCCGGCCCCGTCGTGGTCGTCGAGAAGGCGGACCACATCGCTACCGACTCGGCCGTGCACGCCACGTACTGGGTGGAGAACTGGCCGCGCACCGAGACCAGCGCCGGCTTCCTGCACCAGCTCCTGTTCACCGGCGGAGTGCGGCGCACGCTGTCGCTGTCCTACGAGCCGAAGAACCTCGACGCCGCCCTCCGTGACGTGCAGCGCAAGAAGTCCAGCGTGATCGCCGACGCCGCCGAACGGGCTCGGCGCGGCCAGGTCGACTCCGAGGCGGACTCGATCGAGTACCAGGACATCAAGTCCCGCGAACGCCAGCTCATCGCCGGGCACGCCGATGTCGCCCTGACCGGTCTGCTGACCGTCTCGGCCGACACCGAGGACGAGCTGCGCACCGCCTGCGCCGTCGTGGAGACCGCCGCTGTCGGTGCCCAGCTCGATCTGAGGCCGCTGACCTGGCAGCAGGCCGAGGCGTTCACCGCCGCCGCGCTGCCGCTCGCGCTCGCTGCCTGACCCTTCCCTTCGAAAGAGCACCCTCATGTCCCGCACCGCCAGCCCGACCGCGCAGGACTTCGTGCCCTTCGCTACCGCCGCGCTCGACTTCCACCGGGCGCTCAACATCCCGGGCGGCCCGCTGGTCACCACCCGGGCCGAGCTGGACGCCCTGCACGCCCACCTCGTCTCGCTGTACGGGCTGCTCGACGCCCACACCGGTCGCACCGGGCAGCTCGTCGCGGTCGAGGG
>NZ_JBHZCI010000084.1:0-6542 GCF_042755185.1 Streptomyces sp. NPDC059166 | reverse complement strand
ACCATGCGGGAGAAGACGTCGATGACGAAGGCCGCGTAGACCCAGCCGGAGAACGTTCTGATGTAGGTGATGTCAGCAACCCACAGCTGGTTGGGGGCAGTTGCGGTGAACTGCCGCTCGACCAGGTCGGCCGGACGGCCGGTCTCCGGGGCGGGCCGGGTGGTGCGCGGGCTCTTGGCCCGGATCACGCCGCGCAGTCCCGCCTGGCGCATGAGGCGTTCGACCGTGCAGCGAGCCACCTCGTGCCCCTCGCGCACCAGGGCCGCGTGGACCTTGCGGGCCCCGTATACCCTGTAGTTGTCGGCGTGGATCCGCCGTATCTCCTCGGTGAGCTCCGCGTCACGCAGGCTGCGGGCCGACGGTGAACGGCTGTGGGCGGCGTAGTAGGTGCTCGGCGCGATAGGCGCGTCCGTCTCGGCGAGGACGTCGCAGATCGGCTGGACGCCGAACGTCTCCTTGTACTGGTCGATGTAGGCGACCTTCATCGCAGTGGACGGTCCAGCTCCGCGGCGAAGAAAGCCGAGGCGGACTTCAATATCGCGTTCGCCCGCCGCAGTTCCTTCACCTCCCGCTCCAGCTCCGCGATCCGCGCGGCCTCCGCACTGGTGGTCCCCGGCACGACGCCCTCATCGATCTCGGCGCGTTTCACCCAGCCCCGCAGGGCCTCGGGGTGCACGTCCAGCTGGTCGGCGATCCGCTTGATCGCACCAGCCCGGCCGACCGGATCCTTGCGGGCCTCGACCGCCAGACGCGTCGCGCGTTCACGCAGTTCGTCGGGGTACTTACGGGGAGCAGCCATGATCGGCATCCTTCCGGGTCTCGATGATCTCCATCAAACCCGGGGCGGTTCACTTCTTCCCCGAGTAGTACGGCCGGTCGGCGGCGATACGGTCGATCGGCAGCAATGTGCCGTCCAGGATCACGTATGCCTTCCTGCGCACGGTCTCCATGGCCTGTTCCAGCGTGGGCGCGAGGCCGGCCAAGAGGTCGACGGCCTCGCGTATATACCGGTAGGCAGTCGCGACCCCGACGCGGAAACCTGCTGCGAGACGGGCGTAGGTGTCGCCGCAACGCAGGTGGGCCAGGACCAGCAGGGCCTGCCGGCCGCAGGTCAGGCGACGCCACCGGGAGCCGATCCGACGCCGGTGACCTGCGAGGACACCGGAGAGGTGCTGCAGGGTGCGGCTGGACAGATTGATACCGGACGGGTAAACAAGCACGCGAAAGCTCCTGGCGGACTGGCGATCTTGGTCGTGAACCCGTCTACCAGGAGCTTTCTTCACGTCCGCGGTTGGGGCCGCCCGCCCAACCACCCGTCAGGTTGGAAACGGCTCACTGATCGTCCCCTGACGACCGGCTCGCACAGACGTGGGCCCGGCCTCTTCAGGGGAGCCGGGCCCAGGACCTTCTGGTGGGTTGATCAGTTCACGGTGAAGAAGTAGTCGTAGGGCGCCAGCTGAAGGCCCGAACGGGTCGTCGCGTAGACCGTGAGGTCATGCCAGCCATCCGTGGCCGGGCTCCAGTCGATGCTCGCGGTGTGGTCGGCGCCCGCGGGGACCGTCACCTCCGGGTCACCGTTGTTGAAGGTGTATGTGTAGCTCACGACGTCCTTCACCCGGGGCGTGAACGTGAAGGTGCCCGGAACGTCGATGCCACCGCCCGAACCGTTCTCCGGGTAGGTGACCGAGGAGACACCGGGGGTGGTATCGAAGCTGATGCCCCACCACGCTGTGTCGCTCACCCACCCGTTGGCGCTTCTGCTACTCACCTTGAGGTTCTCGCTGTAGAGGCCATCCAGCGCGAGCTCCACTGTTGCGGTGCCATCCGGTCGTGCCGTGACGTCGAAAGTCCTGTCGTCCTGACCTCCGAGGGTTTCGACGGAGTAGCTCACGACAGGGCTCTTCGCCTGTAGCGCGGGGTCGGGGCGCAACGTGAACTCGGTCGGCTGACCGAACTCGGGTTCCGGGACCGCCGGGGAGATGGTGGGCGCCGTGGACTTGACTCGGAAGTCGTACCTTGCGATTCCCGACCCGTTGTAGGCGCGGTCCAGGCTGCGCACCCACAGCGTCATCGGACCGGAGCCGGTCGGCGGCACCAGACTGAGCGTGGTCGAGCCACCGAGCGTGTTGGCGCGCTTGAAGTACTTTGTATTGGCGTACGGGTCGACGGGCTGCGGAATGCCGTGGTCACCGATACTCGTACCGATGACCGGCAGGTTCTGCTGCCAGGAGAACTCGAAGCCCTCGACATCGTCGGCGCCGTTCGCACCGAGTGTGAACTCGACCGGCTCGCCGCCTTCGTTCCATGCCTCGGATTCGTAGTTCGACGAGGTGATGGAGGGGGCATTCGCCGGCTTGCTGTTGTCGACGGTGACGTAGCAGGGTGTTGACCAGTCCGAGACGGCGGCCCCTGCCACCGTCTGCGCCTGCCACACGTAGCTCTGCCCGTCGACGAGCGCGCTTGCCGGAAGTGTGGCGGGAGCCTCGAATCCGGGGGTGGCGTAGTCGCGGGTGACCGTGGTGATCTTCGAGGGATCGGCTACCGACCAGACCTGGTACCGCACGCTGACGCGAGCGCCTCCCGTGGCTTCTGTGACTCCGGGAATGCCTTCCACCAACAGGCCTTCGCGAGCCCACTGGTACGAGGGCTGCTCCGCGTCCGTCGCGCAGTGCCTGTACCCGTTGAACAGATGAGTCGGCGGGGTGAGCGTCGCATCGACAGCGTTCGCCGGGGTTGCGGCGGCGGCCAGTGCCACGGCAACAGCTCCCAGAGAGGCGAGAACTGCACGCGGTCTCGCACTGAAGGACATGGTCAAGTGATTCCTCCCGTTGATCGCACGCAGGGTGCCCGATGGGCACAGATGTGCGAGCGGCAAGCGCATCGTATCTTTGTGTCATCGCCTGGCGCGCAGGATTTGATCAGTCGAGCGATGGTTGCCCGGCCCGGCGAACCCGGCCTCGGGACCGGTAAGCCCACACATTGAGGTGTCGCATACTCTCGGACGGGCTGTGGTCACCGGACTTGCAGAGCTGGATCGTCCACCGCATCGCCGCCTGGCCCGTAGGGGGGTCTGTACGGTGAGTGAGTGGTGTAACTCCCGAGCTGGAAGCGACAGTTGATGACTGACGTGACGAGTGACACCGAGGCCGGGAAGGCCGTTGTGAGTGGGGCGGGCGCCGTGGATGACGGGCTGGTCGCCGAGCTGGTTGCCCGGGCTCAGGCCGGTGGTGTGAAGCTCACCGGGGAGGGCGGTCTCCTGCAGCAGCTGACGAAGCGGGTGCTGGAGTCCGCGCTGGAGGGCGAACTCACCGATCATCTCGGCCACGAGCCCAGTGAGCGGGCCGAGGGCGGCCGGGAGAACTACCGAAACGGACACCTATCCGGCGATCGTCCGGCTCTGGGAGGCTGCCTGGGCGGAGTTCGTGCCCTTCCTCCAGTTCGACGTGGAGATCCGCAGGATCGTCTGCACCACCAACGCGATCGAGAGCATCAACGCGCGCATCCGCAAGGCCGTCCGGGCCCGGGGACACGTCCCCACCGAACAGGCCGCCCTCAAATGCGTCTACCTGGCCGTCATGAGCCTGGACCCGACCGGCACCGGACGCAAACGCGGACCATGCGCTGGAAGGCCGCACTCCATGCCTTCGACATCACCTTCGACGGCCGGCTCACCGCCGGACGCCGCTGAACAAATCCGACTGAGTTCCACCGTTCGCTACACAGACCCGACCACGTCACCGCCCCCGGCGGCGCGGCCACCACCTACGGCTACGACACGGTCGGCAACATGACCGGTCGCACCGACGCCAACAACCATGTCACCACTTACGGTTACGACGCGGCGCACCGCCTGACGTCGGTCACCGACCCGCTGGACCGGGCGACGACGTACGCGTACGACGCGGACAGCAATCCGGTGAAGGTGACGACGCCCCGCGGCTCAACGACCCGGACGTACGACGTCCGCGGCCTGGTCACCAAGATCGACTACTCGGACGCCACGCCGGACGTCACCCTCGGCTACGACGACGCCGGACAGATGACCGCCCGTGCCAACGCGAAGATCTCCGAGGACCTCGTCTACAACACGGTCGGCGACCTCACCAAGACCCGCGGCTTCGCCTACACCTACGACGCCGCCGGACAGATGCTCACCCGCAAGTACTCCGACGGCAACACCATCGGCTACACCTACGACAACGACGGCCGCACCGCCACCATGACGGCCGACGGCGCCACCACCACCTACACCTCGGACCCGGCGGGCAACCTCACCAAAACGGCGCTGCCCAACACGGAGACCGGGGAGCGCACCTACGACCGGGCCGGCCGCGTCACCGCCGTCACCTCCTCCAAGGCGGGCACGACGGTCACCAAGACCGCCCTCACCCTGTCGGCGGCCGGCCTGCCCACCCGCGTCGACGTCACCCGGGCCGGAATCGGCACCGGAGGCTACGACCAGACCTACGACACCGCAGGCCGCCTCACCTCCGGCTGCTACCCCCAGCCCTGGATCACCGGCTGCGCCGCGACCCGCACCACGTCCTACACCTACGACAAGGTCGGCAACCGCCTGACCTCCACCCTCGGCACCACGTCCACCAGCTACGCCTACGACAAGGCCGACCAGCTCACCTCCACCACCGCCGGGGCCACCACCACCGCATACGACTATGACGCGGAAGGCAACCAGACAAAGGCCGGCGCCGACACCTTCACCTACGACCTGGCCGGACAGATCTCCGCCGCCACCGTCGCGGGCACCGACTACACCTACGACCACGACGCCAGCGGCAACCAGGTCGCCATCCTCAAGGACAGCGCGGTCACCAGCCGCACCCAGTGGGACCCCAACGCACCCCTGCCGATCCTGGCCACCGAGTACGACAGCGCGTGGACCATCAAGCAGTCCTACCGCTACGACCCCCTCGGCCAGCCCGCAGCCACCAAAACCGGCGCAAGTGCCGTCTTCTACTACCACCACGACACCCAGGGCTCACCGCTCGACGTCACCAGCAGCACCGGCACCCTCCACCAGCGCTGGGCCTACGACCCCTACGGCACCCGCGTCCTGGGCACCGTCACCGGAGGCGCACCCTCAAGCACCCCCTCCTACACCGGCGCCCGCTACGAGACCACCACCGGCAACCTCGACCTCCACGCCCGCCAGTACACCCCGACCGCCGGCCGCTTCACCAGCACCGACCCGGCGCCCCGAGGCGCCTCAACCCCCTACGTGTCCCCGTACGCCTACGCCGACAACCAGCCCACCCTGCTCACCGACCCCAGCGGTCTCACCCCCGAAGACCCCAACAGCCCAGGAGCGATCCTCGGCGACTTCGGCTCGGGCTTCCTCCAAGGGCTGAAGGCACCCTTCCAGTTCCTCGGAGACGCCTACGACGACGTCACCGGCCAGAACGGCGGCGCCGGCGCCTTCCTCGACAAGTACCTCCCCGTCCGCCCCGCCTACCGCCTCTACCGCGCCGAGTACATGCTCCGCCAACAAGGCTGCGACGCACTCGCCGACCTCTATGCCGAAGCAGCCGACGAACTCACCCAACAGCTCGCTGTCACCGGACTCGGAGGACTGACCGGGTGGCGGCGAAGTGTGTACGAGACCGAGACGTCCATCATGAAATCTGGGGGTCTGGGGCCGAAGCGCGGCAAGCTCGACCTCAGTGCCAAGGCGTTCAACGACGCCGAAGGGCGCATCGCCGAACTCCTCGTGTCCGAGGGCAAGAACGTGAAGGCACTCAAGGAATCGACCGTGCCAGGAGTGAGGACCGCCGACTCCGAAGTGAACGGGGTGCCGACGGAGTTCAAGAGCTTGATTCCGGGAGCCGCCGCAAACACGGTGAAGAACCAGTTGAACTCGGCGAAGGGCCAGGCCAGGCATGCCATCATCGACGCACGCGCGAGCGGACCGAGTGAGTCAGCGGCACAAGAGGGGCTGGGTAAGTTCCTGCGCAACAATCCGCCCGGACGGATGGACTTCATCCGCATAGTCGGCGACGGCTACGACATCACCTACCCCTGAGGGAGCTGAACTGTGACCTCCCACCACAGCATCTTCATCCACCCCGGTCACCCTGTGGAAGCCCTCGTCGCAGACGTAGCGCTGGCTTGTGGCGGGAGGCTGCGGCGCGCCGTGAACGTGCCCGCGGATTACGTCTCAAGCCTGAGCGACGCAATACTTGAACTAGAAATGGAGCATGAGTACGAGGAGGACAAAGGCATCCCGTTCGAGCGCTACCAAGTTGTTCTGACTGTGCGGGAATCCAACAGCTCGATGGAGCAGGAAGCAGTCATCTCCCGACAGATCTTCCACGAACTCGCGACTCTGCGGCGGTACTGGCTGGTTCTCGTCTTCGACCTCCAGACAGTCATCGGCACGGCTGCTCCGCCTGGCCAGAGCGCATTCCCGTCTGCCAGAAAAGAATAACGGGGGCGGGGGTTGGAGGGACTGCACAGCCCAACCAACCCCAGACCCCCCACATCCCCCAACAGGGGGGCGGAGCTGGTGCAGAGCAAGAGCCCGAATG
>NZ_JBHZCI010000083.1:0-6888 GCF_042755185.1 Streptomyces sp. NPDC059166 | reverse complement strand
GCGGGACGCGTCGGCTCGCCGAACGGGTCGTTGCCCCGCCAGCCCACGGTCCACAGACCGAAGGTGAACCTGTCCTCAGGGGTGGGAGTGAAGCGGTCCGACATTGCACAGCCTCTTGTCGACATCGGCCCGGAGCGACGGAGCACCGGGGGCACGGCCAATTTGTTTGCTTGCAGTACTAATACGCCATCCCGTCGCGGGTTACTAGACCGTTTCCGTCACGTAACGGTCACGCGGTGCAAACGCCGCAGCTCTGTAGCGCTGTTTCGAGGCTCGACTCCCCGGGCAATACGGAATATTCAGTTCCGTAAGGCTCTTCTCGGCCACATTTGTTTTGTGTACGATCAAAACTGAGAGGACCCGCAGCCGCGCTCGCCGCAGGCGCCCTGGCGTCCCGCCCAGCATCTTCTGAACGGCTAAGGACCACCCCATGAAGTTCACCGACGGCTTCTGGCAGTTGCGCTCCGGTGTGAACGCCTCGTACGCCACGGAAGTCCGCGACGTCCGCCTCGACGAGGACCGCCTCGCCGCCTACGCCGCCGTCAAGCGCGTCGAGCGGCGTGGCGACACGCTGAACGCCCCGCTGATCACCGTGGACGCCCACTCCCCGGCCGAGGGCGTCATCGCCGTGCGGCTCACCCACCACGCGGGCAGGCGCCGCAGGGGTCCCGACTTCGAGATGCCGGGCGCATCGGCGCGGTCGGCCGCGACCACCCGCAGCCAGGGCGCCACCGCCGAGCTCACCAGCGGCCCGCTCACCCTGCGTCTCCCCACCGAGGGCGCCTTCGGCATGGAGTTCCTCGACGCCGACGGCCGGGTCCTGACCTCGGCCGGCCGCAAGGGCAGCGCCTTCGCCACCGTCGACGGCGGCGGTCACCACATGATCGCCCAGCTCGCCATCGGGGTCGGCGAGACCGTCCACGGACTGGGTGAGCGCTTCACGCCGTACGTGAAGAACGGCCAGGTCGTCGACATGTGGCAGGCCGACGGCGGCACCAGCAGCGAACAGGCCTACAAGAACATCCCGTTCTACATGTCCTCGCGCGGCTACGGGGTCTTCGTCAACCACCCGGGCAAGGTGTCCTTCGAGGTCGGCTCCGAGGCCGTCGGCCAGGTGCAGTTCAGCGTCGAGGACCAGACGCTGGAGTACTTCGTCATCGCCGGCCCCACGCCGAAGGACGTCCTCGCCCGCTACACCGCGCTGTCCGGCCGCCCGGCCCTGCCGCCGGCCTGGTCCTTCGGCCTCTGGCTCACCACCTCCTTCACCACGTCGTACGACGAGGCGACCGTCACCTCCTTCGTCGACGGCATGGCCGAGCGCGGCATCCCGCTGAGCGTCTTCCACTTCGACTGCTTCTGGATGCGCGAGTACCAGTGGTGCGACTTCGAATGGGATCCGGCGGTCTTCCCCGACCCGGAGGGCATGATCGCCCGGCTCAAGGAGAAGGGCCTCCGGATCTGCGTCTGGATCAACCCCTACATCGGGCAGAAGAGCGCCCTCTACGAGGAGGGCGCGCGCGAGGGCTACTTCGTGCGGACCCCCGAGGGCGACATCTGGCAGTGGGACAAGTGGCAGGCCGGCATGGCGCTGGTCGACTTCACCAACCCCGAGGCCACCGCCTGGTTCCAGAGCAAGCTGAAGGTCCTCCTCGACCAGGGCGTCGACGGCTTCAAGACCGACTTCGGCGAGCGCATCCCCACCGAGGTCGTCTGGCACGACGGCTCCGACCAGGAGCGCATGCACAACTACTACACGCACCTCTACAACAAGGCGGTCTTCGAACTCCTGGAGAAGGAGCGAGGGCAGGGCGAGGCCGTCCTCTTCGCCCGCTCGGCGGCAGCCGGTGGCCAGCAGTACCCGGTCCACTGGGGCGGTGACTGCTGGTCCTCCTTCGAGGCCATGGCGGAGTCCCTGCGCGGCGGGCTCTCGCTGTCGCTGTCCGGCTTCGGTTTCTGGAGCCACGACATCGGCGGCTTCGAGGGCACACCCGACCCCGCGGTCTTCAAGCGCTGGCTCGCCTTCGGTCTGCTCTCCTCGCACAGCAGGCTGCACGGCTCGTCGTCCTACCGCGTGCCGTGGGAGTTCGGCGACGAAGCGGTCGACGTGGCACGGCAGTTCACCCGGCTCAAGCACCGCCTCATGCCGTACCTCTACGGTGCCGCCGTCGAGACGCACCGCACGGGCGTCCCGACGATGCGCCCGCTGCTGCTGGAGTTCCCGGACGACCCCACCGCCCGCACGGCGGACCGGCAGTACTTCCTCGGCCCGGACCTCATGGTCGCGCCGGTCTTCTCCGAGGACGGGACCGTCGAGTACTACGTCCCCGAGGGCACCTGGACCCACTTCCTCACCGGCGAGACGGTGACGGGCCCGGCCTGGCGCCAGGAGACGCACGGCTTCGACAGCCTGCCGCTGCTGGTGCGCCAGGGCGCGGTCCTCGCGCTCGGAGCGGACGAGTCCCGCCCGGACGGCGAGTGGCTCGACGGCCTCGAACTCCGTGTCTTCGCCCCCGCCGGGACCGGCGACTTCACCCGCACGGTGACCGTCCCGGACCGCGCGGGCGCGGTGGCGGCCACGTACGAGGTGACGTACGAGGGCGGAGAGGCCCGGGTCACCACGGACACGGACCAGCCGTACACGGTCACGGTCGTCAACTGACCGGACCCGTGCAACTGCCGGTCGTCCCGGAGCCCCCGCCAGGGCTCCGGGACGACCGTGCTCGGGCGGCGGGCCCTCCACGGAGTCCGCCGCAGGGCCCGGCGGGAGCGGCTACGCGGCGAAGGCGTCGACGCCTGTGAGGTCAGCCGAGAGCGCCCACAACCGGGCCGCCTCTGCAGGGTCGGTGGCATGAGGATGCACTCCGCCCTCCGAACCCCCGCCGGCCGGCTCCGCGATGTCGCAGTCCTCGCAGTACACACCGCCCATGCCCGCCAGCCGGGCCGAGGTCGCGGCCCACACCTGCGTCGCCGCCCCCTGCTCGGGCGTCTTGAAGGTGGGATCGGCCAGCTTTCCCCGCTCGTCGATCCATCCCGCCTCGACCATCTCGGACTTCGGCAGGTGGCGTTGCAACGGCGTGAGGACGGACCCCGGGTGCAGCGCGAACGCGCGCACTCCGGCGCCGCGGCCCAACGCATCCAACTGCACGGCGAACAGCACATTGGCGGTCTTGGCCTGCCCGTACGCCTCCCACCTGTCGTAGCCGCGCTCGAAGTGCACGTCGTCCCAGCGGATGCCGGTGATGCCGTGCGCACCCGACGACACGGCGATCACCCGTGCGCCGCCGCGTGCGACGGCCGGCCGGAGTCGGTTGACCAGGGCGAAGTGGCCGAGGTGGTTGGTGGCGAACTGCGCCTCCCATCCGGGTCCGATCCGCGTCTCCGGGCAGGCCATGATCCCCGCGTTGTTGATCATGATGTCGATCCGGCGGCCCGTGGCCAGGAACCGATCGGCGAAATCACGGACACTGCGGAGGTCCGAGAGGTCGAGCTCGTCGGTCTCGACGCCTTCGATCCCCGCGACGGCCTCGCGGGCGACGGCCGGACGCCGGGCCGGGACGACGACCCGGGCGCCGGCCCTAGCCAGGGCCCGGGTCGTCTCGAGCCCCAGCCCCGAGTAGCCGCCGGTGACGATCGCGGTGCGGCCGGACAGATCGACGCCGGTCAGGACGTCGTCCGCCGTGCTCCGGGCGCCGAAGCCCGAGCCGATCCTGTGCTGAGGTGTTGTCATGGCGGCGACGGTAGGCGCTGGAGCGCACTCCATCGCAAGTCCCACCGGGCGGGAACCTCTCGAGCGCCGAACCGCCACCGACCGGGGACCGTTCGACGGTGACGGTGCGGCTCCGGCCGGCCGGATCACCGGACCGGGGGCGCGTTCCCCGGCGGACGCGAGGTGACAGGGCATCACGTCGACAGCTCTTCGGCACCGGCGACGCCGGGCGAAGGGCGCGTCGCCCCCAGGCTGCTCGCGGCGGAATGCGATCGTGTCCCGGCGGGTTCACACCGGAGGGCGCGGGGCGACGCGGAGGGCGTCACCCCACAGACGCCTCACGGACGAGTACGGCGTACAGAGCGGAAGCAGTCACACCATGGGCGAGTTGATCCTGATCCGGCACGGCGAGACCGAGTGGTCCCGGTCCGGGCAGCACACGAGCTGGACCGATCTGCCCCTGACGGATCTGGGGGAGCGGCAGGCCCGCGCTCTCGTACCGCTGCTCGCGGAACGTGAGATCGGGCTGACCCTCGTCAGCCCTCTGCTACGGGCCCGCAGGACCGCCGAACTGGCAGGGCTCGACTCCCCTCGGGAAACCCCTGATCTGCGGGAATGGGACTACGGGGCGTACGAGGGCGTGACCACGGTGGAGATCCGCCGCACCCGCCCCGACTGGAACCTGTGGACGGACGGCGTGGCCCCCGGCCCGGCGGACCACCCGGGGGAGAGCCCGAAGGAGGTGGGCGACCGGGCGGACCGGATCCTCGCCGAGGTCCGCGCGGCGGCCTCCCGGCTCGGCGAGGCGGACATCGCTCTGGTCGCCCACTCGCACTTCCTGCGCGTGCTGACGGCACGCTATCTGGGGCTGACACCCGCGAGCGGCGAACTCTTCCAGCTCGCCACGGGGGCGGTGTCACGCCTGGGCACCGAACACGGCAAGCCGGTCGTCACGGCGCTGAACATGGCGCTGCCCGAGCGGCTGTTCCACGCGATCGGCTGACCCGGCGCGTCCGCTGTCCAGGAGCCCCAGGAGCCCCAGGAGCCCCAGGAGCCCCAGGAGCCCCAGGAGGCCGGGGGCCGTCCGGAACCCCTGCCACCAGGACATCCGGCATGGCCTGCGGCACCTCGGCGGGATGACCGCCACAGGCCGGCGGAAGCGCGCGCGAACAGCCTGAGCGCCGCCGGATCGCCGACGGCCGGCACGCGGCTGATCCAGCAGCACCTGGGGAGGCCGCCGGGTCCCCCGTGATGTCGCGGGTCCCGGCGCGGATGTCGCGGACGCCGTCCGCGGATGGCGCACGGACGGCCGGTACCCCGCCCCCGAGGTACCGGCCGGTTCCGTGCGGCGTGCCGGTTTCAGGCCGCCTTCGTCTTCATCGACGTGAGGTGGGCGAAGACCACGACGTTCGCCGCGTAGCCGTGCTTCTTGTCGAAGCGTCCCCCGCAGGTCAGGAGCCGCAGCTCCGGACGGCCGGTGGATCCGTACACCTTGTCGTCCGGGAACTTCTCCTTGGTGTAGGTCTTCACCTGGTCGACGGTGAAGACCGCGGTCTTCCGGTCCGCCCGGGTGACCCTCACCGTGTCACCCCGGCGCAGGGCGTTGAGATTGAGGAAGATGGCGGGCCCCGTAGCGGTGTCCCGATGCCCGACCAGGAGGGACGTCCCCGCTTCTCCGGGGGACGGGCCCTTGCGGAACCACCCCACCAGCTTGGGCTTGCTCAGCGGCGGGGCGCCGAGCCTCCCCTTCGCGTCGAGACCGAGCTCGGAGACCGGGGCCTCGATGTAGATCGCCGGGATCGCGACCTTCACCGGCCGGGAGTGCACCAGCGGGGCATGCGAGGCGGGCACCTTCTCCTGGGGCTTGTGAGGTGCCCTCCGGAACGGGGGCGCCCCGCCGCCCGCGGCATCGCTGCCGCGGGCGGCGGTGACCGGCGAGGTGTCGTCGGACGAGTCCGAGACGGCCTTGACGATGCCGGTCACCAGCGAGAAGGTCACGCACAGGGTGATGGTGAGCCGGCATGCGCGGCTCGGGCCCCTGCGTCGCCGTCGACGGCGGGTGTCAGACCTCGCTGCGGGCACGGCGGCGTGCGGATCGACGGACCATGATCAGCCCCGCGATACCGGCGGCACCGGCGACCAGGGCGGCCGAGGTCCCGATGTTCGACTCGGTCTCGTTGCTGACGCCCTCCATGTCGGGGACGCCGCCACCGCCGGCCGGCACCGCGCCGGACGGCTTCTCGTACGTCTTCTCCGAGCTCTGCTCGGCGCCCGACGCCGAGGAGGAGGACGAGTCCCGGCTGCCGCCGTCGGCACGGCTTCCGCCCTGTCCGGGACGGGAGCAGTCGACCTCGAAGCTCTTCTGCTTCGGGCCCGCCGGGACGGTCCACACGAGCTGGTAGGTGCCCTCCGGGAGGAGGTACGCCTGGCTGCGCGCCTTGCCGTTGATCAGCGGGAGGGTGCCCAGCAGCGTGTCGCCCGGGGGGACCGTCGGCGGCTGCTCGGTGATCGACCAGGGGACCGAGGGGAACGACTCGAAGTTGCTCGCCTCCAGGACGAACTTGCAGACCTCGACGCCGTCACGGTCGCCGCGGGAGTGCCACCCCACCGAGGTGACGTCGATGTCACCGCTGTCGCCGGGAAGGGCGTACGCGGCGGGGGCGCCGGCCAGGGTGACGCCGGTGATCGCCGCTGCGGCGGCGATCCCGGCACCCGCGCGACGGGTGCGGGGGCGAACGGAAGCGGACATGCGCATGCTGGACTCCTTCGAGCCGAGATGATTGTCGTACTGATCACCTGATCGCCTAAGGGATGCCATGGATGATCAAAAGAGTCTGTAGGGACACCGTAAAAACACCCAAAAGTACCCTGACTAGCCCAAAGAACCCCCGCGTGCGGCCTTGGGGAGACCTCCGGGGTACGCGGAAAGCGGTGTCACAGGCCGCGAGCGCTGCCGCGGTGTCCGCCGAGGGGGCGCCGGGTCGGACTCCCGGCGGATGCGCCGGTGCGGATCCGCGGCGCCGACCCGCCCGGCCTGCGGGCGGCGGGGGCCTGCGCCCCCGGCGCACTCGAACGCCCGGTCGAGCCCACGGGCGAGGGCGGACGCCGGTGACCTCGCCACCCCGGGGCGGGACGGTCCCGGAGCGGGGATGCCGCCGGGGGCGGCCACCCGTACGTACGGG
>NZ_JBHZCI010000082.1:0-7224 GCF_042755185.1 Streptomyces sp. NPDC059166 | reverse complement strand
TACTGCAGGGGGGACCCTGTGGGAGAGTAGGACGCCGCCGAACAATTATTCCGGGAAAGCCCCGTGCCCTTGTGGCACGGGGCTTTTCTGCGTTCGGAGCGTCTAGGGTCGAACCATGCGCTACGAACTGGTCATCTTCGACAACGACGGCGTGCTCGTCGACAGTGAGCCGATCTCCAACACCGTCCTGGCCGACTACCTCACGGAGCTCGGCCACCCCACCTCGTACGAGGAGTCCCTCCGTGACTACATGGGGGCGGCCATCCACCGGGTCCACGACCTGGTCGAGGAGCGTACGGGCCAGAAACTGCCGGCGGACTTCGACGAGGAGCTCCACCGGCGCACCCTCGCCGCGTTCCAGCAGGAACAACTCGCAGCCGTGGACGGCGTGGACGAACTGCTCGGCGGTCTCGTCGCCAGTGGGGTGGCGTACTGCGTCGCCTCCTCCGGGAGCCACCAGAAGATCGCCGCCGGGCACCGCAACACCGGCCTCGACCAGTGGTTCGAGGAGGAGTGGATCTTCAGCTCCGAGGACGTGGGCAGCGGAAAGCCCGCCCCGGACCTCTTCCTCCACGCCGCCGAGCGGATGGGCATCGCCCCCGAGAGGTGCGTCGTGATCGAGGACAGTCCTCTCGGCGTCGAGGCAGCCCGGTCCGCCGGGATGGACGTGTACGGATTCACCTCGATGATGCCGGCGGACCGGCTCGCCGGAGTGACCGGACACTTCTCCGACATGTCACAGCTTCCCGAACTGCTCGCCTGATCCATCTACCCAGCGGTAGATCCGGGCTCTACGCTCGCGGCCATGACGGATGCGCGGTTGCGGTACGGCAGGGTCTCGCTCGCCCTCAGCTTCCTGGTGCAGGGCGTGACCTTCGCGCTGCTGGTGACGCGCATCCCCGCCATCCAGGACCGGTACGGGATATCCGACGGGCTGCTGCCCGTCTTCCTGGCCGCGGTGCCCGTACTGGCAGGCGTGGGCAGCGTGGCCACGGAGAAGGCGGTCGCCCGGGTCCGCCCGGGAACCGTCCTCAGGTGGGCCCAGCCCGTCGTGCTGCTGGCCCTCCTCGGGGTGGGCGCCGGGGACCGGCTCTGGCAGGTGGCGGCCGCACTCGGGGTGTTCGGGCTGGCGGTCGGATGCCTGGACGCCTCGATGAACATGATGGGCGTCAGCCTGCAGCGTGCCTACGGGCGCAGCATCATGCTGGGCTTCCACGCCGCCTACAGCCTCGGCGGTATAGCCGGCGCGTCGATGGCCTGGGCAGGGGCGCACTGGGACCTGTCGCTTCTGGTGTCCTACCTGCCCGCCGTGGTGGTGCTGCTGCCCGCGGCGCTGATCGGGAGCCGGTGGTACACGGAGGGCAGGACCGCTGGTGCCGTGGCGTCGGAGGCCGCCGGCGGGGCGGGGCAGGGGTCGTCGGTGCCGTTCAGGCTGCTGCTGCCGCTCTGCCTGGTGATGGCGTTCGCGTACATCGGGGACTCGACGGTCTCCAACTGGAGCGCGAAGTACCTCCAGGACGTGCTGGGCAGCTCCGAGCAGCTGGCGACGGTCCCGTACAACGTCTACATGGTGACGACGCTGCTGGGCCGGGCCGTGGGGGACCTCGGGGTGCGCCGGCTGGGGGCGGTCGCGGTGGTGCGGGGCGGGAGTGTGCTGGCGGCCGCGGGGTTCGCTGTGGTGGCCGTGGCGCCCGGGGCCTGGTGGGGGATGCTCGGGTTCACGCTGCTCGGGCTCGGGCTGTGTGTGATCGTGCCGCAGACGTTTGCGGCCGCGGGACGGCTGTTCCCCGGGGCGAGCGATGTGGCCGTGGCCCGGCTGAACGTCTTCAACTACGTCGGTTTCCTGGTCGGGTCCCCGCTCGTCGGAGCTCTGGGCGACGCCTGGAGCTATCGCGGGGCGATGCTGGTGCCGATGGTGCTGGTCCTCGCGACGCTCGCGTACGCCCGGTCGTTCGGCGCGGAACCCGCCCGATACGGTGGCGGGCATGAGCGGGCGCGCGCAGCTGATGTGGGATGAGGCAGTAACGGGGTACGACTTCGGGTCCGGGCATCCCATGGATCCGGTGAGACTCGCCCTGACGATGGGGCTGGTGCGGGCGTTCGGTCTGGACGGGAAGGTGGACGTCGGTTCCGCCAAGGCCGCCGGGGACTCCACACTGCGGCTCGTGCACCGCGCCGACTACGTGGCCGCCGTGCGTGCCGCCTCGGCCGATCCAGGCTCCGCCGACCAGTCCTACGGGCTCGGCACCGTCGACGATCCGGCGTTCGCGCGGATGCACGAGGTGTCGGCCCTCATCGCCGGGCTCTCGGTGGGCGCGGCCGAGGCGGTCTGGCGCGGGGAGAGCGCGCACGCGGTGAACTTCACCGGTGGTCTCCACCACGCGATGCCCGGGGCGGCCTCCGGTTTCTGCGTGTACAACGATCCCGCGCTCGCCATCGCACGGCTCCTGGAGCTCGGTGCGGAGCGGGTCGCGTACGTGGATGTGGACGTGCATCACGGGGACGGGGTGCAGGCGGCGTTCTGGGAGGACCCCCGGGTGCTGACCGTGTCGCTGCACGAGCACCCCCGCACCCTGTTCCCCCAGACGGGGTGGGCGGAGGAGACGGGTGCCGGGCCGGGCGAGGGCGGTGCGGTCAACCTGCCGCTGCCGGCCGGTACGGGCGACGCGGGGTGGCTGCGCGCCTTCCACGCCGTGGTGCCGGAACTGCTGGAGGATTTCCGGCCGCAGGTGCTGGTGACCCAGCACGGCGCCGACACCCACTTCGAGGACCCGCTGGCCCATCTCGCGGTGTCCCTGGACGCGCAGCGCGCGGTGATGGCGGCCTGTCATGAGCTGGCCCACTCCTACGCGGAGGACGGACGCTGGGTCGCTCTGGGTGGTGGCGGCTACGCGGTGGTGGACGTGGTGCCGCGTTCCTGGACCCATCTCGTGGGTATCGCCGCCCATGCCCCGGTGGACCCCGAGTCGATGATCCCGGCTTCCTGGCGGGACGAGGTCTACGCCCGTACGCGGCAGTTGGCGCCTGCCCGGATGACGGACGGCCGTACGCCTTCCTGGAAGCCCTGGGAGGACGGCTACGACCCCGCCGACCGGCTGGACCAGGCGGTGCTGGCGACCAGGCGGGCGGCGTTCCCGCTGCGGGGCCTGCTGGCCTGAGAGGGCGTTACGCCAACGGTGGCGCGGTGTCCGGGTTCCTGCCCGCCGGTGTTCGTGGTGCGGAATCATCGGGAGGGTGTTGAGCACCGGAGCGCTGCGCGCTCATCTGCTGGCGGCCCGGCTCGCCGGGCCCGTGGCCACTTCGCGGGAGACCAGCCTGCGGAGTTACCGGCTTTTCGCGGCGAGAGATCCCCGTCTGCTGCTGGGGCTCGATCCGGACCGGGTCTGGGGCGAGCGTGATCTGCTGCGGCTGATGGCGGAGAAGTGCGGTGTCTCGGACGACCCCGGCCATGTGTCGGGCCAGGACGTGATCGACCCGGAGCGGACCCTGGAGGCGCTGGACGCCTTCGCCGGGCGGCTCGCGGGGGCTGCCAGGAGGCGGAGTCCGGTGCTGTTCGGCACCGGGCATCCGCACCGGCTGATCGGTTTCTACGCCGGGCTGGCAGACGCCCTGTCGGCGGCCGGCTGCCTGGTACTCACCCCCGCGCGGGGGCGTGGTGTCGACGTGATGACGCGATTCGGCGTACGTACGTACAGCCTCGACTACGTACGGGGGGTCGCCCTGGTGCGCGAGCCGGACGGGCGGGGCGCGGGGGGCGTCACCGGGGCGCACACCCACTCGCCGCTGCCGGTCCGGGCCGTCCTGGAGGAGGCGGTGGAGGCCCGCGGGGTGCTTCCCGAGCTGGTGGTGGGGGACCACGGATGGGTCTGCGGGGCAGGTCAGCTGGGCATCGAGGCAGTCGGGCTGGGTGATACGGACGATCCCGCGCTGTTCGTGGGTGAGGAGGAGGGACGGGTGTCCGTCGCTGTGCCCCTGGATGACGGTGTGCGGGCGGACCACTACGGGCCGATCGCTCGGTATGTGCTCAATCGCGCTCGTCTGTCACGGTAGGCGCCCGATTTCCTTACCTCTTCCCCACTCGCATCACCCGCACCTAATCTGGGGAGTGAGCGCACAACGACGAAGAGTCACCGGAGGGGAAGCCGGTGCGCGTCTCGTGCGGAAGGTACAGGTGGGTCATGGCTGCTGGAAGCGAGAGGCCTCTCAACGAGGTCAGGTTCCTGACCGTGGCGGAAGTCGCCTCGGTCATGAGGGTGTCGAAGATGACCGTGTACCGCTTGGTGCACAGTGGTCATCTGCCCGCGATCAGGGTGGGAAGGTCGTTCAGGGTCCCGGAGCAAGCGGTTCACGAGTATCTCCGCGACTCCTTCGTGGGGGTGGAGTCGGCCTGACGCTCCCCTCGGATTACGTCCCTCACGCGGTGGCGGGTAGGCTAGGCCGACGTAGGTCGTGTGGGCCCAGACGCCCCGCACCAGTGAAGAAGAAGTGAGCGAGGGTAGTCGTGGGCTCTGTTATCAAGAAGCGGCGCAAGCGGATGGCCAAGAAGAAGCACCGCAAGCTGCTCAAGCGCACGCGTGTTCAGCGTCGCAACAAGAAGTAAGCGGACGCTGTTCGTGAGTTCGAGGCCCTCCCGCCGTCCTGGCGGGAGGGCCTCGGCGCGTTTCCGGTGCCCGTCCGGGTGGGGGCGGTGCGGCGGTTCGGTGGTATTCCCGCCATCGGTTCGGTAAAGCCCGCCTGGGGTCATCACAGGGCAACATCGACCGACTACGGTGACGGCTAAGGGCTGTCCCCGCAATTCCCGGCGGGCGCGCGACGACAGCTACGGCGCCTCGCCGCGTTGTCGGACCGTCCGCATACATCCAGTATGCGGACGTCCCTCCGCCTTGCGATGCACCGCATCTGACGCCGCGCGCTGATCCACCGGGAATTGCGTGACTGCCCTCAGGGGAAGACCCCGTTCGGTGAACGATCGACGGAAGGCGCTGATCTTGGGGAAGATCGTGCTCGTCACAGGCGCGGCCCGGCAGCTGGGAGGCCGTTTCGTGCGACGCATCCAGCGTGACCCGGGCGTGGACCGGGTGATCGCGGTGGACGCGGTCGCGCCGGGGCATGAGCTGGGCGATGCCGATTTCGTCCTCGCGGACATCCGGCAGTCGGCGATCGCCAGGGTCCTGGCCGAGCGTTCCGTCGACACGGTCGTGCATCTCGACGTGTCCGCGAAGGCGTCCGGTGCCGGTGGCAGGACGACGGTCAAGGAGACCAACGTCATCGGCACGATGCAGCTGCTCGGCGCGTGCCAGAAGTCCCCGTCGGTGCAGCGGCTGGTGGTGAAGTCCAGTACGAACGTGTACGGCTCCGCACCGCGGGATCCGGCGGTCTTCACCGAGACGACGACCCCCAAGTCGCTGCCCAGCGGCGGCTTCGCGAAGGACGCGGTGGAGGTCGAGGGGTACGTGCGCGGGTTCGCGCGGCGCAGACCCGATGTCGCCGTGTGCGTGCTGAGGTTCGCGAACATCCTCGGCCCGGAGCCGGACTCGCCGCTCGCCGACTACCTGGGGCTGCCGGTCCTGCCGACGGTCCTCGGGTACGACCCCCGGCTGCAGTTCGTCCACGAGGACGACGTCGTCGACGTACTGGAGATCGCCGCGCGTGAACCGCGGCGGGGGACGCTGAACAGCGGCACGTTCAACATCGCTGGTGACGGAGTGCTGCTGCTGTCGCAGTGCGCGCGGCGGCTGGGGCGGCCCACGGTGCCTCTGCTGCTGCCGGCCGTCACCTGGGTGGGTTCGGCGCTCCGTACGGTCGGCATGACGGACTTCTCCCCGGAGCAGATCAGGCTGCTCACCCACGGCAGGGTGGTCTCGACGGTCCAGATGCGCGAGACGCTGGGGTTCAGGCCGAGGTTCAGCACCGCCGAGACCTTCGCCGAGTTCGTGCGGAGCCGCGGTCCGGGGCTGCTGCCGCCCGAGCTGGTGGGCAGGGCGGTCGGCAGGCTCGCCGGTACGGAGCCGGCAGCCGGACCGGCCGCAACGACACATCCGACGCACGGCGCCAGGTAGAGGAGCGCGACCGACGATGGCGGACGCCAAGGTCATTCCCTTCGACGACGACCGCTCACGCACGGGCGTGGGGCGGCGCAGAGGCATCCCGACGGGCGGTGGACGGGTACAGGCGCCCGCGTCGGGGCATCCCGCGCCCGTCAGCGCCCTTCCGGGCGGCCAGGTGCCACAAGGGGCCGGTGAGGGCGTGGAGGGGACGGGGAGCGACTGGGACCGGCGTATCGCGGGAGGGCTGGCGTTCCTGAGGCGCAGGCTCACCGGTGACTACGAGGTCGACGAGTTCGGGTACGACGAGGAGCTGACCGACCAGGTCCTGATGTCGGTGCTCCGGCCGCTCGCGGACAAGTACTTCCGGGTCGAGGTGAAGGGCGTCGAGAACATCCCGTCGGACGGCGGGGCGCTCATCGTGGCCAACCACTCGGGGACGCTGCCGCTGGACGGGCTGATGCTCCAGGTCGCGGTGCACGACAACCATCCGGCGCGGCGGCACCTGCGTCTCCTGGCGGCCGACCTCGTCTTCATGCTGCCGGTCGTCAACGAGCTGGCGAGGAAGGCGGGGCACACCCTGGCCTGTGCGGAGGACGCCGAACGGCTGCTGACCGGCGGTGAGGTCGTGGGTGTGATGCCGGAGGGCTTCAAGGGCCTGGGGAAGCCGTTCGGCGAGCGGTACAAGCTGCAGCGCTTCGGGCGGGGCGGGTTCGTGTCGACGGCGCTGCGGGCCGGTGTGCCGATCGTTCCGTGCTCGATCGTGGGCGCGGAGGAGATCTACCCGATGATCGGCAACTCCAGGACCCTCGCGAGGATCCTCGGAGTCCCGTACTTCCCGGTCACGCCGACGTTCCCCTGGCTGGGGCCGCTGGGGATGGTGCCGCTGCCGACGAAGTGGACCATCCAGTTCGGGGAGCCGATCCCGACGGACGGCTACCCGCCGGAGGCGGCGGAGGACCCCATGCTGATGTTCAACCTCACGGACCAGGTGCGGGAGCAGATCCAGCACACCCTGTACAAGCTGCTGGTGCAGCGCCGGTCCGTCTTCTTCTGACCCGGCGCGCACATGGGTGGAGGGGGGCGTCCGGGCGGACGCCCCCCTCCAGCCATGGGGTCTGGCGCTACGGGTGGACGTCCTCGCCCTCGATGCCCAGACCGGGCAGGCGGCCCGGGAGCC
>NZ_JBHZCI010000081.1:0-7976 GCF_042755185.1 Streptomyces sp. NPDC059166 | reverse complement strand
CCCGTACGTACGGGTGGCCGCCCCCGGCCGTCAACTCCGTTCAGTCGTTCAGGAGATCAGCTCGATCTCCGCCAGCGTGGCAGCCTTCGCGCTCACCAGCCGGTACTTCGCGTACGGCTTCGGGGACGCCACCGAGAACACCCGGGTCTGCTTGTCCCAGGCGAACGTCTCGCCGGACCGCTTGTCGAGGTCCTTCCAGGACTTCCCGTCGGCCGAGCCCTGCAACACCCAGCCCGTCGGGGCCTTTTCGGCCGTTTCCGACGTCAGCGTGTACTGCACCGCCTTCGTGCCCGCGGCCGCCGGCAGCTCCACCGACCCGACCGAGGCGGAGGTGGCCGAGGTGTCGTCGTAGAGCGCGCCATCACCCTTGAGCACGTCGCCCCTGGGTGCGGGCACCTTGTCGTCCTGGGTGATGGAGACGGGGGCCGCGTCCTTGCCCGTGCCCCACTTGGACGGCTCGGCGCCCATGTCGAACTCCAGGACACCACCCTTGGCCAGCAGGTCGTGCGGAAGCGAAGTGGAGTTCCACTTACGGCCGTTGACCTTCAGACCCTGGACGTAGATGTTCTTCGCGCTGTTCTTCGGCGCCTTGACGACCAGGTCGCGGCCGTTCTCCAGGTGCACCGTCGTCTTCGTGAAGAGCGGCGAGCCGATGGCGTACTCACCGCTGCCCATCACCAGCGGGTAGAAGCCGAGCGAGGAGAAGAGGAACCAGGCCGACTGCTCGCCGTTGTCCTCGTCGCCGTGGTAGCCCTGGCCGATCTCGCTGCCGGTGTAGAGCCGTCCGAGGACCTCGCGGACCTTCTCCTGGGTCTTCCAGGGCTGCGACGCCGCGTCGTACATGTAGGTGGCGTGGTGCGCGACCTGGTTGCTGTGGCCGTACTGTCCCATCCGGACGTCGCGCGCCTCGGTCATCTCGTGGATGACGCCGCCGTACGAGCCGGTGAACTCGGGCCCGGCGGTCTCCGGGGTGGTGAAGTACGTGTCCAGCTTCTTCGCCAGGCCGTCCCGGCCGCCGTAGAGGTTGGCCAGGCCGCGGCTGTCCTGCGGGGCGGTGAAGGCGTAGCCCCAGCCGTTGGTCTCCGTGTAGTCGTAGCCCCAGACACGGGGGTCGTACTGGTCGGAGGGCAGGCGCCAGTCGCCGTTCGGCTTCTTGCCCTGGAAGAAGCCGGCCTTGCCGTCGAAGAGCTTGACGTAGTTCTGCGCCCGGTTGAGGAAGTACTCGGACTCCTCCTTGTAACGCGCCTTCTTCGTCTTCGCGTAGAGGGCCTTGCCCATCTGCGCGATGCCGTAGTCGTTGAGGTAACCCTCCAGCGACCAGGAGAGACCCTCGTGCGTCTCCGTGTTCGCGTACCCGGTGAAGACCGAGGTCTCCATGCCCTTGCGGCCGACGCCCGAGGAGGGCGGGGCGACCGTGGCGTTCTTGACCGCAGCGTCGTACGCCGCCTCCGCGTCGAAGTCGACGCCCTTGACGTACGCGTCGGCGAAGGCGACGTCGGAGCTGGTACCGGTCATCAGGTCGGAGTAACCGGGGGAGGACCAACGGGAGATCCAGCCGCCGTCCTTGTACTGCTGGACGAAGCCGTCCACCATCTTCCCAGCCTGCTTCGGCGACAGGAAGGAGTACGCCGGCCAGGTCGTCCGGTAGGTGTCCCAGAATCCGTTGTTGACGTACACCTCACCCTTCACGATCTTCGCGCCCGTGTGGGTCGGGGTGTTCTCGCCGGTCTGCTTCGAGAACGGGCTCGCGTACGCGGGCTTCCCGTCGACCTGCTCGAAGCCGGAGTTCGGGTAGAGGTACAGCCGGTAGAGGCTGGAGTAGAGGGTGGTCAGCTGGTCGGCGTCGGCGCCCTCCACCTCGACCTTGCCGAGGATCTTGTCCCAGGCGCGCTGGGCGTCCCGCTCCACCTTGTCGAAGGAGGTCTTCTCCGGCAGCTCCGTGGCGAGGTTCTTCTTCGCCTGGTCCACGCTGATCAGCGAGGTGGCCAGCCGCAGCTCGACCGTGCGGTCCTTGCCCGCGTCGAAGCGGAAGAAGCCGGTCACGTCGTCACCGCCGTCGCCCTTCAGCTTCCCGCTGTCGGTGACGGGCGCGTCGAACGAGCCGTATACGAAGAGGCGGGTGGCACCCGTGGAGCCACCGCTCTTGACGTCGGAATATCCGGTGAAGGTACCGGACTTCGCGTCGAGGGTGAGACCTCCGTCGTTCGTGACGTTGTCGAAGACGAGGCTCGCGTCATCACCCGGGTAGGTGAACCGCATGCGCGCGGCGTGGTCGGTCGGCGTCATCTCGGCCTTGAGGCCGTTCTCGAAGGTCACGCCGTAGTAGTGCGGATTCGCCGTCTCGTTCTCGTGGCGGAACGGCAGCGCACGGGCCGTACGGGAGGCGTCCGGGGTACCGGAGGCCGCCGACGGCATCACCTGGAAGGTCTGCCGGTCACCCATCCAGGGGCTCGGCTCGTGGCTCGCGCCGAACGCCTGCATCGTGGGCAGGTTGTCCTCGTTGTTGCCACGGGAGTAGTCGTAGAGCCAGCTGGTCGAACCGGCGTTGGTCACCGGCGTCCAGAAGTTGAAGCCGTGCGGCACCGCGGTCGCCGGGAAGGTGTTGCCGCGCGAGAAGCCGCCGCTGGAGTTCGTCCCGCGGACGGTCGAGGCGTAGTCCGACAGGTGCGCCTTGCGCTTCTCCGGGGCCTTGGGGGCGATGGAGATGTCGTCGATCCAGCCCTGGAACTTGGCCGGGCCCTTCGGGGAGTCGTACGCCACCAGGATCCGGTCGACGGTCTTTCCGGCGGCGACCGTGCCGATCCGTGAGGACACCTTGTTCCACTGGTTCACGTACAGCCGTTTGGCGTCGGCCTGGCCCTGCGGGGTGAGGAGCCCGCCGTGGCTGTCGGTGGCCTTCAGCTCGCTCAGGTAGGTGCCGTCGGTGAAGGCCAGGTCCACCGCCACGTGGGTCGCGGGGTAGTCGAGGTCCGTCTTGCCCATCTGCGGATACACCAGGTACGAGAGCTGGGTGTCCTTGGTGACGGCGGTGTCGACGTCGAAGACCTTGTTGTACGAGTAGGCGTGCCCGTCCGGCTTGTGCGTCCCGGCGTAGCGGAGCGCCTTCTTCCCCGTGAAGCCCGCGCCCTGCTTGGCGGTGGGGGAGCCCGAGGGGCCCCGGTCCGCCTGGGTGCGCATGTCGTCGGGGGCCGGTGCGGAGGTGTCACCGTCGGAGAACTGGACATCGGCCAGCTGCACCGCGTCGGACGCGCCGTTGTTCCTGGTGATCTCCAGCCGGAAGTGCTGGTACGCGGTGTCCGTGGTGAAGTCGTACGACTTCGTCTGGAGGCGCTCCGAGAAGCTCTCGCCGGTGCGGGTGTCCAGGTCCTTCCAGGTCTTGCCGTCGGACGAGCCCTTCAGGGTCCAGTCCTTGGGATCCCGTTCGTCGTGGTCGTTGGCCGAAGTCAGGGCGTAGGTGACGACCTTGGTCGGTTCGGTGAGGTCGAACTCCACCCAGCCGGTGGACTCGAAGGCCAGCCACTTGGTGCCGGAGTCGGCGTCGACCAGGTTCTCCTTGCCCTCACCGCCACCGCTGTTCTCGTCGCTGGCGCGAAGGTCCGTGACCCGGTCGGTGACACTGCCGGGTATGCCGGCGGAGAAGCCGCCGTCGACACCCGACGCCCGCTTCTCGCCGTCGGGGCCCTCCTCGACGGTGTTGCGCCAGTCCGGCTGCTTCTCGTCCGCCTCGAAAGAAGAACTGAACACCGTGTCGCCGTGCGGCTTCCGGGGAGGACCGGAGGGCTGCGCGAGGGCGGCGGTGGGGGCCGCCAGGGCCATGACGAGGGCAGCCGCGAGCACCGCGGCGGACTGGCCGTGTCTGTGGCGCGAACCGTGCTGAGGACCGCGTAGTGGCTGCATATGGAGCCGTTCCTCCCGATAACAAGCAATGGACAACGTTGTCATTGTGGGGCGCGGGTACCAGTAGGGAGCCAAGTGACCAGATGTGTCAAGGGTGTTGCATGGTGTTGACATCGACGATTCGACCGTATTGCGAGAAGTGGGGCTCATGCGCGAGCGCGCGCGGTGCCCAGGTGTCACTGAGGTCTCAACTCGGGAAAGACTGCCGCTCAACCCTGCATTCGATCTTGCTCAGTCGGCGGCAAGTGGACTATACCTGTCGGCGTCTGCACAGCCGCTTCACAACGGCGCGTGGGCGCGGGGGAGAACGGGACAGTTGTGGGCGCCGGAGCGGCTGCCGCGCGATTCCTTCCGAAAATCCTCCACTGCAGTGGAAAACCGGCAATTCTGCACGACCCAAGCGCAACTGACCGCGGTGGCGGGGCCCTTCGCCCAGGCGAATTCCTCACGGGTGACCCGACACACCGCCTGAGTCCTGGAGAAGGCGAGGACTTGAGCATGGGATCCACCTCAGGCCGCACGAATGAGGGCCTTGGCCGTCGCGATCTGATCAAGCGTTCTGCCGCACTCGGCGTGATCGCTGTTCCGACGATGAGCTTCCTGTCCGCCTGCGCGAGCAGTGACAGCGGCAGTGACGACAAGGTCGAAAAGGGCACCAAGAGCGCCAAGAACCCGCTCGGTGTCAACGAGACCGCCGCCCTCGAGGTGGTCATCTTCAACGGCGGCTTCGGCGAGCAGTACGCCATCGACGCGGAGAAGAAGTACAACGCGGCCTTCCCCAAGGCGCCGAAGGTCAAGCACACCGCGACCGAGAAGATCCAGTCGACGCTGCAGCCGCGCTTCAACGGCGGCACCCCGCCGGACCTCATCGACAACTCCGGCGCCGAGCAGATGGACATGGGTGTCCTCGTCGGCAAGAAGCAGCTCGCCGACCTCACCCCGCTCATGGACGCCCCGTCCTACGACGACCCGTCCAAGAAGGTCCGCGACACGCTGCGCCCCGGTGTCCTGGAGATGGGCCAGTTCGACGGCGACCCCGTCTGGATCATGTACTACGCGTACACGGTCTACGGCGTCTGGTACTCCCAGACCAACCTCGAGAAGCTCGACGCGGCGTACCCGGAGACCTGGGACGACATGCTCGCGCTCTGCGAGAAGGCGAAGAAGAAGGGCATCGCCGGCTGGACCTACCCGGGCAAGTACCCGTACTACCTGCCGTTCTCGCTGTACCCGTTCATCGCCAAGATCGGCGGCCGCGAGGTCCTCGACAAGATCGACAACCTGGAGCCGAACGCCTGGAAGGACCCGGCCGTCAAGGCCGCCTTCGAGGCGTACTACGAGCTCTTCAAGAAGGGCTACATCCTCAAGGGCACGCCCGGCCTGACCCACATCCAGTCGCAGACCGAGTGGACCAAGGGCAAGGCGCTGTTCATCCCGAACGGCTCCTGGGTGGAGAACGAGGCCGCGCCGACCACCCCGAAGGACTTCAAGATGATGGTCGGGGCGCCGTCCAGCCTCGACTCGTCCGACAAGATGCCCTTCGGCACCCTGTGGGCCTCCGGCGGTGAGCCGTTCGTCGTCCCGGCGAAGGCGAAGAACCCCGAGGGCGGCATGGAGCAGCTGCGCATCATGCTCAGCGAGGAGTCCTCCAAGAACTTCACCAAGTCGGTGAAGTCCCTCACCGCCTTCAACGGCGGCACGGACGGACTGGAGCTCTCGTCCGCCATGCAGTCGGGTGTCGACGTGCTGGCCAAGGCCGGCGACAACGTCGTGAACCCCCGTATGCAGGACTGGTACGTCAAGCTCCAGAAGGAGCAGATCGGTATCGCCGGAATCGGCGAGATGATGGCCGGCCGCGCGACCCCGGCGGAGACCATCAAGAAGATCCAGGCCTTCGCGGACGCCGCGGCCAAGGACCAGTCCATCAAGCACTACAAGCACCAGTGAGCCACCGTCACCAGCGGCGGCACCCGCTCAGAAATCGGGGTCGGTAAACGATGCAGCACGGCAAGTACCGGTTCATCGCGGGATTCCTCGTGGTCCCGCTGGCGTTGTACGCCATATTCGTCATCTGGCCCTTCGCCCAGTCCATCTACTACTCGTTCACGGACTGGACCGGACTGAGCGCGGACTTCAAGATGGTCGGCTTCGACAACTACAGTCGGATGCTCCACGACAACATCTTCTGGAAGTCCCTGCAGCACAGTGTGCTGCTCGCCCTGCTGCTGCCGCTGGTGACGCTGGGCCTCGCACTCTTCTTCGCATTCATGCTCAATGTCGGCGGCCGGCGGCGCAAGAACGCCGTGGTCGCCGGCGTGCGGGGCTCCTCGTTCTACAAGATCGCCTATTTCTTCCCGCAGGTCCTGTCGATCGTGATCGTGGCGCTGCTCTTCCAGTTCGCCTTCAACCCGTCGTCCGGAATGCTGAACGAGACGCTCAAGGCGGTCGGTCTGAAGAGCCTCCAGCCGGACTGGCTGGGCGACCCGGACCTCGCGCTCTACTGCGTGATGGTGGTGCTGATCTGGTCGACGGTGGGATTCTTCGTCGTCCTGTTCTCGGCCGGAATGGCATCCATACCGAAGGACTTCTACGAGGCGGCCCTCCTCGACGGGGCCGACCGCATCACGACGTTCTTCAAGATCACCCTGCCGCTGCTGTGGGACACCGTGCAGTCCGGCTGGGTCTACATGGGCATCCTGGCGCTCGGCGTGGAGGCCTTCACCGCCGTACAGGTCATGACGGTGGGACCCGGCGGCCCGGACTACTCCACCACCGTCCTGCCGCTGTACGTCTACCAGACGGCCTTCCGCGACGCCCAGGCCGGTTACGCGACCACCATCGGCGTCGGGCTGCTGATCGTCACCATGCTCTTCGCGGGCATCGTGATGAAGCTCGGCCGGCGCGAGCGGCTGGAGTTCTGATGCCGGCCCCCGCGAGGAACGGCGACCGGACTACCGGCGGCATGCAGATCAGTTCGGTCCCGGTGGCCGGCTCGACAGTCGTACGAGGTGAGTACACATGAAGGTCACTGAGACTCCGCCGGCCGTCCCGGCCCCGCGCTCCCCGGTGACGAAGACGGACGTGCCGGCCGGTGCGCCCGCGAAGAGCAGCGAGGGCAAGGTCCTCAACGTCTTCTCGCACGGTGTGCTGATCATCTGGGCGGTCCTCGTCGTCATGCCGCTGCTCTGGGCGGTGATGGCGTCCTTCAAGTCGGACGACTCGATCCTGTCGACCCCCTGGGCGCTCCCGGACAGGCTGCACTTCGAGAACTGGTCGAGGGCCTGGAACCAGGCCCACATGAGCGACTACTTCCTGAACACCATCCTGGTGGTGGGCGGTTCGCTCATCGGCACCCTGCTGCTCGGCTCGATGGCCGCGTACGTCCTGGCGCGGTTCGACTTCCCGGGGAACCGCTTCGTCTACTTCCTCTTCGTCGGCGGGATGAGCTTCCCGATCATCCTGGCGCTGGTCCCGCTGTTCTTCGTCATGAACAACATGGGCCTGCTGAACTCGGTGCACGGGCTGATCCTGGTCTACATCGCCTACTCGCTGCCGTTCACCGTCTTCTTCCTCACCTCGTTCTTCCGCACCCTGCCGACCTCGATCGCGGAGGCGGCGATGCTGGACGGCGCCTCTCACACCCGGACGTTCTTCCAGGTGATGCTGCCGATGGCCAAGCCCGGTCTGATCAGCGTCGGGATCTTCAACTTCCTCGGGCAGTGGAACCAGTACATGCTCCCGACCGTGCTGAACACCGACCCGGACGGCAAGGTGCTCTCCCAGGGCCTGGTCGAACTGGCCACCAGCCAGGGCTACAGGGGCGACTGGTCGGGGCTCTTCGCAGGACTGGTCATGGCGATGCTGCCGGTCCTCCTCGCCTACATCGTCTTCCAGCGCCAGGTCGTGGCGGGACTGACGGCGGGTGCGCTCAAGTAGGGGGCCTCGTCCCGGTCGTGCCTCACACGGCCGTGGGGGGGGGGGGGGGCCCCCCGCCCCCCCCCCCCCCCCCCCCCCCCCCCCCCGCCGCCCCCGGGGCTGCGGCGACCGGGCGAACCGCCCCCCCCCCCCCACCCGCACCC
>NZ_JBHZCI010000080.1:0-8201 GCF_042755185.1 Streptomyces sp. NPDC059166 | reverse complement strand
GGCTCCACTCCTACAATCACCACCGCGGCCACACCGCACTCGCAGGCAAACCACCCGCCAGCCGCGTCCCCAACCTCACAGGGCAATACACCTAGCGGCCGACCTCCTTCGTCACCAGCCGTACCGCCTCGTCCACGTCGTCCGTGACGTGGAACAGCATCAGGTCGCGTTCCGATGCCTTGCCGCCGGCGACCACCGTGTCCCTCAGCCAGTCCACCAGCCCGCCCCAGTACTCCGTGCCGAAGAGCACGATCGGGAACCGGGTGACCTTGCCGGTCTGCACCAGGGTCAGCGCCTCGAACAGTTCGTCGAGCGTGCCGAGGCCCCCGGGCAGGACGACGAACCCCTGCGCGTACTTCACGAACATCGTCTTGCGGACGAAGAAGTAGCGGAAGTTGACGCCGATGTCGACGTGCGGGTTCAGTCCCGACTCGAAGGGCAGCTCGATCCCGAGTCCGACCGAGACCCCCTTCGCCTCGCGCGCGCCCTTGTTGGCGGCCTCCATGGCTCCCGGGCCGCCGCCGGTGATGACGGCGAAGCCCGCCTCGACGAGCGCCTTGCCGATCCGCACCCCGGCCTCGTAGTCCGGCCCGTCCGCCGGGGTGCGCGCCGAGCCGAACACACTGATGGCACTGGGCAGTTCCGCCAGCGCTCCGAAGCCTTCGACGAACTCGGACTGGATCCGCATGACACGCCAGGGGTCCGTGTGGACCCACTCGGAGTCGCCCTCGGAATCCAGCAGCCGCTGATCGGTCGTGCCCGGCTGGACCTGTTCCCTGCGACGCAGAACCGGGCCCAGTCGCTGTTCCTCGGGCTGCACCGCACCCTCGGGAATCTGCGCGCCCTCGGGGATCCGTGCGTCCTCCGGGTTGCCCATGACCTGCTCCCTCCGCCGACTGCGTTGTGCGTGTGTCGCCTCAGCGTAGATCGGCGGAGGTTACGCGCAGGGGAATGCCGTGGGTCAGCTGGTGAGCCAGGAGCGCAGACGCTCCTCGCAGTGGGTGATCCGGTCGGTCCTCACGTGCTCGTCGCGCTTGTGCGCGAAGAGCGCGTCCCCGGGGCCGTAGTTCACCGCGGGAACCCCGAGCGAGCCGAATCGGGAGACGTCCGTCCAGCCGAACTTCGGCTGCGCCGTGCCGCCGACCGCCTCCATGAATGCCTTGGCCGCCGGGTGGGAGAGGCCGGGCATCGCGGCCCCGGAGTGGTCGTCGACGGTGAACCCGACGACACCGCAGTCCGCGAAGACCTCCCGGACGTGCGCCTCGGCCTGCTCCGCGCTGAGGTCGGGTGCGTATCGGTAGTTGACGACCACGGTGCAGGAGTCGGGGATGACGTTGGTGGCGACGCCGCCCTCGATCCCCACTGCGTTCAGCCCCTCGCGGTACTCCAGGCCGTCGATCACCGGGCGGCGCGGTTCGTAGGCGGCGAGCCTGGCGAGCACGGGTGCGGCGGCGTGGATCGCGTTGGACCCCATCCAGCTGCGGGCCGAGTGCGCCCGCTCCCCCTCGAGTCGCAGATGCACCCTGATGGTGCCCTGGCAGCCGCCCTCGACCTGCGCGTCGGAGGGCTCCAGGAGGACCGCGAAGTCCGCCTCGAGCCATTCGGGGTGCGCCTGCGCCACGTGTCCGAGGCCGTTGAGGTGTGCGGCCACCTCCTCGTTGTCGTAGAAGACGAACGTGAGGTCGCGGTTGGGCTCCGGCACGGTGGCCGCGATACGCAGCTGTACGGCGACGCCCGACTTCATGTCGGAGGTCCCGCACCCCCAGAGGACGCCGTCGTCGTCCAGCCGGGACGGCACGTTGTCCGCGATCGGGACGGTGTCGATGTGTCCCGCGAGGACGACGCGCTCGGCGCGGCCCAGCCGGGTCCTGGCCACGATGTTGTTGCCGTGGCGGTCCACGGTCAGGTGGGGCAGCGGGCGCAGGGCCGCCTCGATCGCGTCGGCGAGGTCCTTCTCCTGCCCGCTCACCGACGGGAAGTCGACCAGCCGGGCGGTGAGCTCGGGGCCGGGCAGGGAGAGATCGATCGTGTGTCCGTCCATGGTCACGACCCTATGGCCTGTCCGGCGGATCAGGTCGCAGCGGGGTGGGCCCCGCGCCCGCGAGGCGATCGCCCGCGGCCGAACCGTGGATCGTCGGCATCCGGGGCGGGCCCCGCGCCCGCGACAGGATCCGCCGTGGGGGACTTCGGTCTCGGCGCCGTCCGTACCCTCCAGTACGGTGGCCCCGTGCCCAGGACCAGCTCCTCACCCCGCCGCAGCCGCCTCCTCCGCGCCACGGCCGCCCTCGCCGTGCTCGTGGCACTGGCGGGCTATCTGGCCGTGCAGTACCTCTCCGGTCACAGGGGCGCACCCCGGTGCACCGTCGGCCCCGCCGGGGAGGGCGGGGGACGCACCTACGAGCTGAGCCCGGACCAGGCCGCCAACGCCGCGACGATCTCCGCCGTGGGCACGTCCCGCGGGCTGCCGGAGCGCGCGGTGACCATCGCGCTGGCGACCGCGCTGCAGGAGTCCGCGCTGCGCAACATCGACCACGGGGACCGCGACTCCCTGGGACTCTTCCAGCAGCGCCCCTCGCAGGGGTGGGGGACGCCTGAGCAGATCATGGACCCGGTGTACTCGTCCGGGAAGTTCTACGAGCACCTGGCAGAGGTCCCGGGCTATTCGCGGCTGCCGCTGACCGAGGCGGCCCAGCGGGTCCAGAAGAGCGGCTTCCCCCAGGCGTACGCGAAGCACGAGCCGGACGCGGCCCTGCTGTCCGCCGCGCTGACCGGGAGCGCGCCGGCCTCGCTGACCTGCTCGTCGCCGGCCGGGAAGGCCGGGGGCCCGGGGGACGCCGCCGCGGTGAGGGCCGATCTGGTGCGTGCCTTCGGGAAGGACGTCCTGCCCTCCACCGGCTCGGCCGGCTCGGCTGCCGCGAGCACGGTGTCGGTACCCGTGCGGGCCGGCGACGACGCGACGGCGCGGCGCGGCTGGGAGCTCGCCCACTGGGCGGTCGCGCGGGCCGGGACGCTGCGGATCGACGAGGTCTCCTACGCGGGCCGGGTGTGGACGGCCGACACCGGATGGCGGACGGAACGCGAGGGATCAGGCTCCGGCACCGTCCGAATGCGGCTCGCTCGGTAGTACGACCCGTCATCCGAACGGGCCGTTCCGCCTGGGCCCGAGGATCGGCCGGATCCCGCCCCCGACGCCCTCACCGAGAAGGCCCATCCCGTTGCGGGGCAAGGGAAGTGACGATTCTTCCGCCCTGCCCGGACAGACCTCTTCGCCCGGCTCCACCCGTTGCGGATTATCTGACGCATTGCCCAGTCTTTACCTCGGTGCCCCGCAACCTTCCCCGCCCCCGGACCTGTTGTTCAGTGCGTCCGATCACCGGACAGGCGGATTCCGAGTCCGCCGCGAACCCGTTGACGTCCCGCCGAAGGAGCATCATGTCCCTCCCCCTGACCCGTCGGATCGCCCGTGCCGCGCTGCTGATCGCCGCGGGTGCGGCCCCCGTGGTCGGCGCGGCCGGTGCCGCGGGTGCCGCGGGGCTCCCGCAGACCCCCGCCCTCGGTGGCCTCACCTCGCTCGACGGAGCCGGTGTCAGCAGCACGCTGGACTCCGCCGCGAAGCAGGGCTCCTCGGTGGCCGACGAGACCGGCGGCAAGGTGGTCGGCACCACCCTGCCCGCCGCCGGCAAGGCCCTGGAGACGGCCGGCGGCGCCGCGGGCGGCGAGCTGTCCGCCGGCAACCTGCCGATCGGCTGAGCCACGGGCGGCTCACGCCGCGCTGAACGCCGAAGGGCCTCGGAGGTGCGCCGCACCTCCGAGGCCCTTCGGTGTTCAGCGCCGGGGATCAGGAAAGACGCTTGACCGCGGCGTCCACCCGCTCGTCCGTGGCCGTGACGGCGACGCGCACGAAGCGGTCGCCCGCCGGTCCGTAGAAGTCGCCGGGCGCCACGAGGATGCCGAGCTCCGCCAGGTGCGCCACGGTCTCCCAGCACGCCTCGTCCCGCGTCGCCCAGAGGTAGAGGCTCGCCTCGCTGTGCTCGATACGGAAGCCGTGGGCCTCCAGCGCCGCGCGCAGGACCGCGCGCCGCCGTGCGTAGCGGGCCCGCTGCTCCTCGACGTGCGTGTCGTCGCCCAGCGCCGCGGCGGTCGCCGCCTGGACCGGGGCCGGCGTCATCATCCCGCCGTGCTTGCGGATCTGGAGCAGTTCGCCCAGGACCGCCGCGTCACCCGCGACGAAGGCGGCGCGGTAGCCGGCGAGGTTGGAGCGCTTGGAGAGCGAGTGGACCGCGACGATCCCCTCGTACGTGCCCCCGCAGACGTCCTGGTGCAGCACGGAGACGGGCTCCGCCTCCCAGCCGAGCTCCAGGTAGCACTCGTCGCTGAGGAGCAGCACGCCGTGCTCACGTGCCCAGGCCACGATCCGCGTCAGCTCGTCCTTCGGCAGGACGCGGCCCGTCGGATTGGACGGGGAGTTGAGCCAGAGCAGCTTGAGGCCCTCCGGGTCCAGCTCCGTCGGGTCGTCGTAGACGACCGGCTCGGCGCCACAGAGCCGGGCTCCGACCTCGTACGTCGGGTAGGCCAGGCGGGGGTAGGCGACCTTGTCGCCGGCCCCGAGCCCCAGATGCGTGGGGAGCGAGGCCACGAACTCCTTGGAGCCGACGACGGGCAGGACGTTGCGGTGGGTCACCCCGGTCGCCCCGAGCCTGCGCCCGGCCCAGCCGGCCAGCGCGTCCCGCAGGACCTCGGTGCCCCAGACCGTCGGATAGCCGGGGCTGTCGGCGGCCGCGACGAGCGCGCGCTGGATCAGCTCGGGCACCGGGTCGACGGGGGTACCCACCGACAGGTCCACGATGCCGTCCGGATGGGCCGCGGCCGTCGCCTTGTAGGGCTCGAGCCGGTCCCAGGGGAACACCGGGAGACGGGAGGACACGGGAACTGCTGCGGACACGGAACTCTGCTTTCTCGTACGGGGGCGGCCTGGGCCCTGTGGGGAACGGCCTGGAAAACACCTCGGTCCCGCACGGTGACGAGCCGTACGGGACCGGGCGGCGCTCGTGCGGCCGCTTACTGGTTCTGCGGCGGCAGCGCGGCGATGAACGCGTGGTCGCGCTCGATGAGGCCCAGCTTGGAGGCGCCCCCCGGCGAGCCGAGGTCGTCGAAGAACTCGACGTTGGCCTTGTAGTAGTCCTTCCACTCCTCCGGGGTGTCGTCCTCGTAGAAGATGGCCTCCACCGGGCAGACCGGCTCACAGGCTCCGCAGTCGACGCATTCGTCCGGATGGATGTACAAGGACCGTGAGCCCTCGTAGATGCAGTCGACGGGGCACTCTTCGATGCAGGCCTTGTCCTTCACGTCGACACAAGGCTGCGCGATGACGTAGGTCACGCTGTCGTTCCTCCTCGGTAGGGCGTTGGCTCTCGCGCGGGAGCGCGGCGTCGTCGATGCCCGCACCTAGTATCTCCGTTCCGGGGCACGATCCGAACAGGAGGGGCGGACAGAGCTGTGGAATTCACTGTCGGCGGACGACTAGAGGTACGCATTACCCCAGCTGACGTGGGAAAACGCGTCTCGGTCCGGTCAGGCGTCAACACGGGGGGTCAGGGCGCGAAGTTCACCGACACGGTCGGGGTTCTCACATCCTGGGACGAGGGCGTGCTCTCCGTCACCACGCGGAGGGGCGAGAACGTCCGCATCGCGCAGGCCGCGCTGGTGGCGGGCAAGGTCGTGCCGGCGGCCCCCGCGCGCCGTCGCGGCCCGGCCGCCACGTTCGCCGAACTCGCCCTGGCCACCGCACGGGCGTGGCAGCCCGTCGAGAGCGAGAAGCTGGGCGGGTGGACGCTGCGCGCGGCCGGAGGTTTCACCCGCCGCGCCAACTCCGTGCTCCCGCTCGGGGATCCGGGTGTCCCGCTCGGCGACGCCCTCGTACGCGTCGGGCGCTGGTACGAGGAGCGGGGTCTGCCCGCCTACGTCCAGACCGCCACGGGCGCCGAGGGCACGCAGGAGGAACTCTGCGCGGGCCTGGAGGAGCACGGGTGGCGCCGCGAGGTGACGGCGGAGGTGCGGATCGCCTCGCTGGCCCCCATCGGCGACCTCGACCGGGACGTCTCGACGGTGCGCACGGCCAGGAGCACCGACGACGCGTGGCTCTCCCGCTACCAGCGCTTCGACACTCCCGGCCCCCACGTGCTGAGGGTGCTGGAGAGCGGCCCTTCCGTGTGGTTCGCCTCCGTGGCGGGCGACGACCCGTCAGGCGCGCCGGCCGCGATCGGGCGCTGTGTGGTCGACGGCCGCTGGGCCGGGTTCATGGCCGTCGAGGTGGCCCCCGAGTACCGGCGCCGCGGTATGGCGACGGACGTGATGGCGGCCCTGGCCCGCAAGGCGCTGGACGAGGGCGCCTCGGCGGCGTGGCTCCAGGTGGAGGCGGACAACGAGGGCGCCCGTGCGCTGTACGACGGCATGGGTTTCGCCACCCACCACAGCTACCACCACTTCAGGTCGGCGTGACGGGGACGGCTGCGGGGACACATGTCTGAGACGAACGCCGGAGACCCGGGCAGGACCGAGCGGCGGGAGCGCTTCGCCGAGGAGGCCCGCGCCGAGCGGCCCGACCTCGCGCTGCTCTGCCTGCTGCTGGGCGCGGAGGCGTCACCGCCCCGGCCGGGGGACGCCGATCCGTACGGGGTGGACGAGGCGCAGATCGAGCTGGACCGGCTGGCCGGCCTTCTCCCCTACGGCGCCCGCGGCCCTCGGGTGTGGGCGTCGGCACTCGCCGAACTCCTGGGTGAGCGCTGCGGATTCGCGGGGGCGGCCAGGGACTACGAGCGGCTCGATTCCTCGGTGCTCCAGCAGGTGCTGCGGCGTCGCAGAGGTCTGCCGATCCTGCTGTCCGTGGTCTGGATCGAGGTCGCCAGGCGCGCCGGGGCGCCTGTGTACGGCCTCGCCCTGCCCGGCCACTACGTCGTCGGCTTCGGCGACCCGGAGGAGCAGGTCCTGGCCGACCCGTTCGCGGGAGGCGCGCCGCTCAGCGGGCAGGACGCGGAACTGCTGGTGGCGGGTGCGACCGGGACGCCGCCGAAGGACCTGGCGCCGGTGCCCGCCAGGCCCCTGGAGACGGTGCTGCGGATCCTGAACAACGTCCGGGCCTGGGCGGCCGCACGCCCCGAGCGCACGGACGTCGCCCTGTGGGCGCTCGAACTCTCCCTGCTGCTGCCCTCCCATCCGGCCAGGCTCCGCCTGGAGCGGGCCCAGCTGCTCGTGCAGCGCGGGGAGTTCCTGCGCGGGGCGGCGGAGATGGACGAGTACGCCGAGATCGTCGACGAGGTCGAGCCGGCCACGGCCGAGGCGGTCCGCCACCGCGCGCGAGCCGCCAGGGCGCTGCTGAACTGAGACCGGGGCGGGGCCCGGAGGGCGTCCGGCAGGGGGCCTCGGCGGAACCGGCCGGGCCGCGGGCGGTGCATCCACGGCCCGCCGCGATGCGGTCATCTTGTGAACCCACGCAGGCAGCGATCTCGTATCGAAATACCGCAATTGCCGCACGAGCGACGCCAACAGTTGCCAGGACCGCGATCCGCCCGAGACACCTGGCGCACACCTCTTGACGTGTCCAGCGCAACAGCGGTTACATCGACGAAACGAGAGAGCGCTCTCTCGCTTGCTCGCAGTTCGTCGTGCACCCGTACCACGACTCAGGAGACGTCATTCATGCACGTTCCCCCCACGCACACCGTGCCCCCCACGCACCCGGTTCCCCCCACGGCACCGCGCAGACACCGCAGGTCCAGGGCGTTCGGCTTCGCCGCGCTCGCCGTCTCGCTGCTCATGGCCTTCCCCACGGCCCAGTCGGCGTTCGGCGACGAGGCCGCGGAACTGCCGGGCGGCGGTGACCTCGGCCCGAACGTCCTGGTCTTCGACCCCTCGACGCCCGACATCCAGGGCAAGGTCGACGAGATCTTCAGGAAGCAGGAGTCCGCGCAGTTCGGCACCGACCGCTACGCGCTGATGTTCAAGCCGGGCACCTACGACAACATCAACGCGCAGATCGGCTTCTACACCTCCATCGCCGGGCTCGGCCTCAAGCCCGACGACACCACCTTCAACGGCGACGTCACCGTCGACGCGGGCTGGTTCAACGGAAACGCCACCCAGAACTTCTGGCGCTCCGCCGAGAACCTCGCCCTCAACCCCGTCAGCGGAACCGACCGCTGGGC
>NZ_JBHZCI010000079.1:0-8940 GCF_042755185.1 Streptomyces sp. NPDC059166 | reverse complement strand
GGACTGCTGCGGGGTACTGCGGGGTACTGCGGGGTACTGCGGGGTACTGCGGGGTACTGCGGGGTACTGCGGGGTACTGCGGGGAGCCTGCCGTCCGGCCGCTCGGCCGTCAAGGGATCTTTGCAACTCTTTTCATGTTCTTGCGCAAGAGTCCGGCGCCGGCTCGGCCGGCGGAGCCCTGTCCGTCCGGCGCCGGACCGGTCGGGCACGCCGTCGCGCAGGGCGCCAGAGGCCCGCACCGGGCCCTGTCCGCGCGCCCCGGAGGGGCGGTCGGCCGGACTCCCCGGGCGCGGCGGAATCCATCTGCTTGAGATGGCCCGCAGATGGGAAGACGGTGTGCACCAGAGCCCGCCGGCGGGCCCGGATAGTGGAGGTCGTGATGCTGTCACACAGATCTGAACGTGGTGTCCTGGTCCTCACCGTGCGGGAGGATCCGGGGATCGGCGGACGGGCCGAACTGTCCTCGGAAATCGTCGCGTTCCTGGAAGCCCACCGCCCCTCCCCGGTGCTGGTGGTGATCGAGGAGGCCGCTGCGACACCCGCCACAGCCAGCGCGGTGCTGCGGGCCCACCGCCTGTGCGGCGCCTGGGGTGTGCTGATGTCGGTGGCCACGGCCAGCTCCGCCGTACGACGCCTGCTGGAAGCCTCCGCGGACGTCGGGGGGAACCGGCTCGCCGTCCACCACGGCGTCGACGGGGCCATCAGCGCGACGTACGGGGAAGCCGCCTGACGACACCTGAGCCGTCGCCATGCGCCCCGGTCCGGGCACGTGGCGACGGCCGTCGGGCCACTCACCGCGCCGAGTGGAATCCGACGACGGCGTCGCTCAGTGGACCCTTGTGACACCACCGTCGATCACGAGGGCCTCGCCGTCGCGCAGGACCCGATGGGCGACCCCCTCCGCGCGGTAGCGGTCCGCCACACGCCCGAGGATCTCCGTTTCGGGATGCCCCGGTGAGTCGATGTGGGGCACGACGGCGTAGTCCAGGAGAGCCAGGCCGTCCCATCGGGCCCGGTCACCGTAGGCGACCTCCACCGCCTTCGGATCGTCGCACTCCTCCAGCCCGCGCAACTCAGGAGCCAGGACACACGCTCCGGCGCTGTACCCGGCGTAGACGAGGACGTCGCGGCGCACCAGGTCGGCGAGGATCCCATCGGCACCGCTGCGGGCGAGTGCCTGCCGGAGGACGAATACGTTGCCGCCGCGCACCCAGACAAGAGGGAAACGGGACAGCGCCGCCGCGACACGACCCGCCGGTCGATCGAAGAACTCCCGCAGGTCCACGACGACCGGGTTCAGTCCGAGTTCGGCCAGAGCATCGAGCTCGCGCTGGAGGGCGGCCCGGCGCTCGTGACCCGGCAGGGCGTCGATCGCGTTGGCGATCACCGCGACGTCCACGGTGGCAACCCGTCGGTCCAGGAGCGCCAGCATCCGGCCCGGGTGATCGCCCGTACGAAACGAGGAGAGATACATCCGCATCGGTGGAACTTGACATCCTCTCCCCCTGAAGGGGGGAGATTCCCGCCTACCGTGCCGTTGAGGGCTGCGGTGTCGGGTGGGTTCCTGCTTCGCTGCGCGGTGCCGGAACACGTTCCGGTCTTACCTGCGCTCGACAGGCTGACACGGCCAGTCCGGCCGCCTTGGCGACGTTGACCGCCGCGTTGATGTCCCGGTCCAGGACCGCCCCGCACGCCCCACACGTCCACACCCGGACGTGCAGCGGCTTGGGGCCGTCCTTCACGCCGCACTGCGAGCACACCTGGGAGGTCGGCTCGAACCGGCCGATCTTCACGAAGGTGCGCCCGTACCGGGCGGCCTTGTACTCCAGCATGGTCACGAACGCCGACCATCCGGCGTCGTGGACGGACTTGGCCAGGCGCGTACGGGCGAGTCCCCTCACCGCCAGGTCCTCCACGGCGACCGCTTGGTTCTCGCGGATCAGCCGGGTGGAGAGCTGGTGGTGGAACTCGCGGCGCGCGTCGGCCACTCGCGCGTGAGCGCGGGCGACCTTGATCCGGGCCTTGTTCCGGTTGCCGGAGCCCTTCACCTTGCAGGCCAGGGCACGCTGGGCCTTCTTCAAGTGCTTCTCGGCCCGGCGCAGGAAGCGCGGGCTGTCGACCTTCGTCCCGTCGGACAGGACGGCGAAGTGCCCGAGACCGAGATCGATACCCACCACGGGCACGACCTCGGGAAGGACTTCCTGCGGGCCGGTCTCCACGACGAAGCTCGCGAAGTACCGGCCGGCACTGTCCTTGACCACCGTCACCGTCGACGGCACTGAGGGAAGCGTCCGGGACCACTTCACCTCGACGTCGCCGATCTTCGGCAGGCGCAGCTTCCGACCCGGGGTGATCGACCAGCGGGCGTTCGCCGTGAACCTGACCGACTGCCGGGTGTCCCGCTTCGACTTGTACCGGGGTGCGCCCATGCGGGGGCGTTTACCCTTCAAACCGTCGAAGAAGTTGCGGTACGCGGTGTCCAGGTCACGCAGGGACTGCTGGAGGACGACCGCCGAGACCTCGCCCAGCCAGGCCCGTTCCGGGGTGTTCTTCGCTGCGGTGATCAGCTGCTTCGACAGGTCACCGGTCTTCGGGAACGGCATGCCCTGGCTGCGGGCGGCCTCCCGAGCGCGGAGCCCGTCGTTGTAGACCACCCGCACACACCCGAACGCCTTCGCCAACGCTGTGCGCTGACCGGCGCTCGGGTACACGCGGAAGCTGTACCGAAGCTGCACAAGATCACGCTACGCACTTGACTCGCCGGTATCGACGCGAACATTCGTACGGCCTGTCACCGCGCTCTCCGCATGCACGTCCACCTGGCTTCCCTGACGAAGTACCGGCACCCGGTCTTCGCCGACCGACACCCGACGCGGTGCGAGGAGATCATGCGGGCCGTGTGCGAGGACTTCGAGGCCGAGCTGGTCGAGTTCAACGGCGAGAACAACCACGTCCACCTGCTCGTGAACTTCCCGCCGAAGGTCGCCGTGTCCAAACTGGTCAACAGCCTCAAAGGCGTCTCCTCCCGGCGGCTGCGCCAAGAGTTCCCCGACCTCGTCCGCCACTACTGGCGGGCACAACGACTCTGGTCCGGCTCGAACTTCGCCGGTTCCGTCGGCGGCGCACCGCTCAGCATCGTGAAGCAGTACATCGAGCAGCAGAACCGGCCGCACTGACCTGAGCTGAGGTGAACAGTGCGGATCCGTGCACACAGCCGAGATCAGAGCAGCTCTCAGATTCGCTTCACCACCGGGCTGAAGCCCGGTGCACTGCGAATGGATCGGTAGCCGAGGCGCCCCGTCGGCGACTCCGTGGGGGAACGGTTGTCGTCCTCCGGGCCCCGCGAGAACCGCGACAGGCTTCGTTCGCCGAACCGGGCCCGACGGACGGGGTTCGTCGCCACCTTGCTGCATCGTGAGGCCGGGCGGGCGACCTCGCGGGCGCAGCGGGCAAGCCGAACGACGTCCGCGCGACCCGGCCGATGACGTACGGGCCGTCAGACGACCTGCCCGGCAGGCCGGTTCCGCCGCCCGGCCCTGCCGCCGGCACGACAGACCGAGACGCGGGCCCTTGGAGGCGGGGGACGAGCCGGCCCGGGGCGACACCGAAACATCCCCTATTAGGTTAGGCTAACCTACGTCACGATCGGGGGTTGGGGCGGAACAGAGCAACCACTCCTGTTCGCGCGTCAGTTGATCGATCGGTGCGGCTGGATCCGCACGAACGGAGTGGGAGCGGAATGAATCCGTCCGTCAGGGATCGTCCGGAGGCGACGGCGCGCGCCGGCGCCCTCGCGCCTCCACAGCCGCCCGAACGCGGCGTCGTCGTCGTGAAGTTCGGCGGGCACGCCATGGTGGACACGGATCTCCGTCGGGCGTTCGCGCGGGATGTTGTGGACCTCCGCACTTCGGGCCTGCGCCCCGTGGTGGTGCACGGGGGTGGCCCCCAGATCAGCGGCATGCTCGACCGGCTCGGCCTGGAGAGCCGCTTCGAGGCCGGACTGCGGGTCACCACCCCCGCGGCCATGGACGTCGTACGCATGGTGCTGGCCGGTCAGGTGCAGCGGGAGATCGTCGGGCACATCAACGCACACGGGCCGTTCGCCGTGGGGATGACCGGCGAGGACGCGCACTCGATGACCGCCGTCCGGCGGCCGGCCGTGGTCGACGGCCGGCCCGTGGACATCGGGCTCGTCGGTGATGTCGTGGACGTCGATCCGGGACTGCTCCGCGCGCTGCTGGCGCAGGGTCACATCCCGGTGGTCTCCCCTGTGGCACGCGGGGCCGACGGGCTGGCGTACAACATCAACGCCGACACCGCGGCTTCGGCCCTGGCCGTGGCCCTGGGCGCGGAGCGCCTGGTGATGCTCACGGACGTGGAAGGGCTGTACGCGGACTGGCCGCGCAGCAGCGAGGTGATCGCGAGTCTCGGCGCCGACGCCCTGGGCGCACTGCTCCCTGCCCTGGAGAGCGGCATGCTGCCCAAGATGGAGGGCTGCCTGCGGGCCGTACGTGGCGGCGTGGGCCGGGCCCACGTACTCGACGGCCGGGTGCCCCACGCCCTGTTGCGCTGCCTGACGGACGAGACCGCTCCCGGCACGACCGTGCTCCCCGGAGGCGGCACGGCGCGCCCGCACGTCCGGCCGGGCCGGTCCCGGACGCCGCACCCCGGGCACCCCTCCCCCACCCGGCCGACGCCCGCACGAAGTCCCGGAGCCGCGCACGCGGGCCGGACCGCGGCCGGGGCGTGACCGGTCCCTGAACGAGCGCGGCGGGGTGACGGCACGCCCTGCCGTCGGCCCGCCCGGACCGGAACCCCCTGGCCACGGACGGGGACCCCGTCGCCAGCACCCGTAAGGGCAGGCTAACCTAACGTCCATGAGAGCTGGTGAGAGCACTTCCAGCGCTGGGGGCACCGCTGTGTCCACGGCGCTGTCGCGTACCCGTGGACACGGACTGACCGCCGAGGCGGTGACCGTGGCGTACGGCAAGGTCGATGTCGTCCACGGGGCGGGAATCACCCTTCGGCCCGCCGAGGTGACCGCCCTCGTGGGCCCGAACGGCAGTGGCAAGTCGACGCTGCTGCGGACGCTGGCACGGCTCCAGAGCGCACGTACCGGAGAGCTCACGATCGACGCCGGAACGGAGGACGCCACGGACGGTTTCGCACTCGGGGCACGCGAGTTCGCCCGGCGGGTCGCGTTGCTGACACAGTCCCGCTCGACGCCGGGCGGACTCACCGTGCGCGACGTGGTCGACTTCGGCCGCTACCCCTACCGGGGGCGCTGGGGCCGGCCCGATCCCCATGGTGCGGCCGCTGTGGACCGGGCGCTGAGCCTCACCGGGGTGGAGAACCTCGCCGGCCGTGGGGTCGACCAGCTCTCCGGCGGTCAACTGCAGCGCGTATGGCTCGCGAGCTGTCTGGCCCAGGAGACCGACATCCTCCTCCTGGACGAGCCGACCACCTATCTCGACCTCCGCTATCAGGTCGAACTGCTCGACCTGATACGCGATCTCGCGGACGACCACGGGATCGCCGTGGGCGTCGTCCTGCACGACCTGGACCAGGCGGCGGCGGTCGCCGACCGCGTCGCACTCCTCCGCGCCGGGCGCATCGTCGCCGACGGTGCGCCCGAGGACGTGTTCACCCCTGACCTTCTCTCGGACGTCTACGGCATCCGTATCGACGTGGACACCGATCCCTCGACCGGCAGGCTGCGCACCCGCGCCGTCGGCCGCCACCACTCAAGATCCGAAAGGCTCAGCACCGCCTCATGAGACGCCATCTGCTCGCCACGGCCACCGTCGCCGTCGCCGCCCTCTCCCTCGCCGCCTGCGGCACCACCGAGCCGTCCTCCGACGACTCCGCGGCTTCGGCCAAGCCCGCCGGGAAGATCACCCTGACCGATGCCAAGGGCACGAAGGTCACTCTCGACGGACCGGCCGAGAAGGTCGTCGCCACCGAGTGGAACGTCGTCGAGGACCTGGTCGCACTCGGAGTGGACCCCGTGGGTGTCGCCGACGTGAAGGGCTACACCGCGTGGAACACGGCGGCCCCCCTCACCGGTGACCCCAAGGACATCGGCACCCGCGGCGAACCGAGCATCGACACGGTCGCCGCGCTCGCCCCGGACCTGGTCGTCGCCACCACCGACCTGGCGCCGGCCGTCGTCAAGCAGCTCCGCAAGGTCGCCCCCGTGCTGGAGCTGACGTCCGCCGACGCCGCCGACCAGATCGGGTCGATGACGGAGAGCCTCGATCTGATCGCCGAGGCCACCGGCAAGCAGGCCGAGTCCGAGGCCCTCAAGAAGGACTTCGACACGAGCCTCGCCGAGGGGAAGAAGGCGCTGGACGACGCCGGCCTCGGCGGCGCCGAGATCGCCTCGGCGGACGGTTACGTCGCCTCCAACCAGGTCTCCGTCCGCGCCTACACCGGCGGTTCGCTCCTCGGCGCGGTCAACGAGCGACTGGGCCTGAAGAACGCGTGGAAGGTGAAGGGCGACGAGAGCTACGGCCTCGCCACCACCGACGTCGAAGGCCTCACCGGTCTCGGAGACGTCCACTTCACCTATGTCGTCAACGACGTCGACGGTGACGCCTTCGCCGACAATCTCTCGAAGAACTCCGTCTGGAAGTCACTGCCGTTCGTCAAGAACGACAACGTGCACCGTCTGCCCGACGGTGTCTGGATGTTCGGCGGCCCCCGCTCGATGGAGGCGTACGTCGACTCCCTCGTCGACGCGCTGACGAAGAAGTAGCGCGCCGTGGCCGTCATCGAGAAGCCCGCGGTCGGCCGCGACCGCACCGCCGCGGCCACGACGGGCGCGGTCGCCGTGACGGCCACGCTCGTGCTGCTGGTCGTGGTGCTGTGTGCCGTGGACATCACGCAGGGCACCGCCGACGTCGGCGCGTCCGAGGTCTGGAACGCGCTGACGGGCGACGCGGAGGCCGGCGACGCCTCCGTGGTCATCGCCTCGCGGCTGCCGAGAATGGTGGCCGCCGTCCTCGTCGGTGTGGCCCTGGGCATGGCGGGCGCCGCCCTTCAGGCGGTCAGCCGCAACGTGCTCGCGGCGCCCGACACCCTTGCCGTCAACGCCGGTTCGTATCTGGCACTCGGCCTGGTCGCGGTCACCGGCACCAGCCTTCCGCTCCTCGCCTCGTCGGGGGCCGCCTTCGCGGGCGGTCTCGCCGCCGCGGCGGTCGTGCTCGGACTGTCCGGGCTCGGCAAGGGCACCGTCCGTCTGGTCCTCGCGGGCACGGCCCTCTCGCTGGGCCTGAACGCGATGACCGAGGCCCTGCTGCTGTTGTTCCCGCAGCAGACCGAGGGCCTCTACCGGTGGAACCAGGGCAGCGTCGGCCAGAACGGCTTCGACGGTGTCGTCCAGATGGCGCCGGTCGTCGTCGTGGGCCTGGCCGGCCTGCTGCTCGTCGCCCGTCGCGTCGACGCACTGGCGCTGGGCGACGACGCCGCGCAGGGGCTCGGGGTCTCCGTCCGGCGGACACGCGTGACGACCGTCGTACTGGCCACGCTGCTCTGCGCGGCGGCGGTCACGCTGGCCGGTCCGATCGGGTTCGTCGGCCTGTGCGCGCCCGCGCTCGTCCGCCCTCTCGCCCGTCGCTTCCGCGGGCTGGTCCGCTCCCGGGTGAGCCTGCCGGTGGCCGGTCTCGTCGGAGCCGCCCTCGTGCTCCTGTCGGACGTACTGCTGCGTGCCGTGGTGCCGGCGGACACCGCCGTGGAGGTTCCCACGGGTGTCGTCACCACCGTGGTCGGGGGGATCTTCCTCGTCGTGATGGCGCTGCGCGCCCGGGACACCGGTTCGGCCGACGCGCCCGACCGGCTGCGGATCCCCAGCCGTACGGCTTTCGCCGCGACCGTCGCCGTACTGGCCGTGGTCCTTGCGGGCGTGGTCGTCGCGGCCGTGCTCCTCGGCGACACGAAGCTGCTGCTGGGTGACGTGGTGAACTGGGCTCAGGGCGGCGCCGGACGGGTCGTCAGTTTCGTCCTCGACACCAGGGTCCCCCGGGTCTCGGCCGCACTGCTCGCCGGCGCGGCGCTGGCACTGTCCGGCACCCTGGTCCAGGCGGTCACCCGCAATCCGCTCGCCGAACCCGGCATCCTCGGCGTCTCGGGAGGCGCCGGTCTCGGGGCGGTCCTGCTGGTCACCTCGGTGGAGTCGCCCGGTTCGTGGGAGGTCGCGGGGGCGGCGTTCGGCGGGGCCGCCCTCGCCGCGGCGCTGGTCTTCGGGCTGGCCGCGCGGGGCGGGTTCAGGCAGAACCGTGTGGTCCTGCTCGGTGTCGGGGTGTCCGCCGCGGCAGCGGCTCTGATCAGCCTCGTCATCGTGGTCAGCGATCCGTTCGACACCACGAAGGCCCTCACGTGGCTGTCCGGTTCGACGTACGGGCGGACCATGCCCGACGTGGTCCCGGTGGCCGTGGTACTCGCTGCCGGGGTCGTCGTCGCGGTGGCCCGGCGCACGGAGCTGGACCTGGTCGCCCTGGACGAGGACAGCCCGAGGCTTCTCGGACTCGGTCTGCCCCGGGCACGCTTGGGCTTCCTCGCTGTGGGCGTGCTGCTCGCCGCCACGGCGGTGGCGGCCGCGGGCACCATCGCCTTCGTCGGGCTGGTCGCGCCGCACGCGGCGCGGGCGCTCGTCGGACGCCGGCACGTGCGGGTCGTCCCGGTCGCCCTCCTCCTCGGGGCCCTCCTGGTCTGCCTCGCGGACATGGCCGGGCGCACGGTGATCGCCCCGGCCCAGCTCGGTGCCGGTCTGATGACGGCGGTCATCGGCGCGCCGTACTTCGTCTACCTGCTGGTCCGCACCCGGCGTTGAGGGGTGGTGGGGGGGGGGGGGGCCCCCCCCCCCCCCCCCCCCCCCCCCCCCCAACCCCCCCCCCCCCCCCCCCCCCCCGCCCCCCCGGGCCCCCCCGCCCCCGAGCACAC
>NZ_JBHZCI010000078.1:0-9223 GCF_042755185.1 Streptomyces sp. NPDC059166 | reverse complement strand
CGGGGGGGCGGGCGCCGGGGCCGGGGGGCCGGGCGTCAACGCTCCGGTGGGGGGGTCGCTCGCTGGGGCGCGTGTTTGCCCCCGGTTTGCCCCCGGCCCCCGGGGGGCTAAATCGCCCCGACAGCCGAACGACACGGCCCGGCGTTAGCGTCCGGGCACGGCTTGAAACCGACGCCAGACGTTAACGGGGTACTCATGGAGTTCCGCATCCTAGGACCGGTCGAGGCCCGCAGGGACGGCACGGTGCTGCCTCTCGCCGGGGCGAAGATCCACACTGTGCTGGCCGCTCTGCTGCTGGCCAAGGGGCGTGTCGTCTCGGACAGCCGCCTCAGCGAGTTCCTATGGGGCTGGTCTCCGCCGACGACGAAGAACGCGCAGATCTACACCTACATCTCACGGCTGCGCAAGCAGCTCGGGGAGGGCGTCGAGATCGCGCGCTGCCAGCCCGGGTACTCACTGCACCCGGGCACCGCGTGGATCGACAGTGTCGAGTACGACCGGCTGGACCGCCTCGGCCGCGAGGCCCTGGAGGCACGGCACTTCGAGAAGGCGAGCGCCCTGCTCACGGCGGCGCTGGACCTGTGGCGCGGCGCGCCGTTCGCCAGCACCACGGAGCATCTGTGCGAGGCGGAGGTCCCCGAGTGGGAGGAGGCGTGGGCGACCACTCTGGTCTGCCGCATCGAGTCCGACCTCGCCCTGGGCCGGCACGGCGAACTCGTCCCCGAGCTGACCCGGCTGGTCGCGGAGCACCCGCTCAACGAGCGACTGCGGGCGCAGCTGATGACCGGGCTGTACCGGTCGTCGCGGCAGGGCGACGCGCTGTCGGTGTACCGGCAGGGGCGCATCGTGCTCCGTGAGGAACTCGGCGTCGACCCCGGCCCGGTGCTGAGGGAGGTGCACCGGCAGGTCCTGGAAGGGGCTGAGTTCGGGGATCGCGTGCTCGGTGGCACGGCCACGGTGCCTCGCGTGCCCGGCCCGCGTGCGCCCGGCGGGCCGGCCGGGAGCCCGCCTTCGGCAGGGCGCCCCCCGGTGCCGTCTCCGGCTCCGGCGATGCTGCCGCCCGACATCACCCACTTCAACGGCCGTGCCCTGCCCCTCGCCGAGGTGGTGTACGAGCTGCGCGGGGCGGGGGAGGGCCGGAACACGGGGCAGCAGCGCGGGGTCGTCATCACAGGGATGCCGGGATCGGGCAGGTCGGCCCTCGCGGTGCGGGCCGCGCACCTGCTCCGCGAGCAGTTCTCCGACGGCCAGCTGTACGCGGAACTGGACCGGGCCGACGGTTCCCGGCGCGAACCGCACGATGTGCTCCGGGACTTCCTGCACGCCCTGGGTGTGCCCGCCCACGCGGTACCGGGGTCCGTGGCGGAGCGCGTGCAGCTCTACCGGGGTCTGCTCGCCGACCGGCGGGTGCTGGTCGTGCTCGACGACGTGGCCGATGCCGCGCAGGCTGCCCCCCTGCTGCCCTTGGGGCCGCACTCCCGGGCCGTCCTCACCAGCCGGACGCCGGTCGTGGTGGACGGCGCGTCCCGGCTGATCCGGCTCCACCCGCTCGGAGCGGACGAGGCGTTGGCCCTGCTGTCGGCCGGGGCCGGTCCGAGGGGGGCCGAGCGGATCGCGGCAGAGCCCGATGCCGCGGCCACCGTGGTGGAGCTGTGCGACCGCTCGCCGCTGGCACTGCGCATCTGCGCGCTGCGTCTCGCGCTGGAACCGAGGGCACGGCCGGCGGATCTGCTCTCGCGGCTGCTGCCCCCCGAACGGCGTCTGGACGAGCTGCGCCACGGGGCCCTGGACGTGCGTGCCAGCCTGCGTGCCTGCTACGCGCCGCTGACCGCCGGGTCACGGAACGTGCTCAGGGCGCTGACCCTGATCCCGGAGAGCGAGTTCTCCGCCGCGGATGCGGCAGGCGTCCTGCGGTGCGGTGAGCGGGAGGCGGAGAAGGAACTGGAGGCGCTGGCCGACGCGCGGCTGATCGAGGTGACGGGGGTCGGGGCCGACCAGCGACTGGTGTACCGACTGCCGTCGTTGGTAAGGCTGTTCACCCAGGAGCAGAGGACACCCGTACGAGAGTGGGGCAACCAGGTGCCCCGCGGTTGACAGGAGCCCAGAGCCTTCCCGGAGGGCGGTCCGGTGGGTGTCCGGGCGGCCGGCGGGCTCGGCCCGGTCAGGACTCCGCGTGGAGGACCAGGCGTCCGGGCCGGAGGGGCGTCTCGCGATGGGCGAGGGCCGCGGTCCAAGGTCCGGACAGGGGGACGTCCCGGACCAGCCACCAGGCTGACTTCCCGTCCTGGGAGGGGAGTTCGACCCGTACCGGCCCCGGATCCTCCGGGTACACCTCCAGCCGCGTCAGTTCGGCCCGCAGGAGCCCCGTCCCGGCCGCCTTCACCACCGCCTCCTTCCGCGTCCAGCACTGGAAGTGCCGCTGGGCACGCACAGGTCCGTCCGGAACACCGAGGACGTGAGCCCGCTCGCGTTCGGTGAGGACCACGTCCGCCAGCCCTTCGACGTCGACCGACCGCAACGCCTCGACGTCGATGCCGACGGGTATCCCCGCGCACACGGCGAGCATCCCGTATCCGTCGGTCCGGGCCATACCGATCTCCGGTGGCTGCGGCACCACCGGCTCCAGCAGAAGAGGCGGACCGTGCTGCCGTGACGGGCATCCGGAACAGGGACGGTTGCCCAGGGTCACATCCGTCGCGGGGACCCCGAGCAGACCGCCGAGGGCGCGCCGGGTGCCGGCCCGGGTACGGGCGAGCGCGGCGGCGTCCCTCGGGTGGTGGAAGCGTCGGACGCGGCGTAGTTCGGCGTCGTCCAGCAGCAGGAGGTCCTCCGTCGCCGGCGTGCCCCCCGCGCGCCAGCCCCACACATGGATGTCCGCCGCGCGGGCCGGCTCGCCGGCCGGACCGGTCACGCTGGTGATCACTGTTCCCCCTAGGAACTCGGCTGCGATGCCGTCCGGTCTGTCTCCCCCCTCCCCGACCTTGTCCGGCATTGCTTGAGCGGTCCTATACACGTGACCGCGTGCGCGCCCCAGGGCCGTCGTCCCCGCCTGTCGAAGGCGGGAAGAACCGGTAGCGCACCGGCCCCGCGATCAGCCAGATCACCGTCACGATCCCGAACTGCGCGATCAGGTTCCATAGCCCCGACGCCTTGGATCCGGGCGCGGCGAGGGCCCACATCAGCAGCGTCAGCGCGGCGGCGACCGTGAACGCCGTGACGCAGCGAAGCCACAACCGCCACTCGTGGCGCACCCGTTCGGGACCCGAGCGGGGCGGCTTCGCGGGCGCCGGGGCGTTGGTGACCCGGTGCGCGAACCAGGCGTCCGCCCGGCGTACGATCTCCGGCCCGAATCCGACCGAGACCCCGAGGTAGACGGCCGCCAGACCGTGCGTCGCCCCCGCTTCGCCGCCGGACCGCAGATGAGCCACGGAGAAGGCGACCAGGGCGAGGTCGGTGAGCGGTACGCACACCAGGAGCGCCCCGCCCAGGCGGCGGGCGCGCAGCGCGTACCGGGCGAGGAGGCCCAGCACGAGGAAGACCCAGAAGGCGATCTCGCAGACGACGATCGCCCCGATCACCAGGCCGTCTCCGCCGAAGGCCCGGGTGACCGTCCCCGCTGCCGCCGCCGTCACGCCGGCACCCCTTCCGCCGGACGTGCCGCGCCCGGCCGGTCGCCCACGGCGTGCGCCCCGCCGTCCACGTGCACGATTTCCCCGGTCGTCGCCGGGAACCAGTCGGAGAGCAGGGCCACACAGGCCCGTGCCACGGGGTCGAAGTGCTCGGCGTCCCAGCCGAGGGGTGCCTTGCGACCCCAGTCGTCCGGCTCGTCGAAGCCGTCGCCCGAACCGATGTTGACCGCCGCGGTGGTGCGCAGCGGCCCCGCGGCCACCAGGTTGACGCGGACGCCGCGCGCACCGAGGTAGGAGGCGAGGTAGCGGGCGCAGGATTCCAGTCCGGCCTTCGCGACGCCCATCCAGTCGTACTCGGCCCAGGCGCGCGACGCGTCGAAGTCGAGACCCACGACACTGGAACGCTCGCCGAGCAGCGGCAGGACGGCGCGGGTGAGCGACTGCAGAGAGTACGTGGACACGTGGACCGCGCGGGCCACGTCCTCCCACTCGGTGGTCATGAAGTTGCCGCCGAGTGCGGACGCCGGAGCACCCGCGACGGAGTGGAGCACTCCGTCGAGCCGGTCGGTGTGCTCGCCCAACCGCTCCGCCAGGCTGTTGAGTTGGGTACGGTCGGTGACGTCCAGTTCCAGTACCGGCGGGGGTTCGGGGAGTCTGCGGGCCACCCGCTCGACCAGGGTCATACGGCCGTAGCCGGTGAGGAGGACGTCAGCGCCCTGTTCCTGGGCGAGACGGGCGGTGTGGAAGGCGATGGAGTTCTGGGTCAGCACTCCGGTCACCAGAACCGTCTTGCCCTTGAGCAGGTCCATTTTGTCTCTCCTGAATCCATGAGGGGTGAACAGTGGTTCTGTAATCGAACTACGGCCGGTCGGTGACCGGTCCACAGGAATTCCATGGAAGGTCTACACGGGGTCTATATTTGGCCGTCATCAGCAAAGAAGGCGCCCGGTGGACCCGGAGCGCCCTTAGTATTCCTGCCGAGACCTTAGACCAGCAGCGGCCCCCCGGGAAGCCCCGGATCAGGTCGGGACGAGAGGAAGCAATGCTACTTGTTCTTGAGATCGCCGGCGTGATCCTGCTCCTCCAGGGGGTGGCGCCGATCGTGCAGAGACTGACCGGCACGGACCCCGAGGAGAGTTTTTTCATCGTGAATTCTTTTCCGGAACACCAGGGGCTGGCCAGCGTGACGCTCGCCGTCGCGGGCGCCCTGCTGCTCGTCGGCGCCCTCCGGATCCGCCGCAGCCGCAAGAGCTGACCGGCCACGGATGTGGCGCGGGGCGCCGGACGGAGGTCCGGCGCCACGTTCGCACAGGTCAGCGCAGTGCCTGTGCGACCAGGTCCGTGAGAGTGGCAAGCACCTGCCGCTCGTGCTCCTGGAGGTAGAAATGGCCGCCGTCGAAGACGTGCTCGGTGCAGCGGGCCGTCGTGAGAGCCGACCACGCGGCGCCGCCCCCGGGTGTGACGCCCGCGTCGTCGCGTCCCCGCAGCACGGCGATCGGCGCGCCGACCGGACCCGGTCGCTCGGGACGGTACCCGTCCACCAACCGGTAGTCGGCCCTGATCATCGGGAGCACGACTTCCCTGAGTTCGGGATTGTCGAGGGCGGCGACCCCCGAGCCGCCGAACCCGCGGATCTCGGCCACGATCTCCTCGTCGGTGCGGGCCGCGCGCGGAGTGGTACCCCCGCTCTCCGGACGTCCCGGCGCGGCGCGCCCCGACACCAGCAGCAGTCGGGGCATCAGCCCGGCGGCCTCGCACCTGCGGGTGACCTCGTAGGCCACGGAGGCCCCCATGCTGTGCCCGAAGAGGACCACGTCCTTCTCGAACAGAGGACGGATCGCCTCCGTGACCGCGTCCGCGAGGTCATCCATCCGCGACAGGGGCGTCTCGGTGAAGCGGTCCTCGCGGCCGGGGTACTGAACCACGTGGAGATCGACCTCCGCCGGAAGTCCGTCCGCCCAGCTCCGGTAGACGCCGGCGGAGCCGCCGGCGTGCGGCAGGCACAGAAGGTTGACCGCCGCCCCCGCACGGGGGCGCCAGTTCCGCGTCCACCGGGCTCCCGGGCCGGCGGGGGTCCTCGTGCCGGCGCCGCCGACGGCCGCCATCAGGCCTTCGCCCCGGCCATCTCGCGCACCAGGCTCGCCGGACGCAGATCCGTCCACTCGCGCTCGACGTACGCCAGGGCGTCAGCGCGGTCGCCAGGCCCGAATGCCTGGTTCCAGCCCGCCGGGACCTCCAGGAAGGCCGGCCACAGCGAGTGCTGGTTCTCGGCGTTGACCAGGACGTAGAAGGCGGCGTCGTTGTCCTCGAAGGGGTTCATCACAGTCTCTTCCCTCTTTCTGCTTCAGATGCGATTCGCATGACTTCCTGAATACTGCCGGAATGCCTTTGGCCTAGTCAACAGAATTCAGTCCGGAAATGATTCTCCCGACCTCGGAAAGAACTTCTGGGCGGGCTATTTCCTCGTGCTTCGCCGTGAGCTCGTGAATGACGATCTCGCCGCTCACGTGAGCCTCCCAGCGTGAAACGTCGCGCCGTTCCGTATCCAGGGTCCAGTCAGCCGCACGGAAGAACAGCAGATCGCCGTCGTACCGCCGGTGCCGGTGATTCAGCATGGCCCGGGTGTTGTGGAGGTACGTTTCCAGGACGGCGTGGGCCAGGGTGTCGTCGACCCGGCCCAGCGCCCCCGCGCCGAGTTCCTCGCGCACCAGGTCCAGGGCCTGTGCCCGCGCGTCGGGCGCGAAGGGGTCGGCCAGGGCGCCCTGGAGGGCTTCGGCGAAGACGTCCTCCCCGCTCACCGGGATCAACTGACCGGCCATCGGCTGCGCCGGGTAGGAGTCGAGGACGACGAGCTGTTCGACCCTCTCCCCGCGTTCCTGGAGCCGCACGGCGACCTCGTGTGCGAGGTGCCCGCCGGCGGACCAGCCGAGCAGCCGGTACGGCCCGTTCGGCCGCAGGGCCGTGATGTGTTCGGCGTAGCGCGCCGCCAACACGTCCAACGGCTCGTCCGGGAACACGCCGTCCCCGTTCGTGCCCGCTGCCCCCAGGCTCGGCGACTGGAGTCCGTACACCGGCTGCCGGGGGTCGAGACCGCCCAGCAGGCCCGCGTAGCACCAGCTCAGACCGGCACCGGGCGGCAGACAGAACAAGGGGGGTTGATCGCCGCCGGTACGCAGCTCCAGAACGGGATCCAGGCCACCCCCGCCCAGGTCCCGGGCCGCCAGCAGCGCGGCGAGCGCGGCCGGAGTCGGCGCGGCGAACACCGACCGCACGCCGATCTCCACCCCGAGCGCGGCACGCAACCGTGTCACGAGGCCGGTCGCGTTCAGCGAATGCCCGCCCAGGTCGAAGAAGTTGTCCTCCGCACCGACTTCCGGCAGGCCCAGGACCTCCGCGAACGCGGCACAGAGGGCCTGCTCGGTGGCGGTGCGGGCCGGACGCCCACCCGACAGGGTGCCGAAGTCCGGTGCCGGCAGGGCACGACGGTCGAGCTTCCCGTTCGCGGTGAGCGGCAGTTCGGCCAGGACGGTGAAGGCCGCCGGGACCATGTACGCGGGCAGCGCGGCCCGGGCCCGCTCCCGTAGTGCCTCGGGCTCCGGCGGCTTCCCCGTGTCGGCCGGCACCACGTACGCGACGAGGTGCTCGCCGCCAGTCTGCGCCGGACCGCCCGTGCCGGTGACGACCGCGCGCGCGTGGGCGACGCCGGGAACGGCGGTGAGGACCGTCTCGATCTCGCCGAGTTCGATGCGCAGACCTCGGACCTTCACCTGGTCGTCGGTGCGCCCGAGGTACTCGATCGCGCCGTCCTCGCGCCGCCGGACGAGGTCGCCGGTCCGGTACATGCGCGTGCCGGGGGAACCGGCCCGGTCGTGGAAGTGCGCTGCGAATGGGTCGGCCACGAAGCGTTCCGCTGTGAGTGCCGCACGGCCCAGATACCCGCGCGCCAACTGCGTTCCAGCCAGGTGAAGTTCACCGACGGAACCGGGCGGTACCGGCCGCAGCGCGTCGTCCAGGACGTACAGCCGGGTGTTCCAGACCGGGTGCCCTATCGGCACGGGGCCCTCGCCCGGGGTGCAGTCCCAGTGGGTGACGTCCACGGACGCCTCGGTGGGGCCGTAGAGGTTGTGCACGGGCGCGCCCGTCACCGCGGCGGCCCGGTCGGCGGTCCCCTCCGGGAGGGCCTCGCCGCTGCACAGGATGCGCCGCAGAGTGCCGCGGGTGCCGCCGGCGGCGGGATCCTGGAGGAAGACGTCGAGCATGGACGGCACGAAGTGGACCGTGGTGACCCGGTGCGTGGCCACGGCCTCCGCCAGGTAGGCGGGGTCGCGGTGGCCCCCCGGCCGGGCGATGACGAGTCCCGCACCGGTCATCAGAGGCCAGAAGAACTCCCACACCGAGACGTCGAACCCGTAGGGCGTCTTCTGGAGCACCCGGTCGTCGGGCCCGAGATTGTAGCGGTCCTGCATCCACAGCAGCCGGTTGACTATTCCCTCGTGGGGGACCCCCACCCCCTTGGGCGTGCCGGTGGAGCCCGAGGTGAAGATGACGTACGCGAGGTTCGCCGGGCCCAGGGCCCCGCGGCGGTCGGTGTCGGAGAGCGCGCGGTCCGGGAGGGAGCCCAGGGCGGCAGCGGTGTCGGGGGCGTCGACGACGAGCAGCTCCACACCGCAGGCGGCCGCGCCGGTGCGCACGGCCGGACGCCCGGCAATGACCTGCCGGTCGGTGACGAGACACACCGGGACTGCCGTCCGCAGCATGGCTTCGACACGGCCGGACGGCAGTTCGGTGTCCACGGGCAGATACGCGGAGCCCGTCTTCAGCACAGCGAGCAGGGTGACGACGAGGCCGCGTCCCCGCTCCAGCGCGACGGCCACCGGCCGGTCCGGGCCCGCGCCCCTGGCCACGAGGAGCCGGGCGAGCCGGTTGGCGTCGGCGTGGAGCTCCGCGTACGTGGTCCGCTCCCACGTGTCCTGCTCGCCCTCGGCCGGGTGGTGGACGAGAGCGGCGGCGTCGGGTGAGCGCAGGGCCTGCGCCTCCAGCAGGGCGGTGAGCGTGGTGCGGGGTACGGGGTGTGCGGTGTCGTTCCCCGCGGTCAGGGCCTGGCGCTGCTCCTCGGCATCCAGCAGGCCGAGGTCCCGCACGGTCGTCAGCGGGTCGGCGACGACGGCGGCGAGCACCCGGCGCAGCCGGTCGCCGAGGCGGGCGGCGGAGACGGCGTCGATGAGGTCGGGGCGGTGGTCGATCCGGAAACGGAGCTGTTCACCGGGCAGGCCCACGAGGGTGACGGCGTAGTGGGTGGCGTCCCGCGCGTCCATGTCGGTGATCTCGACACCGCCGGCCAGTCGCGGGGCGCTCTCGGCGTCCACGGGGTAGTTCTCGAAGACGGTGGTGGTGTCGAAGAGTTCGTGGTGTCCGGAGCGGCGTTGGATGTCGGCCAGTTGGACGAACTGGTGTGGGGTGAGGTTGGTCTGGTGGTTCTGGAGGGTGGTGAGGAGGTCCGCGAGGCGGTCGTGGTGGTTCCAGGTGACGCGGACGGGGAGGGTGTTGATGAGGAGGCCGACCATGGTCTCGATGCCGGGGAGTTCCGGGGGGCG
>NZ_JBHZCI010000077.1:0-10710 GCF_042755185.1 Streptomyces sp. NPDC059166 | reverse complement strand
GCGGTGCGCCGCAGCGCACCGCCCTCCCCCCTGCTCTCAGGTGGCGCGACTCAGATGGCGACGCCGTGCGAACGCAGGTAGGCGATCGGGTCGACGTCCGAGCCGTAGCTCGGCCCGGTCCGGACCTCGAAGTGGAGGTGCGGGCCGGTGGAGTTGCCGGTGGAACCGGAGAGGCCGATCTGCTCTCCGCCGGTCACGGTCTGCCCGGCGGAGACCTCGAGGGAGGACAGGTGCGCGTACTGGGAGTACATGCCGTCGCTGTGCTGGATGACGACCTCGTTGCCGTAGGAGCCGCTCCAGCCGGCGGAGACCACGGTGCCCGGGCCGATGGACCGGACGCTGGTGCCGGAGGCCGCCCGGAAGTCGGAGCCGGTGTGGTAGCCGCTGGACCAGCTGGCGCCGGAAGCACGGTACTGGGTCGTGACCTCGGGGTTCTCGACCGGCGCGGTGTAGCCGGAGGCGTTGCTCTCGGAGGTGCCCGCGGCAGGGGTCTCCTCGGCCGGAGCCTGCCGCTCGGCGGCGGGTGCCGCTGCCTTCGCCGCGGAAGGCGTGGCCTCGGTGGACTTCGCGGCGGGCGCGGACGCCTTCGCCCCGAGGGTCAGCTTCATGCCCGGGCGGATCAGGCTCGGGTTCTCGCCGACGACCTCACGGTTGTCCTTGTACAGCTTGTGCCAGCCGCCCTTGATCTTCTCCTTGACGGCGATCTTGGCCAGGTAGTCCCCGGCGACCACGGAGTAGGTCCTGGGAGCCTTCTTGGCCGCGGACGCGGGGGCGCCGTGCGTCGCGGCGGACTTCACGGCCGGCGCGGACTGCTCGGCGGCGTGGGCGCCGGTGGCGCCGATCAGCGGGAGGGCGAGAACGGCGCCGCCCGTCCCTGCGGCGAGGACGCCTCGGGATATCGGGCCGGTCTTCCTGCGACGGTGCTTGCCTCGTGCGGGCATGGGGGAATTCCTCTCCGGCGCCTGCGAGGTGAGCTGTCGGGTTCGGACTGGAGATGCCCGGCCGCGGTACGCGACTTGACCCCTAGCCGCCCGGATCCCCCCGGACGGCGGCTTGCCTGGTTCCCCCGCTCCTGCCACACGTGAGTCGGTTCGGATTCCGGGCGGCGGCAGGATTAGGCGTTCCGCTCGGATTGACCGTGACGTTAAGCGAGCCCGCACACCGTGAACAAGCTCCGGATTGCGGAACAGAAAGCAGACTTCATTTCCCGCCCGGAAATGCCGTCACACTCCGTGGATTGAAGATCTTGAATTTCCGTGCGGCGTCAGCAATTCCCTTGCGCACATTCACCACACACCGTCACGGATATGATCCCGCTCACCCATCACCCGCCATGTGCCGCACAGGAGGGGCATGTTCGACTAAATACTTCAATACGGACATGTCGCTACCAATAGACCGGACCCGACATAGGGGAACGGAGTGAAGCCGGGCGCACCGAGGAGGTTGCCCGATGCACCCATGTCGTATCGTCGCGAGCGTGCCCCCGTCGGCGAGCGGCGCCGGCGCCCGACACCCCAGGAGCCCTTGTGACGCAGCTGCCAGAGGTCCCGCAGGCCGGTCCCGAACCGGTGGACGTCGATCTGACCGGTGTCCGCAACTTCCGCGACGTCGGCGGACTTCCGACCGCGGACGGACGCACCGTGCGTTTCGGGCGTCTCTACCGCAGCGGGCACCTCGCCCACGCGACCGAGTCGGACGCGGCCTTCCTCGCCGGGCTCGGCCTGCACACGGTCTTCGACTTCCGCAACGCCGCCGACCACAAGCTCGACGGGCTCGACATCGACCTGCCCGGTGTCCGGAACGTCAGCATTCCGCTCTCCGACCCGGCCGACGGCGCCGAGTTCTGGCGACTCGTGCGGGACGGCAACATCGAGCAGCTGCGCTCGATCCTGGCCGACGGCAAGGGCACCGAACGCATGGTCGCCTCCTACCGCTCGATCATCAAGGACCGAACCGCCGAGCACAGCCGTGTGCTCCACGCACTGGCCGAGGACAGCGTGCCGGCCCTGATGCACTGTGCGGCGGGCAAGGACCGGGCCGGCCTCTCGATCGCCGTCACCCTTCTCGCGGTGGGTGTGGAGAGGGAGGCCATCGAGGCCGACTACCTCAAGTCCAACGACGCCCACCGCCGCTACAAGGTGAAGCGCAGCGACACCTCCGCCACGGGTATGTCGGCGGAGGTGATGGAGCTGCTCAATCCGCTCTTCGGTGCGCACTCCGACTATCTCGCGGCCGCGTTCGCCACCATCGACGAGATCTGGGGCGGCACCGACCGGTACTTCCTCGAAGGGCTGAAGGTCGGCCCCGAGACCCGCGAGAAGCTGCGCGAGCGCCTGGTCGAAGGCGCGTGAGGCCCTGAGTTCCGGCCCTCAGGCCTTCGGCCCCGTGGTGGGCGGGATCAGCCCTCGCCCGCCACGGTGAAGAGGAGGAACAGGAACGCCGCGATGACGTGCCCGGCCACCAGATAGGCGAAGAGGCGGATCACGACACCGCGGGGCATGCGCCTCTCCTGCGTGTCCTGGTCCCTGGCACCGCGCGGGGTGAGTGGGTCGAAGCTCTCCGAATCGGACATGACGGTCCTCTCTCGCGGCCGTGTGAGGCCCCGGTGGCGAACGGCACGCGCCGTGCGGCGCGTGTGTGGATCAGAGCCGGTGCATCCCACTGCCGCCCGGGCACAGCTCGGCGACCGGGCTCTGCAGCAGTGTGTGGACGAAGAGCAGGTTCGCCCCGCCCGCGTCGAGCGCCGCGATCCGGTGCGGGGTGAGGGAGTCGAAATGTGCGCTGTCGCCGGGTACGAGGTCGTGGACCGACTCGCCGAGCACCACCCGCAGCCCGCCGTCCAGGACGTACAGCCATTCCTCGCCGGGGTGGACACGCACGAGATCCCCCTCGGCGCCGTACGGGACACGGACCCTCAGCGCCTGCATCGCCCTGCCCGCCCCGCCGGCCTGCCGGTACAGCCAGCCTCCCGCCTCGGGCCGGACCTGGGCGGCCTCGGCCGGTCCGGTCCCGCGGATGATCGCGTCACGTTCCGGCGGAATCTCTCCCAGGAGTTCGGACACGGTCGTACCGTAGACGCGGGCGAGTCCCAGCAGCATGGGCAGCGAGGGCTGCCGACGGCCGGTCTCGAGCCGGGAGAGGTGCGCGGGCGAGAGACCCGCCCGGCCGGCCGCGCTCTCCAGTGTGAGACCGCGACCGCGGCGCAGTTCGCGCAGCCGCGGTGCGATGCCGGGCAGCTCGTCGGAGGTGACGGCACCAGGAGGGTTCATGCCTCCATTGGGCCACCACATTTCCTCCGAGGCAAATATATTGCCTTTGAGGCAAAATCAGCGGTTGGCGACGGCTTGCTTCACCAGTGTCCTGCCGAAGTCCCACATCAGCCCGCCACCGCTGTGCGCCTCGTCCATCACGGCGGTGAACGCGGTCACGAAGCGGTCCACCTCCTGTTCCCCGATGATCAGCGGGGGGATCAGTTTGATCACTTCGAGGTGGTCTCCCGAGACCTGGGTCAGGATCCGGTGCTTGTGCAGGAGCGGCGCCACCACCATCTGCGCGAAGAGTCCCTTGCGGGCGGCCTGGAGCATGGCCCACCGGCTGCGGAGCTTGAGCGAGGAGGGCCGGCCGAACTCGATACCGATCATCAGCCCCCGGCCTCGCACCTCGCGCAGCAGCTCGTAGCGGCCGACCAGCGCGGCGAGGCGCTCGCGCAGCAGGTCGCCGGTGCGGCGGGCGTTCGCGACGGTCTGCTCCTGTTCCATCACGGCGAGGACGGCGAGTCCGGCCGCCATGGCCTGGGCGTTGGACCCGAAGCTCGCGGAGTGCACCAGCACCCGGTCCATGGAGGAGTAGACGCGCTTGAAGATCCAGTCCTTGCCGAGCGTCGCGCCGACCGGCACGTACCCGCCGGACAGGGCCTTGGCGACGCACAGCAGGTCGGGTTCGACCCCTTCCTCGTGCTGGTAGGCGTAGAAGTCGCCGGTCCGGCCGAGTCCGGTCTGCACCTCGTCGGCGATGAGCAGGGCCTTGTGCCGGTGCAGCAGGTCCTGCGCCTCCCGCAGGAAGCCCGGGGGCGGGGCGTTCACCCCCTTGCCCTGGATCGGCTCGACGACCAGCCCGGCTACGTCGCCCCGCCGCAGCTCGCGCCGCAGCGCGTCCGTGTCGCCCAGGGCGATGGCCGTGTCCGGGAGGAGAGGGGCGAAACCCTCCCGGAAACCCTTCTCGCCGTTGACGGAGAGCGATCCGGTGGTCAGGCCGTGGAAGGCGTGGTCGCAGTAGAGGATCCTGGGTCTGCCCGTGGCGTACCGGGCGAACTTCAGGGCGGTCTCGACGGCCTCCGTACCGCTGTTCCCGAAGAAGACGCGGTCCAGGTGCGGGCTGTGGGCCAGCAGTTTCTCGGCGAGCAGCCCGGGCAGGGGCTGGCAGTCGAAGCGGGTGAGATCGGCGAGCGAGGCGTCCAGGACGTCGTGCAGCGCGCCCCGCACCACCGGGTGGTGCCTGCCGAGCCCCATCACACCGAAGCCGGCGAGCATGTCGAGGTAGTCGTTGCCCTCCGAGTCCCAGAAGTACGCGCCTTCCGCCCGCTCGTAGACCTTGTCGAATCCGAGGGTGTGGAGCATCCGCGGCAACTGGTGGTTCAGGTGCCGGGTGTGCAGCTCGTACCGCTCGCCGCCGCGCTCGGAGAGCAGTCGTGCCAGGTCGAAGACCGGCCGTCCGTCGTTCATGCTCCGTACTCCTTCGGCAGGTGCTGCGGCCCGTCCGGCGTGTGGCGCTCCAGAGCCGCGCCGATCCCTCCGGCGACCTCCACCGGGGTGAGCCCGATCTCGGCGAGCACCTCGTCGCGCGAGCCGTGGGTGAGGAACTGCTCGGGGATGCCGAACGTCCGCAGCGGTACGTCGACGCCGGCGTCCCTGAGCGCCAGTCCCACGGCCGAGCCGACCCCGCCGCTCCTGATGTTGTCCTCCACGACCGCCACCAGCCGGTGGCGTGCGGCGAGTGCCGGCAGTTGCGCGTCGACGGGCTTGACCCATCGGGGGTCGACCACGGTGGCGCGGATGCCGGATCCCGCGAGCAGGTCGGCCGCCTGCAGACAGAGCGGGGCCAGCACCCCGACGGCCACCAGCAGGACGTCCGGGTCCGGGGCCTGGTGCAGGACGTCCATCCCCCCGATCCGTCCTACGGCCCCGACGGGCTCCCCCACCGACTCCTTCGGGAACCGGACGACCGTCGGCGCGTCGTCCACCTCGACGGCCTCACGCAGCTCCTCCCGGAGCCGCTCCGCGTCGCGCGGTGCCGCGATGCGCAGCCCCGGGACGACCTGGAGCACCGACATGTCCCACATGCCGTTGTGGGAGGGCCCGTCGGTCCCCGTGACTCCCGCACGGTCCAGGACGAAGGTCACCCCGCTCCTGTGCAGCGCGACATCCATCAGCAACTGGTCGAACGCCCGGTTGAGGAACGTGGCGTAGATCGCCACGACCGGGTGCAGACCGCCGGCGGCCAGTCCGGCTGCGGACACGGCGGCGTGCTGCTCGGCGATCCCCACGTCCCAGACCCGGTCGGGGAACTCCCGGGCGAACCGGGTCAGTCCGACGGGGTGAAGCATCGCCGCGGTGATCGCTACGACGTCCGGGCGCTCGGCCCCGATCGCGGCGATCTCGTCCTCGAAGACCGAGGTCCAGGAGGGCGCGGCGGGCACGACCAGTGGCTCACAGGTCAGCGGGTCCATCCTTCCGACCGTGTGGAAGCGGTCGGCGTCGTCGGCGAGAGCGGGAGCGTAACCGCGGCCCTTCTCCGTGATGCAGTGCACCAGCACCGGACCTCGGAACCGCTTGGCGCGGTGCAGGGCGGACTCGACCGCGGCGGTGTCGTGCCCGTCGACGGGGCCGACGTATTTCAGTCCGAGGTCCTCGAACAGGCCCTGGGGGGCGAAGGTGTCCTTGAACCCCTTCTTCGCACCGTGCAGCGACCCGTACAGCGGCGGCCCGATGACGGGCGTCTGCTGGAGGATTTCCTTGCCCCAGGAGAGGAAGCGCTCGTAGCCGTCGGTGGTCCGGAGGGTGGCCAGGTGGTTGGCGAGCCCGCCGATCGTCGGGGCGTACGAACGCTCGTTGTCGTTGACCACGATGATCAGTGGGCGGTCCGGGGCCGCCGCGATGTTGTTGAGTGCTTCCCAGGCCATGCCTCCGGTGAGGGCACCGTCGCCGACGACGGCCACCACGTGACGGCTGCGGCCCAGCACCTCGTCCGCCTTGGCCAGGCCGTCCGCCCAGCCGAGGACGGTGGAGGCGTGGGAGTTCTCGATGACGTCGTGCTCGGACTCGTCGCGGGAGGGGTAGCCGGACAGCCCTCCCCTGGTCCGGAGCTTGGAGAAGTCCTGACGTCCCGTCAGGAGTTTGTGCACGTAGCTCTGGTGCCCGGTGTCCCACAGGACGCGGTCCACGGGCGAGTCGAACACCCGGTGGAGCGCGATCGTGAGTTCGACCACCCCGAGGTTGGGTCCGAGGTGACCGCCCGTCCTCGTCACCGTCCGGATCAGGAACTCCCTGATCTCCTCGGCCAGTCCGCCGAGTTCCGCCGGGCTGAGCGCCTTGAGGTCCTGCGGCCCCTTGATGGATTCCAGCAACGTCACTTCCGGGCCCCTCTCCCTGGTCCTGTGATCGGCTCCTGGCGGTTCACCCGCGGGTCCCCGGGCCCTCCGTGCACCCCGGGGTACCCTGCCCGCCCCCGTCCGCCCGCGGCCCGCCCCGGAGCGTCCGCCAGGGGCGTGCCCGTACGGACCGGGCCGGCGGGACGGGGAGAGCCGGTGCCACCGGCTCTCCCCCGCGGTCATGACGTCACCGGCCCCCGCCGATGGTCTCCCGTGCCGCTCGCAGCGACTCCTTCAGCGACCCCATGGTGGCGAGTACCGCCGTGGGCTCGTAGCCGCAGTGCGCCATGCAGTTGGCGCAGCGTGGGTCCTTGCCGCGGCCGTACTTGTCCCAGTCCGTCTCCTCGATGAGTTCGCGGTAGGTGGGGACGTACCCGTCGCTCATCAGGTAGCAGGGTCGCTGCCAGCCGAAGAGGGAGTAGTTGGGGATGGCCCAGGCCGTGCACGGGAAGTCGGCCTTGCCCTCCAGGAAGTCGAGGAAGAGCGGTGAGTGGTTGAGCCGCCAGCGGCTGCGGTTGCCTCCGGCGAACGACTTCTTGAAGAGCTCGCGGGTCTGCTCGACCCCCAGGAAGTGCTCCTGGTCGGGGGCCTTCTCGTAGGCGTAGGCCGGCGAGATCATCATCTCGTCGACCTTCAGCTCGTCGTTGAGGTAGTTCAGCACCTCGATGACGGTCTGCGGGGTGTCGGTGTTGAAGAACGTGGAGTTGGTCGTCACCCGGAAGCCCCGCCGCTTGGCTTCCTTGATGGCCTCGACCGCCTCGTCGAAGACGCCCTCCTTGGCGACCGACTCGTCGTGACGCTCTCGCAGGCCGTCGATGTGCACGGCGAAGGCGAAGTAGGGCGAGGGCGTGAACTTCTCCAGCTTCTTACGCATGAGCATGGCGTTGGTGCAGAGGAAGACGTACTTCCTCTTCGCCACCAACTGGCGGACGATCTCGTCGATCTGCGGGTGCATCAGGGGCTCCCCGCCGGCGATGGAGACCATCGGCGCACCGGACTCCAGCACGGCGCCCACGGCCTGCGCGACCGGCATGCGCTGCTTGAGCACACCGGCGGGGTGCTGGATCTTCCCGCAGCCCTCGCAGGCGAGGTTGCAGGCGAACAGGGGTTCCAGCTCGACGATCAGCGGGAACTTCTCCCGCTTGCGCACCTTCTGTTCGAAGAGATACGTCGCAACCTTGATGGACTGACGGAGCGGCATGGCCATCTGGGCTCACCTCCTGGGGAGCAGCAAAGATCGGTGCCATTCATAAAAAGCCGGAAGGACAGCACGAAGAACGCGGAATGCCGATATTCCACCGCGCACCGTGCCGATACGGACGAGCTCATGCTCCGGAGCGTCCACGACCACCCGTACGGCCGCAACGGGGCGTGGCCCGGTGCGTACGGCTGTGCGCAGGGTGGCGGCCGATTCCATGTCCACCGCGATGGCGCCGGTGGCCCGGAGGGCGGCGCGCTCCGGGCCGCGTACGACATGCCCGGAGCCGGTGAGCGGACCGGTGTGGACCGTGCGTCCCGGAACGGCCCTGACCAGCGCGTCGACCATCGCCCCGGTGCCCGAGCAGGTCGTGGTGCCACCGGGGTCCCGGGTCTCCTGCGCCACCACCAGGTCGCCCGGGTGCATGCCCGGTTCGAGTCCGGCGCAGAAGCCGGCGGCGAGGACCGCCGTGCCACCCGCGCCCTCCAGCCCCAGTGCCTCGCGGACGGCGTTCTCCGCGGCCCGGGGGCCCATACCGGATCTGATGACGCTGACCGGTCCGGGCCCCGGGGTGCCGCCACGCCTGCCGGTGCGCAGGGCGAGGCGTTCGATGCCGAGCGCACAGGCGATCAGCAGCGGAGTGGCGGTACCGGGCGGCTCCTGCGCACCACCCATGGGTTCAGGCCCCCTTGCCGTTGCCGGCGGCGCTGCAGGCCCCGCTGGTGAAGGGGTCTCCGTGCACGTAGCGGCCGAGGGCGGTGAGCGGGAAGACCTGCCGGTAGAGGTGGTAGTTGATCGAGAAGTCCCAGGGGAAGCCGGTGCCGGTGAAATGCGGCTCGTCCCAGGAACCGTCCGCCTGCTGGGTGTTCGCCAGCCAGGTCACTCCTCGCTCGACGGCCCTGCTCTCGCGCTCTCCCGCGGCCAGGAGGGCCAGGAGGGCCCACGCGGTCTGGGAGGGGGTCGAGGTGCCCAGCCCGATCCACTTCTCCTCGTGGTAGGACCTCAGGTCCTCGCCCCAGCCTCCGTCGTCGTTCTGCACGGATCTCAGCCATTCGACGGCCCTGCGGACCGAGGGATGCGAAGAGGGCACCCCGGCCACGATGAGAGCGGGGAGCACGGAACCGGTGCCGTAGATGTAGTTGACGCCCCATCGCCCGAACCAGGCGCCGTTCGCCTCCTGTTCGGCGAGCAGCCACTCGACTCCCCTGCGGGTCCGGGGGTCGTGGGCCCGGCCCTCGACGGCGAGCATCTCCACCACGTGCCCGGTGACGTCGGCCGAGGGCGGGTCGATGACCTCTCCGAAGTCGCAGAACGGCAGCCGGTTGGGGAAGGGACTGGTGTTGTCCGCGTCGAAGGCTCCCCACGCACCGTTGCGTGACTGCATGCCGAGGTTCCAGCGGACCCCTCGTTCGATGGCGGCCTCGACCCTGGCCGGGTCGGGGTGCCGCACCCGGCGCAGGGCCAGGACCACTTCGGCGGTGTCGTCGATGTCGGGGTAGTTGGTGTTGTGGAACTCGAACGCCCATCCCCCGGGGGCCAGTTCGGGCTTACGCACGGACCAGTCGCCGGGACGGACGATCTCCTCGCCGAGCATCCAGTCCGCCGCGCGCACCAGCGCCGGATGGTCGGGGGCGACCCCCGCGTCCGCGAGGGCGATGGTGGCGAGGCAGGTGTCCCACACCGGGGACTGGCACGCCTCGACCATCCGGGCACCGTCCTCCCGCCACACGGCGAACCGGTCCAGCGACGCGAGCCCTTCCCGCATCACCGGATGGTCGAGGTCGTATCCGAGCAGGTGCAGCGCGATGACGGAGTAGACGGCGGGGGGCTGGATTCCGCCCCAGCAGCCGTCGTTCTCCTGCCGTTCGATGATCCAGCGGGCGGCGGCGTTCATGGCCATGCGGCGCAGCCTGCACGGGGCCACCCGGTGGTAGAGGTGCAACGCCTTGTCGAGCCGCTGGAAGACGCCGTCCCAACTGGCTGCGGGGGCCTTGCGTCCGGGCGGCGCGGGGCAGGCGGGATCGGTGTGCAGTTCGTCGAGGGTGAAGGGGGCGGGGCGTACGGGCCGCTTCGCCGACACGATGGTCAGCGGCACGATGGTCTGACGCGCCCAGCACCCGAAGTCGTAGATGTTGAGCGGGAACCACTTCGGGAAGAACATCAGCTCGGGCGGGAGCTCGGGCAGGTCCTCCCACTTCCACCAGCCGAAGAGCGCGAGCCAGATCCGGGTGAAGACCCGGGATTCGGCGATGCCTCCCTGGTCCCTGACCCAGCCGGCGGCGCGGATCATGTGCGGGTCGTCGGGCCGGTCACCCGCCAGCCTCAGGGCGACGTACGCCTCGATCGTGGCCGAGAGGTCGGGAGGCCCCTCGAAGAAGGTGTTCCATGTGCCGTCGCCGAGTTGCTCGCCCCGGATGAACCGGGCCGCGGCCTTGACGGTGTCCGGGTCCTGGATTCCCAGGAACTGACGGAGCAGCAGGTCCTCCGCGTCCATGGTGACGTTGGTGGCGAGGTCGCCCTTCCACCAGCCCTGCTCGTCCTGTCTGCCGAGGAGGTGCTCCACCGAGCGTTCCGCGGCCCTCCGCGCGACGGTGAGCAAGTCGTCCGCGGCGGTGATCGATTCGGTCGGATCGCCGGCCGAGGCTGCGCGGAGGTTCGCGGCCCCGGTGCTTCCGTCTGTCGTCGCTGTCATGGCTTCCCCTTCGTGCAGTCAGGTCCTCTGCTGTGCTGGGGTCTCCGTCGGGGGGGGGCCCCGGGGGGGCCCCCCCGCCCCGTGGGGGGAAAAAATGATTGTGATGAAAAAATTATTTATACCACCAAAAAGGCCGGCAAAGTGATGAGCGGCCCCAAAACGTTAGGGATG
>NZ_JBHZCI010000076.1:0-11637 GCF_042755185.1 Streptomyces sp. NPDC059166 | reverse complement strand
ACCGCGCAGCGAAGCAGGAACCCACCCGACACCGCAGCCCTCAACGGCACGGTAGGCGGGAATCGCCGTCCTTCAGGGCGGCGAGGATGTCAAGGGGCGGGCGGCTGAGAGCGGGGCCGGCGGCGTCCCACGCGGCGAGGGCGGGCCCCTGCCTCGGCGGCCCCGGGTGCGATGCCTTCGCGGGGGGTCGGTGTCGCCACCGGCAGGAGGGCCGGTGCCGCCGTGCCGACGGCGAAGGGCGGCCGGGGGAACGGCCGTTCAGGTGCGAAGGGCCGCCGGGGCGTGGTCGTTCAGGTGCGGTCGATGTGCACGTTGGTCGACTTGACCCGGGCTGTGGCCTCCATGCCGACCTCCAGGGCCAACTCCTCCACGGCCTCGCGGGTGAGGAGCGAGACGAGCCGGTGAGGTCCTGCCTGGATCTCCACCTGGGCCGCGACATCGCCCAGCTTCACCGCGGTGACGATGCCCGGGAAGGCGTTGCGCACCGAGGTGTACGAGACATCCGCCTCGTCGGTGCCGGCGATCTCCACCGAGAAGGCCGCCAGATCCCTGCCGTCGATGAGCCGGCGCCCGGTCTCGTCCCGGTGCGTCGCCACCCGGCCCGCGTCCGCCCAGCGGCGGGCGGTGTCGGGGCTGACACCGAGTAGACGTGCGGCTTGTCCGACTGTGTAGACTTGCATATGCAATAAAATAGGGCCCAAATCCTTGCGGATGCAAGGCTGACGCCCTTGCGGCTCCGGGGAGTTCTCCACGCGCCGACTCCGGGGAGTTCTCCACGCGCCGGATCCGGCCGCCGACGCCGGAGGGGAGCCGGGGCGCCCGCGGGCACCGCGCGTGCCAGGTGCCCCGTCACATGCCGCTGAAGCGCCCGCTCATCCCGTCGGCAGGGATGTGCCGGGGTCGACGTCCGCACCCCGCGTCCACGGCCCGCCGACGAAGCCGAACGGCGCGGCGTCCGCGAGGTAGAAGTGCCCCCCGGCAACGGTGTGCAGGGCGAAGCCGGCCCGGGTCGCCGCGTGCCATTGGGCGGCCTGGTCCGGAGTGACCCGTGGGTCCTCCTCCCCGACGAGCGCGGTGACCGGGCAGTCGAGCCGGGCGTCCTTGCCGGGCCCGTAGGCGGCCAGCATCCGGAAGTCCGCCCGTATGTACGGCATCATCACCTCCCTGAACACGGGATTGTCCAGAAGTCCGGCATCCGTGCCGCCGAGAGCGAGCAGCGCCGCGCGGACGGAGGCGTCGTCCCATGTCCGCGCGGGATCGGCGGCGGGGACCATGAGGTGCGGCGCGCGGGCCCCCGAGGCGAAGAAGTGGGCGAGCGCCATGCCCGTTCCCTCCAGGGCCAGCGCGGTCTCGAAGGCGACCGCGGCCCCCATGCTGTGGCCGAAGAAGGCCGTGGGCCGGTCGTCGGCGGACCCGCGGATCTCGGCCGCCACCTCCTCCGCCACGGCCCGGAGATCGTGCGGGGGCGCCTCGCTGATCCGTTCCGCTCGGCCCGGGTAGCAGACCGTGTGGACCTCGCAGTCCTCGACGGCCTGGCCCCAGCCGCGGAAGGCGAACGGCGACCCGCCGGCGTGCGGGAAGCAGATCAGCCTCCGTCCGGCGAGGGGCCGTCGTTCCACACAGCGAACCGCCACTGCTTCCTCGATCCTCGTCGCCCGGTACGGCCGGACGCCAGCCTACTGCCCGCACCTCGACGGCCCCTGGGGCGCGGCGGCGCCGGGCTGCCGGACGGGCCCGCGCCACCTGCTCACCGAACGTTCACCCTGTGGCCCGGCGCCCAATGTGGCCATGTTCCTGCCAATCCAGTGGGATCGCCGCCATGGCAGACCAGGGGCACGACCACACCCACGGACACGACCACACCCACGGACACGACCACCACACCCATGTTCACGGCCGACACGGTCAGGGGGCCGGCGGAACGAGCCGCAGAGCGCTGCTCGGAGCCGCCGCGGGCGGGATGCTCTTCATGGCCGCAGCGCCGGGCAGTGCCCGGGCCGCGACCACCGCCACCGCGGCCGCCGGCGGCACGGCCGCGCTCGCCACGGGCGGGGCGTCCAGGGCATCGCTGATCACCCAGGGCACGACGCTGGTCCATGCGGACCTCCACAACCACACGGCGATGTCGGACGGTGACGGGGACCCGGCCCTCGCCTTCGCCTCGATGCGCAGCGCGGGCCTCGACGTGGCCGCTCTCACCGACCACAGCGGGGTCTTCACCATCGGTGGTCTCAGCTCCTCCGAGTGGAAGCGCACCGCCCAGCTCGCCGACGCGGCGAACGTCCCCGGCGTCTACACCGCCATCCGCGGATTCGAATGGACCCACGCGCTGCTCGGGCATGCCAACGTGTGGTTCTCCGACAGCTATGTCGACATGTCCCTGGCCCCTGGCATGGGAGCGTTCTTCGCCTGGCTGGACGACAAGGACGCGGTCGCGGGCTTCAACCACCCGGGGCGCGAGGAGCTGCGCTTCAACGAGTTCGGCCACAACGCGGCAGCGCACGACCGCATGGTCAGCCTGGAGATGTTCAACCGCGGGGACGACTACCTCTTCGAGGGGTAGTCGTCCGGCAGGAGCTCACCGCTGGTCGCCTGCCTCAACGCGGGCTGGCGCACCGGCCTGACGGGTGTCACCGATGAACACGGCACGGACTGGGGCTTCCCCGAGGGCAAGGGCCGGAGCGGCCTCTGGGTCACCGAGAACACCAGGGCCGGAGTCCTGGAGGCGATGAGAGCGCGGCGCTTCTTCGCCACCCGGGTCTCCGGTCTGCGCCTCGACGCCACGGCCGGGGGCGTCCGGATGGGCGGGCAGCTGCCCCTCACCTCCGGGGACGTGCGGTTCCGGGTCGACCTGGACCGGGGCCAGGACTGGGTGGGCAAGCGGCTGGACATCCAGGTGCTCCGCCCCGGTGGGGCGGCGCCCGAGGTCGCCGACGTCGTCCCCGCGACGGCGGGCGCGATCACCGAGTTCACGGTGCCGCTGGACACAGCTGACGGCAACTGGGTGGTTCTGCGGATCTCCGACCCCACCCAGGTCAACGGCTCGCCCGGCCCCGCCGGGCACGCGTGCAACGACTGGGGGGTGGCGTACAGCAGCCCTTGGTGGCTGCAGGGCTGACCGCCCGGCTTCCGGGGAGCGCGGCGGGCCACGCCCTCCCCGGCGGCGGCGCACGGCCTCACGGCGGGGTGCCGGACCCGCCGTGAGAGCCTCCGGTGTGGAATGGCGCACAGCGGGGCGGGGTCCGCACCGCCCCCCGGACCCCGGATCCCTTGTGGCTGCGGGGCAGCGGGACGAGGGCGGCGGACGGGCCGCGATCGCGCTGTGACCCGGATCTCTACCGCGTCATGCGGCCGCGCTGGCACTGTGGTCAGGCCAGGGGGACCGACTGCCGACCGACCGAGTGAGATGCCATGACCGCGACCACGGCTGAGAACCGCACCCACGCCCGCGCCCGCACCGGCGGCCCCGAGGACGGACCGAAGGTCCTGGAGCACATCCTGGGCTGGACGCTCGTGGTCGTCCTCGCCATGTTCGTCACCCAGGCCGGCCTCATGTGACCCGGCAGGCCCCGGAACGACGGGTGGGGCGGGGCGCCCGCCCGGCACCCCGCCCCTGACCCGCCCTGCCGTTCGCCTACCCCGTCAGGGCCGGTTGATTGCAGGGTCAGTCGATGGCTTTGACGAGCTCACCGTTCGCGGTGTCGCCGCTCAACTCCCAGAAGAAGGTGCCTCCCAGGCCCTGCTGGTTCTTGTAGTCCATCTTCGTGGCGATGGTGGCCGGGGTGTCGTAGCTCCACCAGTCGGTGCCGCAGTGGGCGTAGGCGGTGCCGGCGACGGTGCCGGTGGCGGGGCAGCTGTTCTTGAGGACCTTGTAGTCCTCGATGCCCGCCTCGTACGTGCCGGCGGCGGCTCCGGTGGCGGTGCCGCCCGGCGCGTCCTGGGTGACGCCGGTCCAGCCGCGGCCGTAGAAGCCGATGCCGAGCAGCAGCTTGGAGGCCGGGACGCCCTTGGCCTTCAGCTTGGTGATGGCGGCGTCGGAGTCGAAGCCCTCCTTCGGGATACCGCTGTACGAGGTCAGCGGGGAGTGCGGGGCGGTCGGGCCCTTGGCGTCCCAGGCGCCGAAGAAGTCGTACGTCATCACGTTGTACCAGTCGAAGCTGGTCGCGGCGCCGGCGTAGTCGGCGGCGTCGATCTTGCCGCCGTCGGAGCCGTCCGCGGTGATCGCGGCGGTGACCAGGTTGCCGGAACCGAACTTGGCGCGCAGCGCCGAGGCGACCTTGCCGAGCGCGTCCGGGCCGCTGGTGTCGCAGGTCAGGCCGCAGGCGTTGGGGTACTCCCAGTCGATGTCGATGCCGTCGAAGACATCGGCCCAGCGGGGGTCCTCCACCAGGCTGTAGCAGGAGTCGGCGAACGCGGCCGGGTTCTGCGCCGCGGCGCCGAAGCCGCCGGACCAGGTCCAGCCGCCGAACGACCAGATGATCTTCAGGTCGGGGTGCAGCTTCTTCAGCTTGCGCAACTGGTTGAAGTTGCCCCGGAGTTCCTGGTCCCAGGTGTCCGCTACGCCGTCGACCGACTGGTCGGCGGTGTAGGCCTTCTCGTAGTCGGCGTAGGAGTCGCCGATGGTGCACTTGCCGTTCTGCACGTTGCCGAACGCGTAGTTGATGTGCGTCAGCTTGTCGGCCGAGCCGGAGGTCTCGACGTTCTTCACGTGGTAATCGCGGTCGTAGACACCCCAGTTGGTGAAGTATCCGACGACCTTGTTCCCGGCGGCCGTGGGGGCGGCCGCCGTGCTCGTCTCCGCGGCGGTGGGGGCGGCGCCGGCCGGGGTGGTTCCGGCGAGGCCCAGCAGGGCGGCCCCGAGCGCGACCGAGCACAGGGTCGCTGCGAGCGCCCTGAACCGGGCGCGGGGACGGTGAAGTCCGTTCATTGTGGCTCCTCGTGGGGGAGGGCTTGGAGGTGTGGGGGGTGTGTTCCCCAGCGCATCCGTTTGGCATGGACGCGCCGAGGCGTGGTCGAGACCGTAGATGGACTAGACCAGTTGGGTCAATGGTTCGGACCAATTTCGCTCCGAGCCCCCGCTCGCCGACCGGTGACGTGTGGGCTCCGATCGGGCATACTCAACGCGCCACAGCCGCTGGCCAGCGCCTCCCGTGATCCGGGCGGGCAGGATCGGCTGAGGAGCCGTAGATTTCCGGGCAGGGCCCGGGACCACCCGGCGGTGCCGCGCACACCCCGCGCGCGACCGTCGTCACGCCCGACAGGGAGGAGAGCGCCGTCATGTCCGACCGTGCCCCGCAGCCGGTGGAACGCCGTCTGCCCACCGAGGAGTCCCGGCAGCTCGTCGAGCTCGTACGCGACATCGTGTCGAAGGAAATCGCTCCCCGCGCGGCGGAGGAGGAGGACGCCGGTCTCTTCCCGCGCCCGGTCTTCACACTGCTCTCCGAGGCCGGACTGCTCGGTCTGCCGTACCCCTCCGAGCACGGCGGCGGCGACCAGCCCTACGAGGTCTACCTCCAGGTGCTCGAGGAACTGGCGGCCGCCCGGCTCACCGTCGGGCTCGGAGTCAGCGTCCACTCGCTCGCCTGTCACGCACTCGCCGGATTCGGTACGCGCGAGCAGCAGGCGGCACATCTGCCCGCGATGCTCGGGGGCGGCCTGCTCGGCGCCTACTGCCTCTCCGAGCCCTCCTCCGGCTCCGACGCCGCCTCGCTGCGGACCAAGGCGGTCCGGGACGGCGGCGACTGGGTGCTCACCGGGACCAAGGCCTGGATCACGCACGGGGGCATCGCCGACTTCTACACCGTCCTCGCCCGTACGGGGGAGGACGGGCCGCGGGGGATCACCGCCTTCCTCGTCCCCGGGGACGCCCCCGGGCTCGAGGCCGCCCTGCCCGAGAAGAAGATGGGCATGAAGGGCTCACCCACCGCCCAGCTGCACTTCGACGGGGTGCGCATCTCCGACGACCGCCGCCTCGGTGAGGAGGGGCAGGGCTTCGCGATCGCCCTCTCCGCGCTCGACTCGGGACGTCTGGGCATCGCCGCCTGCGCCGTCGGAGTCGCACAGGCGGCGCTGGACGAAGCCGTCGGATACGCCACCGACCGGCGCCAGTTCGGCCGGCCCGTGGCCGACTTCCAGGGGCTGCGCTTCATGCTCGCCGACATGGCCACCCAGATCGAGGCGGGCCGGGCCCTCTACCTGGAGGCCGCACGGCTCCGCGACGCCGGCCTGCCGTTCTCGCGGCAGGCCGCCATGGCCAAGCTGTTCTGTACCGACGCGGCCATGCGGGTGACGACGGACGCGGTCCAGGTGCTGGGCGGCTACGGCTACACCCTCGACTTCCCCGTGGAGCGCCTCATGCGCGAGGCGAAGGTGCTGCAGATCGTCGAGGGGACCAATCAGATCCAGCGCATGGTCATCGCCCGTCACCTCGCCGGTCCCGAGACCCGCTGATCCGGACTGGCCGGTCGGACCAGACCGGTGTCGTCATGATCCGGTTCCACTCCGGATCCTGACGGCCCGGCAGTGCCCGGCCGGCGCCTTCCCAGTGGCGCAGCATGGCCCGGTAGATGGGCGGATCCGTGCTGTGCGGCGTGGAGGGGCGCCGTGCGGGTTCCCCGGGCGGCGGTCCGGGCTGCGGAACCGATTCGCCGGACGCCGGTTCCGCGAGACGGTGCCGTGCGGGTCCGGCCGTTGAATGCAGCGTGGTCATACCGAGCCAACGCCGCCGGGGCTTTCGGGGTCACTGTCCTGCGGAATCGAGCGCCCGTTCCTCGGGCGCCGGGACGGCTGTCCGTGACGTACCGGACCCGCGCGGGCGCGGGAGCCGTTCGTTCAGGCGGCGTGCCGCTGTGTCGTCCGCGGAATGAACCGCACGGGTCGTGAGCCCGGCCCGCCGGCGTGCGAGAAGGGCTGCATCCGCCAGTCGAGGCCCTGAGGCAGAGTCAGCAGCAGTCCGGCCTCCTGCTCCTGGGCGTCGGCGGAGTCGTCGGCGGGAACCGCCTGCGAGGCGTCACGCCTCGTGCCGGGGCACACCGTGAGCACGAACGGGTTCCACGGCGACGGGCACAGCGCGTGCTCGGGGAGCACGTCCTCGTCCGCGAGGAGGGCGATCGGCTGGGCGCAGTCCGGGCAGACGACCCTGTACATCTCGAACGTGTCGTACGCGTCGGGACCGGTGTCCTCGTCCGGAGCGGCGTACGACTCGGGTTCCGGTTCGACGGGTCCGGTGAGCTTCAGGCTCTGCATGGGTGTTTCCCCCCTCGGGTGGGCCGACGAGGCGCCACGGCCTCGGCCACAGCAACCACTGCCCGCCGGAAGCCGGACGTAACCCGGGAGGCCTCCGGCTACCGAGGCGTAAACATGTGGCATTCATCACATGGCCCCCGAAGCTGCCCTTCCCAGGCTCCCGCGACTGTGCCTGGAGGGTCCCGGGGCCATAGGTTGATCCGCATGGAGGAGCTGGACCGTCAGATCGTGGAGTTGCTCGTCAAGGACGGGCGCATGAGCTACACCGACCTGGGCAAGGCCACCGGCCTGTCCACCTCGGCCGTACATCAGCGCGTCCGCAGGCTGGAGCAGCGCGGGGTGATCCGCGGCTACGCCGCCGTGGTCGACCCCGAGGCCGTCGGCCTGCCGCTCACCGCCTTCATCTCGGTGAAACCCTTCGACCCGAGCGCCCCCGACGACATCGCGGAGCGTCTCGCCGGGGTCCCTGAACTGGAGGCCTGCCACAGCGTCGCCGGAGACGAGAACTACATCCTCAAGGTGCGCGTCGCGAGCCCGCTGGAGCTGGAGCACCTGCTCACCCGGATCCGTTCACTTGCCGGCGTCTCCACCCGTACGACCGTCGTCCTCTCCACGCCGTACGAGGCGCGGCCGCCGCGCGTCTGAGGGCCCGGCGCCGGGGGGTGGGGGAGGAGCCGCTTCCGGAAGGCGCGAGACTGGTCCCATGACCGAGAGCACCGCCCCCCAGAGCGAACACCGCACCGTGCTGCTGCGCGGTGGAGACGTCCACAGCCCCGCAGATCCGTTCGCCACCGCGATGGTCGTCGAACGCGGCCATGTCGCATGGGTGGGCTCGGAGGGCGCGGCGGACGCGTTCGCCGCCGGGGTCGACGAGGTGGTCGACCTCGAAGGCGCCCTCGTCACACCTGCCTTCACCGACTCGCACGTGCACGTCACCTCCACCGGACTCGCCCTGACCGGGCTGGACCTGTCAGGTGCCCGCACCCTCGCCGAGGCGCTCGTCCGGGTACGCGCGTACGCGGACGCCGAGCCGTCGGGCGGGGTGATCCTGGGGCACGGGTGGGACGCCGCCCGCTGGCCCGAGCAGCGGCCGCCCTCGCGGGCCGAACTCGACGAGGCGGCCGGCGGCAGGGCCCTCTACCTGCCCAGGATCGACGTCCACTCGGCCGTCGTCACCACCGCCCTCCTCGACCTCGTGCCCGGTGTCACCACCCTGCCCGGCTACCACCCCGACGCCCCCCTGACCGGCGACGCCCACCACGCGGTCCGGGCGGCCGCCCACGGTGCCGTCACGCCGCGGCAGAGGGCCCGGGCGCAGCGCGAGGCCCTTGCGCACGCCGCCTCGCTCGGAATCGGCACCCTCCACGAGTGCGGTGGCCCGGACATCTCCGACGAGGACGACTTCACCGGACTGCTGAAGCTCGCGTCGCAGCAGCCGGGCCCGAGGGTCCTCGGGTACTGGGCCGAGCGTGTCCGCGGCGCCGACGACGCCCGCAGGATCCGGGAGCTCGGTGCGATCGGAGCCGCCGGTGACCTGTTCGCCGACGGCTCGCTCGGGTCCCACACCGCGCTCCTGCACGAGCCCTACGCGGACGCCCCGCACACCGGCACCGGCCGCCTCGACGCCGAGCAGATCGCCGCCCATGTGACGGCGTGCACCGAGGCCGGGCTCCAGGCGGGCTTCCACGCCATCGGCGACGCGGCGGTCTCCGCCGTGGTGCAGGGCGTCCGCGCCGCCTCGGAAACGCTCGGCCTGGCCCGCGTCCGGGCCGCCCGGCACCGGGTGGAACACGCCGAGATGCTCACCCCGGAGACCGTCGCGGCCTTCGCCGAGCTCGGTCTGACCGCCTCGGTGCAGCCGGCCTTCGACGCCGCGTGGGGCGGCCCGGACGGTATGTACGCGCGGAGGCTCGGGGCGGACCGCGCGGCGACCCTCAACCCGTACGCCGCCCTGCTGCGGGCCGGGGTGCCCCTCGCGTTCGGCTCGGACAGTCCGGTCACCCCGCTCGACCCCTGGGGCACCGTGCGGGCGGCGGCCCACCACCGCACACCCGGCCACCGTGTCTCCGTGCGCGCCGGCTTCACCGCCCACACCCGGGGTGGCTGGCGCGCCGTGGGCAGGGACGACGGCGGAGTGCTGGTACCCGGCGCACCGGCCGACTACGCCGTCTGGCGCACCGGAGAACTCCTGGTCCAGGCCCCGGACGACCGGGTGGCGCGATGGTCGACGGATCCCCGGTCCGGCACCCCTGGCCTGCCCGATCTCACTCCGGGGGCGGCGCTTCCCGTCTGCCTGCGCACCGTCGTCCTCGGACAAACGGTCTATGTACGGCCGAACGAGTGACGTCGGTACGTTCCGTACCGCCGATCGATGGCGGCCAGGCTCCGCCGCGACCTGCTGCTCCTCCGTACTGACCTGGCCTTTTCGTAAGAAAGCACAGGTCAGGGGAGTATTGACAGAAAGCGCCCGGAGGCCGGTAGGTTCGGCCGGGTCCACCACTGGACGTCCGACCGGTCAGACCTCCACGCAGTCGTCGAACGCCGCTGGGTCACGGGGCGGTGCGCCGCACCGGCGCACCGCCACTGACAGCCAGGTTCAGCGCCCGCGCCTCGGGGGCGAGGGAAGGTTTCGTCCGGACGGCAGGTGTGACCCGGGTGGGGCCCGGAGGTTCAGTAGACAACGGCTCTCGGTCGACCCGCAGCCAGCGGGTCCCAGGCCGGCCCGAAGGACGCCGGGCCCCCATCCGCAGGTGCGTCCTTCTGTCCGCAGTTCCGTGCTTCTGTCCGTGTGGCACACGCCGTCCCGAGACCGCGTCGGCGTCGGGCCCCGGTGTGCTGGATATGGTGTGCACCTGCGTACGGACTCTAAGGGGCAGTAGTGAACGACGGCGGTCAGCGGCAGTTCGGTCCGCTCGGCAAAGTCTTGGTGATCATCCCGACCTACAACGAGGCCGAGAACATCAAGCCGATCGTCGCGCGGGTGCGGGCCGCCGTTCCGGAGGCGCACGTCCTCGTCGCCGACGACAACAGCCCCGACGGCACCGGCAAGGTCGCCGACGAACTCGCCACCGCCGACCAGCACGTGCACGTGCTGCACCGCAAGGGCAAGGAAGGACTGGGGGCCGCGTATCTGGCCGGCTTCCGCTGGGGCTCCGAGCACGGCTACGGCGTCCTGGTCGAGATGGACGCGGACGGCTCCCACCAGCCGGAGGAGCTGCCGCGCCTCCTCACCGCTCTGAAGGGCACCGACCTGGTGCTGGGCTCGCGCTGGGTCCCGGGCGGCCGGGTGGTCAACTGGCCCAGGCACCGGGAGTTGATCTCGCGCGGCGGCAGCATGTACTCGCGCCTGCTGCTCGGCCTCTCGGTACGGGACGTCACCGGCGGCTACCGCGCCTTCCGTACGGAGACCCTGGATGGACTCGGCCTCGACGAGGTGGCCTCCCAGGGTTACTGCTTCCAGGTCGACCTCGCGAGGCGGGCGGTGGAGGCCGGGTACCACGTGGTGGAGGTGCCCATCACCTTCATGGAGCGCGAGATCGGCGACTCCAAGATGAGCCGCGACATCCTCGTGGAGGCTCTGTGGCGCGTCACCGGGTGGGGCGTGACCGGCCGTGCCAACAAGATGCTGGGCCGTAAAGCTCCCTGACCGGCCTTGATCACCCCCTTATGCCGCTCGCACGCTCCTGCAGGCACACTTGGGGGCATGACGACCGGCACACTGCCTCCGAACCGTCCGAGGCGTTCACGCGCACGTACCCTCCTGCCGCTCGGCGTCGCAGCCTGGATCGTCCTGGAGATCTGGCTGCTGACCGTCGTGGCCGGTGCGGCGAACGGCTTCACCGTGCTGCTGATTTTGGTGGGCGGCGCCGTCCTGGGTGCCGCGGTGATCAAGCGGGCGGGCCGCAGAGCCTTCCGCAACCTCACCGAGACCCTCCAGAGGATGCCGGGGCAGCCCGCCGCCGAGGCCCCGGCCACACCCGGGAGCAAGGGCAACGGCTTCCTGATGCTGGGCGGCCTGCTCCTGATGGTCCCCGGCCTGATCTCCGACGCCCTGGGGCTCCTGCTCCTGCTGCCACCCGTCCGTTCCCTGCTCGGGCGCTACGCGGAGCGCTCCCTGGAACGCCGGATGAGGGCGACGACGCCCGGCGGCCTCACCGACGCGTTCCAGCAGGCGCGCATGCACCGCCCGGACGGCAAGGTCGTCCAGGGCGAGGTCATCCGTGAGGACGCGGCACCCGGACGGCCCCGCCCCGACGAGGGCGGACAGCGCCCGCCCCTGGCCCCCTGAGCAGGAGCGGCCCTCTCCTCCCGACGTCCGGGGGAGAGGACCGCTCGTACAGCGGGGCCCCGGACCACGCGCAAGAGCCGCGGGCCGCGACACAGGTACTGTGT
>NZ_JBHZCI010000075.1:0-12007 GCF_042755185.1 Streptomyces sp. NPDC059166 | reverse complement strand
GGGGGGCGTTGTCGTCGGGGGTGGGGCGGCTTTCCCCCCCGGGGGCAACGCCAAATTGGGGCCCCCCCCTCCGCTCCCGTGCGAGCGCCCGCGACACGGTCGCTTCCCGGCCGGCGCCGCGGACGCGGCAGCCGGCCGCCGGGCCGGAACGGGAGTGCCTCACGGGGCCGGCGGCCCCGAGGGCCCGTACCCCGGACGGAAGGGGCACTCCCACTCCGCCTCGGTCATCCGCCCCCCGTAGTGCCTCGCCTCCTGTTTGTACTTCAGGAAGCTGGGGTTGGCGGAACCATGGAACTCCCGTTCCCGCTTGCGGATCTTCATCCGCAGCTTGAAGAAGTTGATCCCCAGCGCGTTGAACTGCTCGTGCGAGTTGAAGACCAGGGTGGGCAGCCTGAACCTGCGGCTCGGCCGGGACGCACCGGGATGCAGACCCACCACGAAGAAGGGATGGCCGCCCACCGAGTACGCGAAGTCACGGGAGGCCGGATCGCTGTCGTAGGCGCTGTTCCAGTCGTACCGCGCCCTGTCACGCTCGTGCACGGCCTGCAGGTGGCGCCAGAGCACTTCCTCGTACTCGTCCTCGCCGAGCAGCGGCCCGGGGCCGTCGAACGTGGCCACGAACGAGGTGAAGCTCCGGGCGCTCGGCTCGAAGGAGGCCAGGAAGGTGTAAAGGTCCTCCAGGTGGGCCTCCACCGCTGCCGCCGACCCCAGATCACCTCGGTCCCCGTAGTGGCGATGCACGATGGCCCCCCGGCGCAGGGATGCGCGGGCGCCGAGGCAGACGAAGTCCTCCTCGCCGATGAACGAGGCCAGCGAGGAGTACACGTCGCCGGCGGCGCTCTTGGGTTCGCCGCTCGCCGTCCCGCCGGCCGTCCGCCGGCCGCTCGTGGGTCCGGTGCTCATCCCTCACCTCCCCGCTCGGCCGAAGAGGGCGATCGAGGCGGGCACCGCCGCCAGCAGGATGCCGGCGGACCAGCCGACGGTGATCAGCACCACCCCGGTGGACGCGGATCCCGTGTTGACCAGGGTCCGGCAGCCGTCGGCCAGGACGGACAGCGGGTTGACGTCGGTGAACGCCTGCAGCCAGCCCGGCATGGTGGACGTCGGCGCGAAGATCGAACTGCCGAACTGGAGCGGCAGCACCGCGACCATGCCCAGTCCCTGAACGGCCTGTGGGGTCTTCAGCGCCAGCCCCAGCAGCACCGAGACCCACAGCAGCGCCATGCCGAACAGGCCCGTGAGACCCACCGCGCCCAGCAGCCCGAGCACTCCGCCCGGCAGCCTCATGCCGAGCAGGAAGGCCATGCCCAGGAGCACGACGGTGGCGCCGGCCATCCGCCCGCACTCGACGACCACCTTGGCGCTCAGCACGGAGGCCCGGTTGATCGGCAGGGACCGGAAGCGGTCCATCACGCCGGTACGGAAGTCCGAGTTGATGCCCACGCCGGCCGTCATGGCGATGTTGACCGCCATCATCGACATCAGTCCCGGCATCACGTACTGCACGTACTCCTCCTGGCTGCCCGCCACCGCGCCACCGAAGACGTACACGAAGAGCACGGTGTAGATCACCGGCATCAGCAGGATGTCGAAGAGGGAGTCGGGATCGGCCTTGATCTGCAGAAGGTTCCGCCTCGTCAGGGCGCTCACGTGCCTCAGTCCGCTCAAGGCACCGCCGCGGCGCCCGGGTACCGCGCCCACCGCGCTCATACGGGAGTCACCTCCTCCACGGCCGCGGGACGCGCGGCCGGTTCGGGTATGGGGGGGTCCTCGCTCTTCCCGGTCAGCGTGAGGAAGACCTCGTCCAGGCTGGGCAGGTGGGTGTCGACTCCGGCCAGGGCGAATCCGCGCACGCCCAGGACGCCGACCACGGACGTCAGATGCTCGCTGCCGCGCAGCGGAACCCGCAGCACACCCTCCGCCCGGTCCACGGCGCCCGGCGCGCCGTCGGCCAGTCCGGCCTCCACGAGCGCGTCCTGGACTGCGTCGAGCCGGGCCGGGTCCTCAGGGCGGATGCGCAGCTCCCGCACCCCGACCCGGGCCTTGAGCTCGTCCACGGGACCGCCCGCGATGATCCGGCCCCGGTCCATGACGGTGAGCTCGTCGGCGAGCTGCTCGGCCTCCTCCATGTACTGGGTGGTGAGCAGAACGGTCGCCCCCGCGGACGCGAGCCCTTTGACCTCGCTCCACACCTCGTTGCGGGTACGGGGATCGAGTCCGGTGGTCGGCTCGTCGAGGAAGAGCACGCCGGGCCGCCCCATGACGCTCGCGGCGAGGTCGAGGCGGCGCCGCATTCCCCCGGAGTAGGTGGCGGCCTGCCGCCCCGCGGCATCGGTGAGCGAGAACCGCTCCAGCAGTTCGTCGGCCCGCGCGCGTGCCGCCTTGCGGGACATGTCCAGAAGCCGTCCGATCAGGTACAGGTTCTCCCGGCCGGAGAGTTTGCCGTCGACGGAGGCGTACTGGCCGGTGAGCCCGATGACGCGTCGTACGTCGCGAGGGCTTCGCGCCAGGTCGAACCCTTCCACCGTGGCCTTGCCCGCGTCGGCGCGCACCAGGGTCGAGAGAATCCGTACCAGCGTCGTCTTGCCGGCCCCGTTGGGTCCGAGTACCCCGAGGACGGTCCCGCGCCGCACCGTCAGATCCACTCCGTCGAGAGCGGTCACCTCCGACTGCCCGCCGTAGCGCTTGACCAGCCCTTGGACGACGACCGCGGGGGTCTCTGTCCGTGCCAGTTGTGTCATGGGCGCAGTGCACAGCCAGTTCCTACACAATCCCCATACTCGGCTGCCCGGGACGGGACACCCGAGTCGTCGTGGCGGGGATACGGGGCCCGGCCCGGTCGCGGCCCTGGCTCCGGGACCGGTCCGCTCCCCTCAGCCGTCCGCGGTGATCCCGTACAGGTGTTCCGGCAGCGGTTCGACAGCCGCCTCGCAGGCCACCGCCACGGTCGCTTCCCGGCCGTGGTCCCGCCACTCCCGGAGCACGGGCCGACCGTCCGCGCCGGCTTTCAGCAGGGCCTCCCGGCGCACCCAGGACCGGAGCAGTTCGCCGCCGGGGTCCGCGGCCTCGTCCGCCGCCAGCAGATCGGCTTCCGGGAGGATCCGCTCCAGCACCCCGCGCGGCCCCGGCCGGCGGGACGAGGGCTCGACGTCGATCCCCACCGCTCCGGGGCCGGCCGCGGCGGCGACCAGGCCGGGGGCATGGCTCATGCTGACGCCCGTGCCGGGCAGGTCGCTCAGTGAGGGACGGCCGTGCCCTGACCGCCCGCATTCGGCGCAGAACTGGACGAGCCGGTGGGCGTACGGCGGACGGCCCGTGACCCGGGTCGTGACCAGACGCAGCAGGAGCCGTGCGGCGACCACGTCGTCGCGGCGGGCCGGGACACGGATGCGGTCCAGGCGGTCGCGCTCCCACCGGGCGAGCATGCCCTCGTCGAGGCCGGGGTGGGCGAGCACCTCCGCGGTGGTCGCCACCGCGGCCACGACGTGGCCGTGGTCCCGCGGCGGACCGGCGGCCGTCCGCCGGCTCAGCGGGAGGCCGCCTCGTCGGGGATCAGAAAGCGCTGCCGGACGCGGTCGAGGGTGCGGAAGTCGTCGATGGTGACCTCCTGGAGGTCGATGGAGGTGCCGGTCAGTTCCTCCAGCAGGTCGATGAACTCCAGGAAGTCCATGGAGTCGATCAGCCGGGCCTCGATCAGGTCCTCGTCGGAGGCGACGGGGCCGTCGAGGCCGGGGTTCTTCTCATGCAGCCAGGCGGTGATGCTGTCCATCGGTGCCGCACCGTTCCTTTTCGTATCGGAGTTGCCGGGGTGGGCTCTGCCGTCTTGCGCCGTGGCCCCGCGAGTCAGCCCGTGGCGCGGCGGAGCCGGTCGAGGGCCTGCTCGGGTGTGCCGTGGGCGAGGAGCATGGCGTGGACCCAGCGCTCGACGCCGAAGGCCACGCACGAGCTGTGGACCGGTTCGCCGGAGCGGGTGCGGATGCCGAGCCGTTCACCGAAGAAGTTGCGGTGCCGGTTGACCGAGGCGATCGCCGTTCCGTCCGGCGCGCTGAACTCGTGCTTGACCGGGTCCAGCTTCATCAGCCGGGCGCGGGAGCCGCCCTTGTCGTAGAAGGGGTCGTCGGCGGCGGCCCGGTTGAGTTCCAGCCCCAGGGACGCGGCGATCTCTCCTATGAACTCCGTCCCACTTCGCAGGTGTTCGACCGCGCCGTCCTTGGTCCCGAGGTAGAGCACCTCCCTCATGTGGAAGCCCCACAGCCGGCGCAACCCCTCGTAGTGGGTCTCGTTGCGGAAGCAGCGGCCGGTGGCCGAGAGCCGCAGCCCTTCCTCGCCGGTCTCGTGGCCTTCCAGGGAGAGCAGCAGGCCGTAGCAGGTGGCGGAGGGCAGCAGATGGCCGGTCGGGTCGAGCGGCAGGTCTCCGGCCGGCCCGCCGCTTGCCAGGCCGTCCAGCGCGTCGGGGCTGAACCGCCCGGCGCCGACCCCGAGGTGGGGGAAGTTTCGGAAGTAGTCCAGGCGGCCGAGTCCCTCCGCGGAGAGCAGCGGCGGGCCGACCACCTCCGGAGCTCCCAGGCGCGTGGCCAGGCCTCGCAGCAGTCCGTCCAGCCCGTGCAGCAGGGCGGTGCGGGCCGGGTCCAGCGCGACGAGGCCGGGGCCTGGGTTCTTGAAGAGGACGGCCTGCGGGCTCGTGGTGTCGGTGGTGCTCAAGAAGACCGCTCCCTCTGAGCGTGGTGGACAGCCGGGCATGGCCGCGACCGGGGAGCACCCGAGCCGCCCGATGACGAGGCGACAGGACGCCCCCCGAACAGCATTGATTCCAGAGGCACTTCGGGCCTGGTTCCCGCCAGGAGCCGGGCCACGTCCGGACCCTAGGACAGCCGTCCGGCAGTTGTCTAGACCAGAAGAAGTGAACTCCGCTCCCGCTCACGGGCGTTGTCCCGACGGCGCGTACGGGCGAACGGGCGCCGCGCCGCACACACCGCTTGACAGACCGAATGGTCTGGACCACTGTGCTGCTCCGGGCCATCCACCGGTCAGCCGGAGCGCCCGTCCGCGATCCTGCCGTTCGCGCCTCGACGGGGCCGGCGGCTCGCTGTCCCCTGGCCGAGGAGAAGCCCATACCGGTGACACCGTCCTCATCCCCTCCGCAAGCGCTCCCCCAGACCTCTGTCCCCCGGACCGCTCGCCGGGCGGCCCCCGGCCCTCAGCCCAGAAGGACCGCGTGATGCCCTCCACCCCGCAAGGCCCTCGACGCCCCCGGCTGCACCGGGCGGCGTCCGACCGGGCGTACTTCAGTGCCGACGGCGAGTCATACCTGGCGCAGACCACCCTGCGGGAACTCGACAAGTCACGCCCGCTGCGGGTCCTGTCCGAGGAGGACTTCGCCCACTGGCAGACCTACGGCTACGTCGTCGTACGCGAGGCCGTACCGGCCGAGGACGCCCGCCGCCTGCTGGACTTCACCTGGGAGTTCCAGGGGCTCGATCCCGACCGGCCGGACAGCTGGTACGAGGACCGCCCCTTCCGCTCGCAGCTGGACCGGCAGTTGCACGTCTACGGATTCGTGGAGGCCTACCACCACCAACTGCTCTGGAACAGCCGCCAGGCCCGCAGGGTGTACGACGCCTTCGTGGACGTGTGGGACTGCGAGGAACTGTGGGTGACCCTGGACCGGCTCAACCTCAATCCACCCAACACGGGCAACCGGGACCGCGCCCTCATCGAACCCACGGACCGGGGGTTCGACATCGAACTGCACTGGGACATCGACACCACGCTGGGCGTCCCGCCCCAGCGGGTGCAGGGCATCATCGCGCTCAACGACACCAGCCCGGAGACCGGCGGCTTCCAGTGCTGCCCCGAGCTCTTCCGGCGCTTCGAGGAGTGGAGGACCGGCCAGCCCGCCGGCCGTGACCCGCTCCGCCCCTCCGTCGACCGGACCGAACTCCCCGTCGTCCGACCCGACCTGCACCCGGGTGACCTGCTGATCTGGAACGGGCTCCTCGCCCACGGCGTGGCCCGCAACACCTCCACCGACGGTGTCCGGGCCGTCCAGTACCTGTCGATGATGCCGGCGCTGGAGGAGCACGAACGGCTGCGGCGTTCCCGCGTCGAGTCGTGGCGCCATCTGCGTACCCCCCGCTGGAACCGCACCCTGGTCGGGGATCCCGTACTGCACGAGTCCAAGCGCTACCCGACCGCCACCCTCGACGGGCTCGGCAGCCGCCTGCTGGGCCTCACCTCCTGGCACGACGACCTCACGGCCGAGGACACGGGCTCGCTCACCGCCCCGGCCGAACGGAGCGAGGAGCCCTCGTGCGCCGCGTCTGCCTGACCCTGCCCACCGACCGCCCCTGTGCCACGACCATCACGGCCGTCGCCGAGGAGGCGGCGTACGCCGCCCGCCGCTTCGGCGTGGAGGTGCACCTGCTGATCCTGGACTCCGCCGGCCCGTCGGCGCTCGCCGGGCACCGCGAGGCCGTCGGCGGCCTGCCCCCGGAGCCGGGGGTGGTCATCCACCACATGGACGAGACCGAACAGCGCGCGTTCCTGTCCGAGGTGGTCTCCCTGTCGGGCGTCGCCGACCCGGACCGGGTGACCGGCCTGATGCTGCCGGACGGCGTGTCCTACGGCGCCTGCACCAACCGGGCCTTCCTGATCGCCGAGGCGCTGGGCTGCGTATCGGTGCACCGCCGGGACTCCGACAGCCGGTACCAGAGCGTGCACGGCGAGCCGGTGTTCCCGATCCACCACGAGCTCACCGCCCTGGGCAGACAGGCGGCCGAGGTGGCCGGAACCGTGACCCGCAGCAGACTCGACCCTGCGCTCGCCCACCGGCCGGTGGCCCTCGTCGGCGGCTCCTTCATCGGCGAGATGTCGGTGGACGTGGCAGAGATCCGGCGGATCGACCCCGCCGCGCACCACCGCCTGGTGGGGCTGTCCGTCCCCGACGGCTATCCGGCGGTCTGGCGCGACAACCTCATCGAGCAGTCCTTCCGCGGGGCCGGCACCACCGCGTTCGACACCGACCTGACCACCCTGACCAGGGTCGGCCCCACCCGCGTGGACATGTGCAACATCGCCCTGGACCGGGATGTCTACGCCCGGGTACCGCTGCCACCCGCCACCGACACGATCGGCAGCGACTACTTCCTCATCCACCTGGTCCACGAAGCGCGTCTGCCCGGGGTCCTGCACAACCGGCACATCGTCAACTACCACACGGGGGAACGGCGTACGGGCTCCGGCTTCGTCGCCTACCACGTGCGTCTGGCGAAGTTCCTCCTGTCCGCGCCGTACTTCCACACCGTGTACGCGGGACTCGCCGCGGCCGCCGAGACCCTGCTGGACGCCGACGGCCGGCCGCGCCCCCCGGTGATCGCCGCGCTGGTCCGGGACAGCATCCGGACCGACCCGTCGGCCGGGGAGGCGCGGTTCGGCGTCGTCGAGTCCTCCTACCGCGCGCTGGGCGGCCGCTGGACGGCCGTCGCACAGGCACTCGCCGACGGCAGGTCGCGGCTCCTCGACGAGGCCCGCAGCGCCATGGAGGACTTCGCCCTGCTGATCGACGCCTGGGAGCCCCTGGTCCGGACGGCCCGTGAAGCCGGCATCGGTACGCCGGCGAGTACGACCCGGCCGATGAGCACCCACGTGGTCACCGTCGGATGGGCGGGTGGGGAGGAGCGCCTCGGTCCGGTCACCACGGGGCAGGCCAACATGATCCGCTGCATCCTGCGGGACGAGCCGAGCCACATCAACATCCACGACGTCTGGCCGGTCCCCGAGGACACCTCCCCGGCGCGGGTCATCGACGCCCTGCGCGCCCTCGTGGTGCGGCACGAGGCGTTGCGCACCACCTTCCCGGAGCCGTCCGCGTCCGAGCCGCGCACCCAACTGGTCGCCTGCAAAGGGTCATTCGGCGTCGAGATCCTCGACCACGAAAGACTCCCGCCGGATCCCGGCCGGTACGCCGACGCGGTGGCCCGCCGGGCGAGGGAGGGGCGTTTCCGGCTGGACCAGGACTTCCCGCTCCGCCTCACGCTCCTCACGCTGCGGGGCGCCCCGGCCTTCGTCGCCCTCGCCTCCAGCCATGCCGCGACGGACGGCAGCGCTCTCGCCGTGCTGCGCGAGGAGTGGCTCGCCCTGCTGACGGGAGACGAACTGCCCGCTCCGGGACTCACCCCGCTCGCCCTGGCCGCGGAGGAGGCGACTCCGGCCGGTAGACGGCGCTCGGAGGCGTCCCTGCGGTACTGGCGGAGGATCATCTCCACCGGTCCGCAGGAGATGTTCGCCGAGCCCCGGACCGCTCGGTCCGAGGCGCGGCAGCCGCAGCTCACCCTGCGGTCACCTCGCGCCGGACGGGCACTCGCCCGGGTGTGCGGACGGACCGGCAGTCCCGCGTCCACCGTGCTGCTGGCCGCGTGGTGCACGCTCGTGGCGCACCGGGCGGGCCAGACCTCCTGTGTCGCCGCGGCGCCCGTCGCCAACCGGTCCGGCTCGGGGCTCGCCCGGTCGGTGAGCACCCTGTCCCAGGACGCGCTCCTGCACCTCGACGTACGGGGACCGTCCTTCGACGCGGTGCTCCGCAAGGCCTGGGGCGCGGCCCTCGACGCGTACCGGCACAGCCGGTTCGACTCGGTCCGCCTGTGGGAGGCGATCGACGGGGCCACCACGGAACGCGGCAGCAGGTTCGCCCGTGACGTGGTCTTCAACGACGTGAGCGTGATCACCGCGCGCCGCGACCGGGAGACCGAACCGGAGGACGGGGGTGCCGGAGCGGAGCTGGAGTGGGGTCCCGTCCAGGAGATGCCGACCCGGCTGCTCTGCTTCGCCTACCGGACGGAACCCCTGCTGCACCTCTCGATGTGGGCGGACCCGGTCCTTCTCCCCCGGGACGAGGCCGAGGGCTTCCTCACCGGTCTGGTGCTGCTGCTGGAGGCAGCCGCGTACGAGGACGTGCCGCTGGAGTCCCTCACCGGCGTCACCGGGGTGCGTCCCGCCGAACGCGACGACGGGTGGCGGCGGGTGGACGGCTGCTGGGTGTCGCCCTCCGCTGTGGCACACGCCCTGAGCGAGGCGTTCGGCGGCCTGCCGGTGCACGTCACGGCAGACGTCTCCGACGAGGCCGTACCGCACGGGCTGACGGCGTTCATCGCGTCGGGTGGCGCCCCGCTCACCCCCGACGACGCCCACGCGGCGCTGATGGACGGCCTGTCCGGTCCACACGCGTCCGGGCTGCTGGCGCCCGCCCGGTACGTCATCGTTCACGATCCGCCGGCTCGGACGGGCGACACGCGTGCCTGGCTCGCGCAGCGGATCCTCATGGAAGGGAACGGCCGCAGGCGGCCGATACGAGATGACCACTGACGACCCCACCGCAGCTCCCGGTCCGGAGCGGCTCCCGAGCCCCTGGACGTCCAGACCCTTCCAGCTGTTCTTCACCGCCAGGAGCTCGTCCCTGCTGGCGGACGGCATGCTGATGGTCTCCCTCACGACGGCTGTGCTGGGGGCGGGACACGGAGCCGGCGGCGTCGGGTACGCGCTGGCCGCGTGGATGACACCCATCGTGCTGCTGGTCCTCTTCGGGGGCGTGCTGGCCGATCGCTTCACCCCGCAGGTGATGATGGTCTGCGCCGACCTGGCGCGGATGCTGGCCATGCTGGTCCTGGCCGCGCTCCTCGTCACCACCGAGGTGGGGCTGTGGCAGATCATGCTGCTGATGGCGCTCAGCGGCGCCGCGACGGCCATGTTCCAGCCGGGCGTGGCGAGCATGGTCCCTCAGGTCGCCCCCGACATCCAGCGGGCCAACGCGCTGCTGCGGATATCCGAGGCCCTGAGCGCGCTGATCGGCCCCGGCCTGGCGGGCCTGCTCGTCGCCTACTGGCAGGTGGCGGGTTCCTACCTGGTCATCGCGGCGGCCTACGGGCTCAGCGCCCTGGTGCTCGTGCCGCTGCGCAGGCTCGATGTCGTACGGGAGGAGGGCGACGAGCCGGTGTGGCACCGGCTGAGGACGGGCTGGCAGGAGTTCCGGTCGCGTTCCTGGCTCTGGGGTGTCATCGTCGTCTGGGCGGTCTACGGCCTGTTCGTCTTCGGCCCCTCGGTGCCCCTGGGCGCCGCGCTCCTCACGGAGCAGCACGGGGCCACCGGCTATGGCTGGATCGCGTCGGCGGACGGCGCCGGGACGATCGTCGGCGGGCTGCTGGGAATGCGGGTACGCCCCGCCCGTCCGCTCGTCGCCGGAGCCTGCGCCATGTTCTTCTTCACTCTCAACCCGCTGGCGCCCGCGCTGGGCTGGTCGTTCGCCGTCACCCTGCTGACCGGAGTACTGGCCGGCTGCGGCTTCGCCTTCTGGGGCGTGATGTGGGCGACGAGCGTACAGTCCCACATCCCGCTCGCCGTGCTGAGCCGTGTGTACGCCTACGACATCGCCGGGTCCATCATGGCCATCCCGCTGGGCCGGGCGCTGGCGGGACCCGCCTCCGAGGCCTTCGGCGCGGACCGGGTGCTGCTCTTCTCCTCGGCCGTGTCGGTGGTGTTCCTCACCGTCATGCTCGCCGTCCCCGCCGTCAGGAGGCTGGGCCCCGGACCGGGGAAACCGGAGGTGCCGCCGGAGCCCCTCGCGCCGGAGGAGATCCCGGGGCCCGCCCGCAATCCGGCGTAGCAGGGGCGGGCGTGGCGGAGCCCGGGAGTCGTATCCAGCTCCCGGGCCCCTGGGGTTGCCACCCAATTGCGCTTGCCAGCGCCGTTTAAGAGTGCGGATCAGTCGTCATACCGTTGCGTTCTGCCTTTGAACTACCGCGCCGCGGAGAGGCGCAGGCCGGATTCGAACCAGCATCCAACGGTGTTCGTCCGTACTCGGTCGATCTGGCAATCGGCGGCGATACTGAAGCTGGAGCGAGAGTCTGAGATTGATCGCGGCTGCCTCTGCCATGTTGGGCCACCCCGGCAGGTGGAGCCGGGGGGAGGACTCGAACCTCCACCGTTACCGCGTCTTCAGGCTGAACGTTCAGTTTCAGCTTGCGCTCGTCACACGGGACGGACCTCAATTCCGACCCGTGCAGGGTGCGCAGCCCCCACGGCATTGGCGCGGGGGCGTTCTTGGGGTGTGCCGCCTGCCGTCCGGCCCTAGCCGAACAGGTAGCCGAACACCGCGTCTCCGACCCGCCGGTCGGTGACCTCGGCTCCGTTGGCCTCCTCGCGGGCGAACTTCACCGCGTGCTGGAGCTTCTCGACCCGCTCCAGCAGTTCGTTGACCCGTCGCGCCGGAAGCGCTCCGGAGAACTTCACGGTCGTCCAGTACCCGATCGGCACGTCCTCGTAGTACACGTCGACCTGCGCCGGGTGCTTGTCGGTCGCTTCGGCCTTGACGTGGTTGCGCGGGACCTTCTTGGTCCGGATCGTGCGGACCGGGTCCGTCTTCCACCAGTCGGTGGACGGGTCGAGCGACCAGGACTCGGAGGCGTCCAGGACCGGGAGTTTCTTCACGAAGGTGTGGAGGTCGGTGAGCTGCTTCTCCAGGAACAGGAGGTAGCTGACCGGGACGTCGCCGACGATCGTGCGTCCGTCGACGGTGACGTCCGCGCGGGCCGCGCAGTTCGCCCAGTCCTTCGTCGCGGTCACGTCGAACAGCCGGGTCAGCGACGCGGACATCTCACGCAGCGCCTCCTCCGCCTTGACCTGGACCCGCGCGGACTCGGGCGGGAGCTGCTCGCCCTCTTCGTCCTTCGGCTGGTACGTGCGCGAGATGCCTGCCAGCAGTGCCGGCTTCTGCACCTTGTGGTGGGCCGCGGTGATGTCCTGGAGCGACTTGCTCTTGACACCCTTCTCCACGGCGATGATCTGGTTGAGCTTGGTCACTTCGCCCCCTTCGAGTGACAGAAACGTACCGCACGCCCATTCGATCGGTCTCGGGGGTTTCTTGACGGCTGGTCAGCCGATGACGGTCCAGGTGTCCTGGCCGGTGAGGAGGGTGCTGAGGTCGCCTTTGCCGTGTTGTTCGACGGCGGTGTCGAGC
>NZ_JBHZCI010000074.1:0-13159 GCF_042755185.1 Streptomyces sp. NPDC059166 | reverse complement strand
CCGGCCCCCCCCCCCCCCCTTCGGCGGGCCCCCCCCCCTGGCGGCGGGGGCCCCCCCGCCCGCCCCCGCACGCCGGGGGGCCCCCCCCCGCGATCGCGTGGGCGGCCCCAGGGCCTTCCGCGTGACCGCCGCCGGACGGGGCCCCGGCTCGGCACGGAGTTCAGCCGGACCGCGGCACCGGCCCCGGGGCGGGCGGAGCCACGCCCGGCCCCGGCACCCGTGCCCGCCGTACGCGAGGCCACCGGACGCACGAGAGGCCCGCCCGGGCGTCGCAGGACGCCTCGGGCGGGCCTCTTCGGTACCGCTCGCGGTGGTGGCCGTCAGCCGCGGCGTCCGGCGAGCTTCCAGGACGCGGGCAGCGCGCCCATGGCCAGGGCCGCCTTCAGGGCGTCGCCGACCAGGAAGGGCACCAGGCCCGCCGCGACGGCCTCGCCCATGGACATCCCGGTGGACAGGGCCAGGTACGGCACACCGACGGCGTAGACGACCAGCGAGCCCACGGCCATCGTGCCCGCGGTACGCAGCACGGACCGGTCGCCGCCGCGGCGGGCCAGGGCGCCGACGACCGTCGCGGCCAGCAGCATGCCGAGGACGTACCCGAAGGAGGCGCCGCCCGGGCCGGAGGTGCCCCCGGAGAACCACGGCACGCCGGCCATGCCGACGAGCGCGTACAGAGCGAGCGAGAGGAAGCCGCGGCGAGCGCCGAGGGCGGTGCCGATGAGCAGCGCGGCGAAGGTCTGGCCGGTGACGGGAACCGGCGAGCCGGGTACGGGGACGGAGATCTGGGCGGCGATGCCGGTGAGGACCGCGCCGCCGGCGACGAGCGCCGCGTCGACGGCGTAGCGGTGCCGGGCTGCGGGCAGCAGGTCGGCGAGGACCGCTCCGGTTCGGACGGGGGCGGCAGCAGTGCTCATCGGGACTCCGCGGGTGAGGTCGGCAGACAGAGGGACTGGGGTGACGTTAGCCGAGACCACATCGGCCGATCACCATCAGCGGCCCACAAAGCGGCGGTTGAGGGGTTAGTGGGGTTCGTACAAAGGACGTGGGGTAATCACCGCTCGGCGTGATGCTGGTCACTGAGGTAGGCATCCTCAAGGGATATGCGAGGGGCCGGATGCGAGCCCATGAGATTGTGGAATCCCCATAAATGATCCGAGAGTGACCCCCAGCTCATGCACGACGCGCCCCCCACGCTTTCCGCCGCACCGCCCGCACCGCCGGCCCACGGACTGAAACAGCGCCATCTGACCATGCTCGGCCTGGGAGGGGTGATCGGCGCAGGCCTCTTCGTCGGGTCGGGTGCGGGCATCGCGGTCGCGGGGCCCGCCGTGATCGTCTCCTATCTGATCGCGGGCGCCCTGGCGATGCTCGTGATGCGGATGCTCGGCGAGATGTCGGCGGCCATGCCCTCCTCCGGCTCCTTCTCCGTACACGCCGAGCGCGCCCTGGGGCGCTGGGCGGGCTTCAGCGTGGGCTGGCTCTACTGGTTCATGCTGGTCGTCGTGCTCGCCGTGGAGGCGACGGCGGCCGCCCAGATCGCCCACGGCTGGGTACCGGCGGTGGACCAGTGGCTCTGGGTGCTGGTGTTCATGGTGGTGTTCACCGCCGCCAACCTGACGGCCGTGAAGAACTTCGGCGAGTTCGAGTTCTGGTTCGCGGCCCTGAAGGTGGCCGCCATCGTGGCGTTCCTGGTGCTCGGACTGCTCGCGGTCATCGGCGTCCTCCCGGACACCGATCCGGTGGGCCTCACGAACCTCACCGGGCAGGGCGGCTTCCTGCCGAACGGCTGGGACGGCGTGCTCTCCGGGGTCCTCACCGTGGTGTTCGCCTTCGGCGGTCTGGAGGTCGTGACGATCGCGGCCGCGGAGACGGCCGATCCCGCTCGCGCCGTGGGCCGTGCGGTGCGCAGCTCGGTGGTGCGCATCCTCTTCTTCTACGTCGGCTCGATGCTGGTGATCGTGACCGTGCTGCCGTGGACGGCGCAGCAGGCGGGGCTCAGCCCGTATGTGAAGGTCCTGGACTCGATCGGTGTGCCGTCGGCCGGGCAGATCATGAACATCGTGGTCTTCGTGGCGCTGCTCTCCGCGCTCAACGCCAATCTGTACGGTTCCTCCCGCATGATCTTCTCGCTGGCCGAGCGCGGGGAGGCCCCCCGCGGGCTGCTCCGGGTGTCCGGCGGGACCGGTGGCGGGGTGCCGCGGCGGGCGGTGCTGGCCTCGGTGGCCTTCGGCTTCGTCTCCGTGCTGCTCAATCTGAAGTGGCCGGACACCGTGTTCCTCCACATGCTCAACTCGGTCGGCGCGGTCCTGCTCTTCGTCTGGGGTCTGATCGCGGCGTCCCAGCTGCGGCTGCGCCGCCGTCTGGAGCGGGAGGCGCCGGGCGCGCTCCAGCTGCGGATGTGGTGCTTCCCCTTCCTCACCTGGGTGACGCTGGCCGGGCTGGTGGCCGTGCTGCTGCTGATGCTCACCGACGATTCCGCCCGCCCCCAGGTGCTGTGGTCGGCGGCGGCCACCGGCCTGGTGCTGCTGGTGGCCGCGGTGCGGGAGCTGCGTGCCGGGCGGACCGCGAAGCCGTAGGCGGGTGAGCACCTTGTGTGAGCCTGGTGACCGTATAGCGGACAGTTGTTCCCTGTGGGCGGGGCTCATGTCCAGACTGTGGGCCGTCCCCCGTCCCGACCAGTGAACAGAGCCCGTCCATGTCCCGGACCTCCGCGCCTCCCCCCACGGACGCCACCGCCCCCACCGCAGACTCCGCGCTCACCCACGGACTCAAGCAGCGCCACCTGTCGATGATCGCCCTGGGCGGTGTGATCGGCGCGGGGCTGTTCGTCGGCTCGGGAGCGGGTATCGCCGCGGCCGGCCCGTCGATCGTCATCGCCTACGCGGTCTCCGGGCTGCTGGTCATGTTCGTGATGCGGATGCTCGGCGAGATGTCGGCGGCCAACCCGGCCTCCGGGTCCTTCTCGGTGCACGCGGAGCGCGCGATCGGCCCCTGGGCGGGCTTCACCGCCGGCTGGTCGTTCTGGGTGCTGCTCTGCGTCGCGGTCGGGCTGGAGGGCATCGGCGCCGCGCAGATCGTGACGGGCTGGCTGCCGGGCACACCGGAGTGGGCCTGGGTCGCGCTCTTCATGGTGATCTTCCTCGGCACCAACCTCGCCGCCGTGAAGAACTTCGGCGAGTTCGAGTTCTGGTTCGCCGCGCTGAAGGTCATCGCGATCACCCTCTTCCTGGTGCTCGGCGTCCTCGCGATCCTGGGCGTGCTCCCCGGCACGGACTCCCCCGGTACCTCCAACCTCACCGGCGACGGCGGTTTCCTGCCGAACGGCTCCGAGGGCCTCATCATCGGCCTGCTCGCCTCCGTCTTCGCGTACGGCGGTCTGGAGACCGTCACCATCGCCGCCGCCGAGTCCGAGAACCCGGTGCGGGGCGTCGCCAAGGCGGTCCGTACGGCGATGTGGCGCATCGCCGTCTTCTACATCGGCTCGATGGCCGTCATCGTCACCCTCGTGCCGTGGGACGACCCGGAGGTCGCCGAGGTCGGACCGTTCTACGCGATGCTCGACCACCTCGGCATCAGCGGCGCCGCCGAGATCATGAACGTGGTCATCCTGGTCGCCCTGCTCTCCGCGATGAACGCCAACATCTACGGCTCCTCGCGCATGGCCTGCTCACTCGTCGCCCGCGGCCAGGGCCCCAGGGCGCTCGGCAGGATCTCCTCGGGCGTCCCGCGCAACGCCGTGCTGGTCTCCTCGGTCTTCGGCTTCCTGTGCGTGCTGCTCAGCTACTGGCGCCCCGACGACGTCTTCCCGTGGCTGCTCAACATGATCGGCGCGGTCATCCTGGTCGTCTGGATCTTCATCGCCGTCTCCCAGCTGATCCTGCGCCGGCGCATCGAGCGTGAGGCGCCGGAACGGCTGGTGGTACGGATGTGGCTGTTCCCCACCCTGACGATCGTGGCGCTGGCGGCCATGGCCGGCATCTTCGTCCTGATGCTGCGCCAGCCCGACACCCGCGACCAGCTCCTGGCCACCGGGGCCCTGACGGCGGTGCTGATCGTGACCGGCCTGATCCGGCAGAAGCGCGCGGAGCGCCGCGTCCCGGCGGTCCCGGCCGGGGACTGAACGTCCCGGCCGGGGCTCAGTACCCCTGGCCGACCAGGAAGGAGTCGAAGTCCAGGGCGAGTGAGCGGGCCTCGTCGGAGTGGTCGGGGGCGGCGCCGTCGACGAGCGCGAAGACGCAGATCCCCCGACGGGTCCGGACCGCCCACATGGTGCGTCCGCCGCCGTCGCGCAGCAGGACCAGGTCGAGCTCGGTCCCGGTGACCGCGTCGGTGATCCGTTCCAGGCTCTCGCGGTGCCAGGCCGTGTCCGAGAGCCGGAGGACCGGAGGGGACGCGCCCTCGCCCTGCGTCCAGAGGGCTTCCAGGCCGGCGAGGTAGGCGGCGTCCGGGGACGGCCCGCTCCCGGCCGAAGGGCCGGGCCGGAAGAAGCGGTGCCCGTCCTCGCCCTCGCGTCCGGCGGCGGCGAAGAATCCGGCCTCGGCGGAGAAGACCGCCGCGGCCCGCACCGCGGATCTGCCCTCCCCGAGGGCGAAACGGGTGCTGAGGACTTCTTCCCACTGCTCGGCGACAGGAGACATCGATGGTGGCCCTTCCTGGTTGCGTTTCCGTACGTGCGTGGCTCTCCTGCCCGTGAACGCGCAGTTCAGGCGCGTTCACGGGTGAGCCCCACGAGCGGCGGAGGCAGGCCCGGGGGCCGCCTCAGTCCCCGCCGCCCCCGCCGTCGCCGCCCCCGCTGTCACCGCCGTCGCCCCAGCCTCCCCCGTCGCCCCCGTCGCCGCCGTCGGCGCCCCAGCCGTCACCGCCGCCCGGCTGGTTGTCGTCGCTGCCGGTCCCGAGGTTGCTGAACCAGGGAAGGCCCCAGTCCCCGTCCGAGGCGAGCGGTTCGGCTCCCGCCCTGGCGGCCGGCTTCGCGCGGAAGCGAGCCGTGCCCGTGGTGTCGCCCAGCCCGAAGGTGACGGCGAAGACATGCGCCATGACCGCGTCCATCGGGTCGGCACTCTCGTGCCGCACCGGGGACAGCGGCAGCAGCACGGTCTCCGGGTCGTGGGCCGGACCGCTCGGGGGCTTGCCCAGCAGGGCGACACGTCGTTCGTCACGCAGCAGCCACGAGTTCGTGGCGCTCTCCCGCCGCAGCTGCCAGCACACCCCCGGCAGCCGGACCTCCACCGAGCTCTTCGACTTGCGCAGCTTCCTGCTCAGCCTCAGCTCGGCCGTCACCTCACCGACCGTCAGGACCAGCCCCTGGGCGGTCCCCGCGGAGGCGCCCCGGAAACCGTGCGGGGCCCTGACGCGCACCACGGGCGCCTGCGGCCCCCAGACATCGGCCCGCGCCAGTCGCCTGTCGACCGCGACGGCTATCGGCCCGGCCGGGCCGTGCGCGTACCGCCGGGCGATCCACAGCGGTACGCCCTCCGCTCCCGCCCTGGCCGCGAGAGCGGCCACCTGCTGCGGCCCGCCGCACCGTTCCACAGCCAGCTCGCCCAGCGCGCGGGCGAACTCCGACGCCTGACGCGCCTTCACCGGGACCGCGGTGCCGGTGGCCCGGGTGACCGGCACGACCCCGGAACCCTGGGGCAGCGCGTCCAGCGGGCGTTCCGCCCCGCCGCCGCCGAGCCACTGTCCGCGCAGGTAGGCCTCCGCCATCGCGCCGAGGTTGAGCTCGGTCAGCGGGGTGGTGCTCATGCCTCTCCGCAGCCGGTCACCGGTCAGTTCCACCGTCCGCGCGAGCGGATTCCAGGACCGCTCGCCGTAGAGCACCCGACTCATGACTCCCCCCTCGACGTGGCTTCCGAACAGGACACCTTCACACGCGGCGCGAACCGCCCGGCAGCCGGGGCGCCACACCGCCCCCGTCCCAGGACGAAGGGCTGATCACTTCTCCGCCTTCCTCCTGCTAGCCTGCAATTGCGACAGGGTTGCAATAACTAGACGCCTGCAAGTTGGAGGGTTCGAACCCATGGCCACGTACACGCTCCCGGAACTCCCGTACGACTACGCGGCGCTCGAGCCGGTCATCAACCCGCAGATCATCGAGCTCCACCACGACAAGCACCACGCCGCGTACGTCAAGGGAGCGAACGACACCCTGGAGCAGCTCGAGGAGGCCCGTGACAAGGAGGCCTGGGGCGCGATCAACGGGCTCCAGAAGAACCTCGCCTTCCATCTGTCGGGCCACATCCTGCACTCGATCTACTGGCACAACATGACCGGCGACGGCGGTGGCGAGCCCCTCGCGGCGGACGGTGTGGGCGATCTCGCGGACGCCCTCACCGAGTCCTTCGGCTCGTTCGCCGGCTTCAAGTCCCAGCTGACGAAGGCCGCCGCGACCACGCAGGGCTCCGGCTGGGGCGTCCTCGCCTACGAGCCGGTCAGCGGCAGGCTGATCGTCGAGCAGGTCTACGACCACCAGGGCAACGTCGGCCAGGGTTCCGTCCCGGTCCTGGTCTTCGACGCCTGGGAGCACGCCTTCTACCTGCAGTACAAGAACCAGAAGGTGGACTTCATCGAGGCGATGTGGGCCGTCGTCAACTGGCAGGACGTGGCGAAGCGCTACGCCGCGGCGAAGGAGCGCGCCGACGTGCTGCTGCTCGCGCCCTGAGCACCGGAAGCGTGCTCGGAGCGCCCTGAGCACCGGAAGCGTCCTGCCTCGTGATCGTCTTCTCAGCCTTCACCCGGCAGGCGGATCAACGGAGAGCCCCCGCGAGGACGTGACTCGCGGGGGCTCTCCCATGGGCCGGTGCGGGGCTCAGATCCGGAAGACGGAGCCGATGAACTCGGAGAGCAGCCGCTCCTTGAGCCGGCCCGGCAGGGCGTCCAGCAGGACGAGCACGGGCGCCATCCGGCCGGGCAGGCCCGCCCCTTCGCCGAGTCCGGCGAAGGCGAGGACGCCCGCGATCTCCTCCGGCCCGAGGGTGTCCGGGTCGAGGCCCGCGGCGAACGCGGCGAGGTCCGGGTCCACCGCGACCGGGTCCAGCGCGCGCGCCTTGGCGAGGGCCGCCGCGAGGTCGTCGAGGAGCGCGCCGACCTGGCCGACGGTGGCCGGGGTGAGCGTGAGGTGGAGGTTGGGCGGCAGACCGTCGAAGGACAGCTGCGGCTGGAGGTACCAGCCCAGCTCGCGCATCTCGTCGGCGAGGTGGAGCAGCAGGCTGAGGTCGGGGGTGCCGTCCTCCCCGTCTACGGTGAACGCGACGAGCCCGGCGGCCGGTTCGCCCAGGACGCGTACCCCGGCGGCGGCCCGCAGCCCGGCGAGAAGCCGGTCCGAGGCCTCGGCGACCCGGGCGGCGAGGGCGGTGTAGCCCTCCTCGCCGACGTACCGCAGGACCGCCCACGCCTGGGCCAGCAGTCCGCCGGACTTGGTGCCCTGCACGGTGGGGTTGACGACCGGGTAGCCGGGCCAGCCGGCGTGCGCGAAGTACTGGTGGCGGCGGAGTTCCGCGTCGCGGTAGAGGACCACGGAGGCACCCTTGTCGGCGTACCCGTACTTGTGCAGGTCCACGGAGAGCGAGGTCACGCCCGGCACGGACAGGTCGAAGGGCTCCACCTGCCGCCCCGCGCGCCGCAGATGGGGCAGGATCCAGCCGCCGATGCAGGCGTCCACATGGCAGAGCACCCCGCGTGCGGCGGCCGCCGCGGCGATCTCGGCGACGGGGTCGATCACCCCGTGGGCGTAGGACGGGGTGGAGGCGACCACCAGTGCGGTGCGGTCGGTGAGGGCCGCGGCCATGGCGTCGGGGTCGGCGCGGAAGGTGACCGGGTCGACGGCGACGACGACCGGCTCCAGGCCCAGGTAGGCGGCCGCCTTGTGGAAGGCGGCGTGGGCGGTGGACGGCAGGACCAGCTGGGGCTCGGTGATGCCGCGCACCGTGCGGGCGTGGTCCCGGGCGGCCTTGACGGCGAGCATGATGCTCTCCGTGCCGCCGCTGGTGAACGTCCCCTGGGCGCCGGGGGCGCCGAGCAGCGCGGCGGCGGCCGCGACGACGTCGTTCTCGAGGCGCGCGACGCTGGGGAAGACGGTGGGGTCGAGTCCGTTGACCGTGGCGAACGCGGTGTACGCCTCCGCGGCGAGCTCGTCGAGGCCCTCCACCCCCGCGTCGTAGACGTAGGCGAAGGTGCGGCCCCCACGGGTGGGGGCGTCCGCCTCGCGCAGGGCGCGCAGTTCGGCGAGCACCCCGTCGGCGCGGCGGCCGTCGGGCAGGGCGGGGTCAGTCGGCACGGGCGGGCTCTTCCTGAAGGGTGCGGGGTGGTACGGACGGGGTCCGGTGGTAGCGGTGGAGCAGCAGGAGACTCGCCGCGGCGAGCACGGCGGGCAGCACGCTCATGCCGGCGGTGATGCCCGTCAGGGCCGCCGCCGGCTGTTCGGCGTGGTGGGCGGCGTCGGAGGAACGGAACCCGGTCGCGGTCAGGACCAGCGCGAACACCGCGGCCCCCAGGGCGAAGGCGAGGGTCTCGGCCGCCGTCCACAGCCCGGTGAAGGTGGCTGCCCTGCGCCTGCCGGTGACGGCGGCGTCCGCGGCCAGGGTGTCGGCCAGCATCGTCAGCGGCAGCAGCTGGAGCCCGGCGTAGGCGATGCCGACGAGGACGACGGCCGCGTACCCGAGGGCGGGGCCCCCGGTGCCGGTGAAGGCGAGGAGCGCCGCGCCGGCCGTGTAGAGGAGCGAGGCGCACCACTGGGCGTACGTCACCCCCTTGCGGCGGGCGAGCCGGTTCCACAGCGGCATGAAGAGGACCAGTGGACCGATGAGGCAGGCGAACAGCGGGGTGACGGCCCCCGGCGAGCCGAGGGTGTACGTCGCGAAGTACTGCACTCCGGCGAGCATCACCCCGATGGCGAGTGCCTGCAGGGTCCACATCCCGGCGAGGTACAGGAAGGGGCGGCTGGAGCGGGCCGCCGCGAGCTGCGCCCGGAGGGAGGGTTCGGCCTCGCTGCGGGCGGCCACGGGGGCGCGGCGGGTGGCCGCCCAGGCGCCGAACATGCCGACGGCCAGCATCGCGGCGACGACGACGCCCATCAGCCGGTAGCTCTCCGGGGTGTCGCCGTTCTCGTGGGCGATCGCGGGGGCCAGCGCACCGGACAGCAGGATGGCCACCCCGAGGAACCCGACACGCCAGCCGAGGACACGGCCCCGTTCGTGTGCGTCCTCGGTCATCTCGGCGGGCATGGTGACGTACGGGACCTGGAAGACGGCGTACGCGGTCGCGGCGAGCAGGAAGAGGACGGCGACGTATCCGGCCGCCCAGGCGCCGCGCAGTGGCGGGGCGGCGAAGATCAGCGCGAAGAGCGGTGGCAGGGTGCAGGCGCCGGCCAGCAGGAACGGCCGGCGCGGCCCGCCGCGCAGCCGGCTGCGGTCGGAGGCGGCGCCGACCAGCGGGTTGATCAGCACGTCCCATGCCTTGGGCAGGAAGACGGCGGCTCCTGCGACCGCGGCGGGCACGGCGAGGACGTCGGTCAGGTAGTAGAGCAGGATCAGGCCCGGGACGGTGGCGAAGGTACCGGTGCACAGCGAGCCGAGCCCGTACCCGATCCGCACGGTGGGCGGCAGGGGCGGGGCCGCGGGGAGTTCCGAACCGGCCGCTGACATGGGGCAGATCTTGAACGATGTTCATCTTTTCGGCAAGACCCGTGCCGCCCGTGCCACATGCCCCCGTACCGCGGGCCGGGCACTGCGGCCCGGCCCGCGGCAGGCACGTGATCAGTCGAAGATCGGGCCCTGCGTGCGCGTCCGCTTGAGCTCGTAGAAGCCGGGGACCGACGCCACCAGGAGCGTGCCGTCCCAGAGCTTCGCGGCCGCCTCGCCCTTCGGGGCGGGCGTGACGACCGGGCCGAAGAAGGCGATCTGCTCGCCGTCGGCTCCGGGCACCGCGATGACGGGGGTGCCGACGTCCTGGCCGACCTTGTCGATGCCCTCCTGGTGGGAGGCGCGCAGCTCCTTGTCGTACGCGTCGGAGTCGGCGTACTCCAGCAGGTCGGCGGGGAGACCGACGTCCGCGAGGGCTCCGGCGATCGCCTCGCGGGTGGGGCCCTCGCCGTTGTTGTGGATGCGGGTGCCGAGGGCCGTGTAGAGGGGGCCGACGACGTCGTCTCCGTGCTTCTGCTGAGCCGCCACCACGACACGGACCGGCGCCCACGCCTTGGTCCGCATCATGTCCTGGTATTCCTCGGGCAGTTCGTCGAGCTTGGGCTCGTTGAGCACGGCCAGGCTCATGACGTGCCAGCGCACCTCGACGTCGCGGACCTTCTCCACCTCGAGCATCCACCGGGAGGTCATCCAGGCCCAGGGGCAGAGCGGGTCGAACCAGAAGTCGGCCGGGACCTTGCCGCCGGCCGTGCTGTTCTCGGGCATGTCTCTCCTCGCATTGTGGTCGGTCTGCACCTGTGACCCGCAACACCACCCGCCCCCGGACCATTCCCCCGCACGGTGCCCGGAAGCCGCATGGGAGGATCAAAGGCCTACGAACGAGACACGAAGGAGTGCTCAGTGCCCGGTGAGAACCTGTCCCGCGAGGAGGCCCGTGAGCGGGCCGAGCTGCTGACCGTCGACGGATACGAGGTCGCCCTCGACCTGCGTTCCGCCGTCGGTGAGCTCGACGGGGGCGACGAGGCCGGGCCGCGCACCTTCCGCTCGCGGACCACCATCCGCTTCCGCTCGGCCCGGGCCGGAGCCTCCACCTTCGCCGACCTGGTGGCCCCGTCCGTGAGCGCGGTGACGCTGAACGGCGAGACGCTGGACCCCGCGAGCGTCTTCGACGGTGCCCGCATCACGCTCGACGGCCTGGCCGGCGGCGACAACGTGCTGGTGGTCGACGCCCGGTGCGCCTACAGCCGGACCGGCGAGGGCATGCACCGCTTCGTCGACCCCGAGGACGGCGAGGTCTACCTCTACACGCAGTACGAACCGGCCGACGCCCGCCGCGTCTTCGCCAACTTCGAGCAGCCCGACCTCAAGGCGCCCTACCGCTTCCAGGTGACGGCGCCCGAGGGCTGGCGGGTCTGGAGCAACGGCGCGCAGGAGTCGCAGGAGGGCGAGGTCCACCGCTTCGCGGAGACCCTGCCGATCTCGACGTACATCACGGTGGTCGTGGCGGGCCCGTACCACTACGTCACCGACCACTACACCCGCGAGCTGGACGGCGGGGAGAAGCTGGAGATCCCGCTCGGAGCGATGTGCCGGAAGGGTCTGGCGCGGCACTTCGACGCGGACGACATCTTCCTGATCACCAAGCAGGGCCTGGACTTCTTCCACGACAACTTCGACTACCCGTACCCCTTCGGCAAGTACGACCAGGCCTTCGTGCCGGAGTACAACCTCGGTGCCATGGAGAACCCGGGCATGGTCACCTTCCGCGAGGAGTACGTCTACCGCTCCAAGGTGACCGCGGCGTCCTACGAGCGCCGGGCCAACGTCATCCTGCACGAGATGGCCCACATGTGGTTCGGGGACCTGGTCACCATGCGCTGGTGGGACGACCTGTGGCTGAAGGAGTCCTTCGCCGACTTCATGGGGACGTTCTCCATGGTGGAGTCGACCCGCTTCAGCGACGGCTGGATCACCTTCGCCAACAACCGGAAGTCGTGGGCCTACCGCGCCGACCAGCTGCCGTCCACACACCCGATCACGGCCGACATCCGTGACCTGGAGGACGCCAAGCTGAACTTCGACGGCATCACCTACGCCAAGGGCGCCTCGGTGCTGAAGCAACTCGTGGCGTACGTGGGGCGGGACGCGTTCCTGGAGAGCTCGCGCCGCTACTTCAAGCGGCACGCCTACGGCAACACCCGGCTCGACGACCTGCTCTCGGTCCTGGCCGAGACGTCGGGGCGCGACATGACCGCCTGGTCCCGCGCCTGGCTCCAGACGGCCGGGGTCAACACCCTGGCTCCGGTGGTGGCCTACGACGGCGAGGGAAGGATCTCGGAGCTCGCCGTCACCCAGGAGGCCGCCGCCTCGCACCCCGAGCTGCGGCCGCACCGGGTCGCCGTCGGCCTCTACCGCCTCTCCCCCGGTGGTGGACTCGTCCGCTACGCCCGCGCCGAGACCGATGTGACCGGGGAACGCACCGTCGTCGCGGAGCTGTCCGGGGCCGAGAGGCCCGACCTGGTCCTGGTCAACGACGACGACCTGACCTTCTGCAAGATCCGCTTCGACGACGTGTCCCTGGCCACCGTCCGGGAGCACCTCGGCGCTCTCACCGACCCGCTGGCGCGGGCCCTGTGCTGGTCGGCGCTGTGGAACCTGACGCGGGACGCCCTGCTCCCGGCGCGTGAGTTCGTCGGTGTGGTGCTGGCCTTCGCCGGCCGCGAGTCCGACATCGGCGTCCTGCAGATGCTGCACGCGTGGTCGCGTTCGGCGCTGGTGCACTACGCGGCGCCGGCCTGGCGCGAGGAGGGTGGCCGGGCGCTGGCCGAGGGGGCCCTGGCCGAGCTGCGGAGCGCGGAACCGGGCAGCGAGCACCAGTTGACGTGGGCCCGCTTCTTCGCGGCGGTCGCGGTCTCGGACGACGACCTGCGGCTGCTGGGCGGGCTGCTCGACGGCACGGCCGTGATCGACGGTCTCGACGTCGACCAGGAGCTCCGCTGGGCGTTCCTGTCGACGCTGGTCTCCGAGGGCGCCGCCGACGAGGCGGCCGTCGACGCCGAACTCGCCCGTGACGACACGGCGTCCGGGAAGCGGCACCACGTGCGGTGTCTGGCCTCGCGCCCGTCCGCCGCGGTCAAGGCGCAGGCCTGGGCGGCCGTCGTGGAGTCGGACAAGCTGTCCAACGCCCTGGCCGGCGCGACCATCGCCGGCTTCGCGCAGCCCTCCCAGCGCGAACTGCTGGCCCCGTACACCGCCTCGTACTTCGAGGCGATCGAGCGGGTGTGGGCGGAGCGTTCCATCCAGATCGGCATGGACGTGGTCCGCGGCCTGTTCCCCGGGCTCCAGGACGACCCGGCGACCCTCACCGCGACGGACGCCTGGCTGACCTCGCACCCTGAGGCGGCGCCGGCGCTGCGGCGGCTGGTCCTCGAGGCCAGGGACGACCTGGCACGGGCCCTGCGGGGTCAGGAGTGCGACGCGGCGGCGTGAGCCACCGGGCGCGCGCCCCGCACACACGTGCGGCG
>NZ_JBHZCI010000073.1:0-14614 GCF_042755185.1 Streptomyces sp. NPDC059166 | reverse complement strand
CGCCCGGCCCACGGGCCCCTCTCCACTCCCCGCGCCGCCGAAAGGAAGGGCTTCATGGCTTCCCGAGCAGCCGCCGGATACCTGTGGCAAGGCGTGGCGATGCTGCGCGCCACCACCAGCCCTGGGCCGGCAGACATCCCCCGTACCCTCGACCTGGATAACGAGACCGTCACCCGCGGGTGGCTGGAACGCATCTGGCAGCGCGAGGACTTCCGCAGCGCGTTGGAGCCGGCCTCCCCGGTCCTGTCCGACGCCATCGAGGCCGTCGTCCAGGGCCGGCAGACCGAGCCCCGTCACGTCCGCCGCACCGCGCTGTCGACCGTCGCCTATCTCCTGCGGTGGCAGCACCGGCCGACCCCACACGGCCTGTTCGCCGGGGTCGCCCCGGTGTCCATCGGGCCCCGGGCGAGCGCGCGTTGGCGCGACAAGCACCGCGTGCTGCTCCGGCCGGACGCCGAATGGGTCACCGACATGGTGCTTAGCCTCCAGCGCACCCCCGCGTTGCTGAAGCGGTTACCGCTGGTCGCCAACAACGCCGCCCGCACGCGGGGCGATCGGCTCGTGGCCCCGGGTCCGCCCTCGGACGGCCACGCCGTCCTCCTGGCCCCGGTCGAGATATCCGTACGCAACTCCCGCCCGGTTACCGCCGCCATGGACGAGGCCCGCACCCCCATCGCCTACGGCGACCTCCACACCCACCTGCGCGACTGCTTCCCCCGGGCCGAACCGGAGAAGATTGACGCCGTTCTCACCAGCCTGGTCGAGCAGCGGTTCCTCCTCACCAGCCTGTGGGCGCCCATGACCACCGTCGACGCCTTCCAGCACCTGTGCCGCGAACTGGCCCGGCACCAGGCGGACAACCTCCCAGAGGTGCACGACCTGGTCCACGAGCTGTACGCCCTGCGCGACGAACTGGCCGCCCACCAACCGGCGCTCTGCGACACCAGTGTGAGCGCCGTCGCCGCGCGGATGCGCGCTCTCACCACCGTCACCCCGACACCGCTGCTCATCGACACCGCCCTCGACTGCGAGACCAAGCTCCCGCAGGCCGTGATCGCGGAAGTGCAGGCAGCCGTGTCGGCCCTCTACCGGACCACCCCGCAGCCCTACGGCTACCAGCACTGGCGCGACTACCACCGCCGCTTCCGTGCCCGGTACGGCGTCGGCGCCCTGGTGCCGGTGATGGACCTGGTCGCCGACAGCGGCCTGGGCCTGCCCGTCGGCTACGTGGGCTCCGAACGCGGCGCCGCGCTGAAGGTGCGCACCGACCGCGACGAACTGCTGCTCGCACTGATGCAACAGGTCCTCTTGGACGGTGGCCGTGAGTTGCGGCTGACGGACGGCATGGTCGACGCCTTGGAGAAGGCCGCCGGGAAGGACGAGCGGCTGTTCGTGCCCCGGGTGGAGGTGGCCTTCGAGGTCCACTCACCCAGCACCCGGGCACTGTCCAGCGGCACCTTCGGCGTCCTGCTCACAGCGGTTCCGCGCCCCGGCAGCAGCATGGCCGGTCGGTTCGCCCATGTCCTGCCGCCCGACCAGCAGGACGCGCTCGCCGCCACGTACCAGGGGGCGCCGGACGGCCTCACGGCGCAGCTCGTGTTCCCGCCGCGCCGCCACCGCAACGAGAACGTCACCCGCACCCCGCGGCTGCTGCCCCACGTCGTCGAGCTGTCCGGCCACCAGGAGACGGACGGGACGACGATCCCGCTCGCCGACATCGCCGTCACCGCCGACCCGCGCAGCTTCCACCTCGTGCAGCTCTCCACCGGCCAGCGCATCGACGTACGGGTCCTGCACGCCCTGGAAGGCGGGACCCAGACTCCGCCACTGGCCCGGTTCCTCGCCGAAGTGGCCAACGGGCGGTACGCCGCCTACAAGCCGTTCGACTTCGGCGCCGCATCCCGGCTCCCGTTCCTCCCGCGCGTGCGCTACCGCCGCACCATCCTCACGCAGGCCCGATGGCTTCTGATGGCCGACGACCTGCCCGGCCGCAAAGCCTCGATGCAGGAGTGGGAGAACGCCTTCGCCGCCTGGCGCGACCGGCTGCGGACCCCGACACAGGTCGCCATGATCGAGTACGACCAGCGCCTCCCCCTCGACCTGTCCCACCCGGTCCACCTCCGGGTACTTCGCGCCCACCTCGACAACACCCGGCGCCTGGAACTGCGCGAGCTACCGGACGCGGACGCCCACGGCTGGATCGGGCGCGCCCACGAGATCTGGCTCTCCCTCGGCCGGGCGGAGGCGGACACCACCACGATGCCCCGGCCGCGCCCCACCGCCCCGGCTGCCCCCGGGCGGCATCTTCCGGGCGCCGGCGACGTCCTGCACGCGCAGCTCCACGCCCACCCGCGCCGCTACGACGAGATCCTGAGCCGCCACCTGCCCCACCTCCTCGCCTCGTTCGGCGACACCCCGCCGCTCTGGTGGTTCACCCGCCACCGGGAGATGGCCCGCCCGGACGCCGACCAGCACCTCGACCTCACGCTGCACCTGCCGCAGGACGGATACGGGGCAGCCGCCCAGCACGTCCGCAGGTGGGCGGACGGCCTGCACGAGACCGGTCTGGCGGCCGGGCTCGTCCTGGCCCCCTACCAACCGCAGACCGGGCGCTTCGGCGCCGGGCCAGCCATGGACGCCGTGCACGAGGTGTTCGCAGCGGACTCCATCGCCGCCCTCGCGCAGATCCAACTCACCGAGCAGAACAGCGCCTTCGCCCCGCAGGCCCTCGCCGCAGCCAGCGCCCTGCACCTCGTCACCCCCTTGGCACCGGACACCACGGCAGCCGAAGAGTGGTTGGTGCGCGACCTCCCCCAGGGCACGGGCCGACTGAACAGGGCCTTGCGTACCCAGGTGCTCGAACTTGCCGCGTCGGACGGTGCCTTCGCGCTCGCGGCCCTGCCCGGCGGCCCCGCGGTCGCCGAGGCATGGCGGGCCCGCGCCACCGCCGTGGACACCTACCGGAGGAGCCTGGCCGGTCAGCGGGATCCGCTCGACGTCGCCCGGTCACTCCTGCACCAGCACCACGTCCGGGCCCTGGGCGTCGACCCGCGCGCCGAGGAGACCACCATCCGGCTCGTACGGACCGCCGCCCTCCAGCACCGGATGGCGGACCGATGACCCCGTCGACCGTCACCACCGCCGCAGCGACCCTGGAGCAGTACACCGCTTACTTGGCGGAGCCCCAGCCCCCTCCCTCAGGGGAGCCCTGGGCGGTGCAGTCGCTCGCCGACGGCGCCGCCGGAATCAGCCTGCTGCACATCGAGATGGCCAGCCGGCACGGCGGCCCCTGGCGCTCCGCCTACCGATGGATTACGAGCGCGACCACCGGCCCCATCAGCGTGGCCGATCAGACGGGCCTGTTCCTCGGCGCCCCGGCCGTCGGCTTCCTCCTCACCACCGTCCCTCCGGCCTACCAGCACCTGTACGCCTCGGCACGCACGACCCTGCACCAGCACATCACCGACCTCGCCCACCGCCGTGTGAACGCCGCACTCGCCCGCATCGACAGGGGAGACCTGCCGAACTTCGCGGAGTACGACCTCCTCTACGGCCTCACGGGGATCGGCGCCTACCTCCTGCGCACCGAGCCCGAAGGCCCAGCCCTGAAGAGGGTCCTGCAGTACCTCGTCGCCCTGACCCAGCCGCTCGCACCCGCCGGTCGCGGGCTGCCCGGCTGGTGGGTCCACCACGACCCCGCCCGCGGCGAGTCCCCGCACTTCCCCGGCGGCCACGGCAACTTCGGCGCCGCACACGGCATCACCGGACCGCTCCTCCTCCTGGCCCAAGCCTTGCGCCGCGGCATCACCGTCAGCGGCCACCAGGACGCGATGTCCACCATCTGCGCCCACCTCGACTCCTGGTGCCAGCACGGCGATTCAGGCCCCTGGTGGCCCGAGCACATCTCACGGCGAGACCTCGACCGCCGGCACCCCCATCACGACGCACCCACACGCCCGAGCTGGTGCTACGGCACGACAGGCATCGCGCGCGCCGGCCAGCTCGCCGGGATCGCCCTGCGCTCACCCACGCTCCAGAGGTTCTACGAGGACGCCCTGTACCGCGCCCTGACCGACCCTGCGCAACTCGCCCTCGTCACCGACACCGGCCTGTGCCACGGATGGGCGGGCATCTACCAGACCGCACACCGCGCAGCAGCGGACGCGCTCGACCCGAGGCTGCGCACCCTCCCGGACAGCCTTCGTAACGCCCTCACCGCTCCGAGCGAGCCCGGCACACTCCAGGCTCCCGGGCTGATCAACGGTGCGGCCGGCACCGCCCTCGCCCTCACCACCTTCGCCTCGCAGCAGGCGCCGAGCACCGGATGGGACGCATGTCTCTTGATCAACTGACCCAGGCGACCGAACCGAGCCCCACGCAGCACGCCGTCCTCGCAGTCCTCAGCGGCCTGCCGCTCGCCGACGCGGCCCGCCAGTACCGGATGGACCCCGTGGTCCTCTCCGACGCGGTCGCGGTCTACGACCAGGCCGGCCGGGAAGCTTTGGCCCGCCACGCGGCCACCACCGACTGGTGGCAGGCGTACCTCCACTTCACCGACCTGCCGAACGCCGACACCACCTTCACTACCCACGTCCTGCCCCTCCTGCACGAGGCGGAGACCGCCGGCGCGATCAAGGGCTGGTGGTACACCAGAAAGCACCCCTGCTGGCGACTACGCCTCCGGATCCAGCCCGCGGTCGGCGCCAAGCTGACCATCGGGGACGCCCTCGACCGCCTCGTTACCGAAGGACACCTCCAGCGCTGGTGGCCCGGCATCTACGAACCGGAGACTCCAGCGTTCGGAGGGAGGACCAGCATGACGGCCGCACACGCCCTGTTCGTCACCGACAGCCGCGAGATCCAGCAGTCACGCCGGCGCGGCGGCCTCACCGTCGGGCCCAGGGAACTGTCCGTCCTCCTGTGCACGATCATGATGCGCGCCGCCCGGCTGGAGTGGTACGAACAGGGCGACGTCTGGGACCGAGTCATCACGACGGAACACCGCTCGGCCATCAGCGACGTCCCGGCAGAACAACTCCACGCCAGGGCCCAGCAGATACGCCCCCTGCTACTCGCCGACAGCGACGCCTTGCTGCGCCCCGGAGGCGCTCTGGGCCCCGCTGCCGAATGGGCCGCCGCCTTCCGTAACACCGGCCGCGCCCTTGCCCACGGAGTCCAGGACGGAACACTCGACCGCGGACTACGGCAGGTGCTCAGCTACCACGTGATCTTCCACTGGAACCGGCTCGGCCTGTCCATGCGCGGGCAGAGCATCCTGGCCTGGGCAGCCAGGGCGGCCATCCTGCACGGCGTCGACCACAAGGAGAGCCAGGACACATGACGACACTCATCATCGGCGGCAGTGGATTCCTGGGAACCGAACTCATCAAACAGGCGAGAACGGCCGGACACCGCACGGTCGCGACCTACCACGCGACCGCCCCGGCGATCACCTCCGACACCGCGTGGTACCCCCTTGACCTGCGAGACCCGGAGCGCATGGCCGTGGTCGCGGCCGAGGTACGCCCGCGTCTGATCATCAACGCATCGAGCGGAGGTGCCGACTGGGCGACGACGGCGCAGGCGCCCGTCCACCTGGCGATGATCGCGAAGCAGCACGACAGCCACCTCGTGCAGGTGTCCACCGACGCGGTGTTCTCCGGTATCAGCCGGTCCCGCTACGACGAAACCTGCCTTCCGGACCCCATCACCCCGTACGGCGCCGCCAAGGCCGCTGCGGAGACCGGAGTTCTCGCGGTGCACCCGGAGGCCGCCGTCGTCCGCACCTCCCTGATCATCGGGCACGGCCGTTCCGTGCACGAGCAATTGGTGCACCAGCTCGCCGCAGGCACCACCGACGGGGTCCTGTTCACCGACGACATCCGCTGCCCGGTCCACGTCTCGGACCTTGCTGCCGCGCTGCTCGAGCTCGCGGAGAGCGGCGCCGCGGGAGTCCATCACGCAGCAGGGGCCGACGCTGTCAGCCGCCACGAACTCGGCGTCCTCATCGCACGGCGCGACGGCCTGGACGCTGCCCGTCTGGCCGCCGGCCTGCGCGCCGAGAGCACGCTGCCCGGCCCACTCGACGTGCGCCTCGACAGTCGGGCGACTCAGCACCTGTTGAGCACCCGCCTGCGCGGTGCGCACGAGTTCCTTGTCGTGCGCGAGGGTGAACCACAGGGCTGACCAGACGGCGGCCACGTCCGTCTCTACGCTGGAGCACCATGAAGAAGGTCGCCATCGTCGGCTGCGGAGGCAGCGGCAAATCCCACGTGGCCCGCGAAATGGGCAGGATCCTCGACGCCCCGGTGGCCCACCTGGACGACGCGTTCTACGACGACGAGTGGAACGCGCTGCCCATGGACGAGTTCACCGGCGTGCAGCGTGTACTGGTCGCGCAGCCGCGGTGGGTGATCGACGGCAACTACAACTCCACGCTGCCGGTACGGCTCGAAGCCTGCGACACCCGTGGTCCTGATGGACGTGTCGACCGTGGCGGCGCTGTACGGGATCCTCTACCGACAGCTCCGGCACGGGGCTGGGCACAAGGGCAACGGGGTGCACAACCGCATCCACCGGGGCGTGATCAAGTACGTCCTCACGTATCGGCGCAAGATGCGGCCCCGCGTGATGGCGAAGATCGAGGAGTTCGGCTCCGGCACAGACGTGGTGCTGCTGGCCAACCGGCGCCAGACCCGGCGTTGGCTACGGAAGGTGGCTACTGAGGGGTCCTGAACGGCTCGTCACTCAATCAGGGGAGCGGCATGACCCAGCCCGACCCGTTCGTGGACCCCACGCGACGGTTTTACGGACATGCCTTGCGGTTGGCCGGACGGACCAGCGCCCTGCTGCGGCCATGATCGCCGGCCCCTCGTGACCGAGGCCATCGTCAGCCTGCTGCGGAGCCCTCACGTCCGGCCGGACCGGATCGGCTTGGTGCTCGATCGGTTGCTGTCGCGGCACGAGCAGCCTCGTCATCGCCGAGCAGCTCCGGCCGCAGCGCGCCGTCGGTCTGGGCCGCTTCAGCCGTTCTCGTCCAGGCCCGCGAGCCCGCCCAAGAGCTGCCCGACAACACGGTGACCCGACCGCAGGTCAACGCAGTGCAGTGAACACACTGACCGCCGCGACTGCTCCCAGAACGGCCCCGGCGATCGTCTGGGCCGGAGTGTGGTCTCGCAGGGACGCGCGAGACCAGGCTATGGCCGCCACGACGGCGTAGCCGAGGAGCGCCCACGGGCTGACGGCCACGGCGAGGATCGAGGCGACTCCGGAGGCCACCGCGGTATGGACCGAGACCTTCCACCAGATCGTCACGAGCATCGTCAGCAGCAGTCCGGCGATCATCGCGAAGACGAGGGCGATGACTTCCTGCGGCGCGTCCAGAAGCGCGAGCAGGGCGGTGCCCACGAGAACCGATGCCAGCGTCGCTCCGAGCGGGATCCAGCGTTGCGAGCGCACCTTGACGTGCTTGTCGGTCCAGTGTCCCCGCCGGGCGCCGGCGATGATGAAGGCGATGGGCAGCCCTCCGCAGAACAGACCCGCCAGGAGGCCCCAGCCGGCGCCCGAGAGCGAATTCGTCGAGTGCCAGCCGATGACGACGAGGATCGTGATCACCAGGTTGGCCGGGGCAAGGACCTCGGTGATCAGCCGCGCGGACCGCCGCTCCGGGGACGGGGCGGTGGAGGCAGTCGTGCTCATGATGGTTCCTCAGGCGTTGACGTGCACAGAAAGCTCTGCGTGGTGTGCGACCGGTAGGCAGAACTGAGGTTGATGAGGGCCTTCGTCTCCGAGGGCAGATCACGGCCTCCGCTGGCCGGCGGAACGGCTGTGCCCACGGGCTGCTGTCCGCGTCGGCATTGCTCACGGGCGACGGCGAGCCAGCACGCTTCTGCTGCCACGTCCGCTTGGGCGCCGATGACGCCCGAGGCGAGCGCATGGTCGTACGCACGTCCGCGGACCTCCGGCGTGGTGAACGCGGAGAGCGTCAGGATGGCGTCCCGCAACTCGATGGTCCTGCGGTAGAGGCGGTCGTGCGGCCGCCGGAGCTGGGCCAGATCTCTGAGCCGTCCGGTCGGGACGTGCAAGCGGCTTGACGGGACGACGTCGGTCAGGGTCCGCCACAGCGGGTAGAGCCTTGCCGACGACCAGCAGGCGTGGAGCCCTCGAAGGATTCGTGGGATGACCGGAAGCGTGCTCCCCAACACGATCAGGAGGAGGGCGAAGAAGAGCAGGGCGGTGCTCACTGCTTCGTCCACCCGGTCTCCGAGCAACGGGCGGTCGGCGTACTGGAAGAGCAGCGCCGTGATGCGGTGGCCGGCGTAGAGCAGACCCACCGTTGTGCCCGCCCCGGTCAGCAGAAGACCTCGTCCGACGAGCCCGCCTCCCGGTTGACGGCCCCACTGCCAGCACAGGTGGGTGGCGCTGGCGAGGGCGGTACCGAGGTAGGCCGTCCACACGAGGCCGTAGACGAGGATCGTGGCCTGGCTCGCGTAGTCGGTGAGCAGGTCGTCCGCTTCTATTGGTTGGGGAGTCGCGAGGAAAAGGCTGACGAGCGCGGTGACGGTGACGATGGGCACGGCCCGGTGCATACGCGACGCACGGAAGTTTCCATGTATCTCGGCCATGTCGCCGACGAAGGTCAGCACCGCGGCGGCGGCTACCGTTCCGCAGACGTGTTTGAGTAGGAAGCTCAGGTTCGTGACGTGTACGAACTGGTCTGCCGCGCTCGCTATGGCCACTGGCCGAACTGTCATCGCTACGGAGAGAGCGGCGAAGGCCACCCAGAGGCTGATTCCCTGCCGTCGGCGGAAAGTGACCCCGGCTCTCCAGATGGTGACAGCCCAGAGCAGCGCTGCGGGTATGAAGTCGATCATGTTTAGCGCGTTTCTCAGTAGCCGCTCAGCACGGTGTTCATCCGGCGCAGGGACGGAGGAGCTGAGCGGTCCACGGCGGACCGCTGGGCCGCGCGGCTGGCGATCAGCCCTGCGAGCGTCTCCGCTTCCCGTTCGATCGCGGTCTCGTAGCTCGTACGGCCGAGCATCCGGGCCACGAGCTCGGGAGCCACGCGAAGAGGCAGTCGGGCATGCAGATCCTGTCCGGCCTCGTGGCCGAGAAGCATGTGACTCAGTTCGTGCAGAACGATGTGGTCGCGATGCATCGGGCTCGTGGCGTCCTCGACCGCGATGAGGTCCATGTCGTCAAGGGCCACCCAGAAACCGCACGGCATTTCCGAGGTGATACCCGGCATGGATTCGAGATGTATCGGCCTGCCGCGCATTTCGGCGACGCGGCGGACGAGTTCGTCCGTGCTGAACGGATCAGGTATATCGAGTTGGTCCAGAATTGAATCAACCCGAGAAGTGCGGCCAGGGGTGAGCCCTGCGCTGTCGCGGTCTTTCATGAACTCTCCGAGGCTCACCGTGTCACAAACTATGTGAAGTATATGAGCCCGTTTGCGACCGGAAAGCCGGGGGGTTGGATGGCCGTCGCCGAGGAAGCGGACAATTGGCGCACTGTGAATCAATTTGGCGCGCAGGTCGTACCGAGCGATTGGGGTGGCTATTCGTGACTTGCGCCACTGCTCTTGGGTTGCGAATCGCCGTCTTCCGGTTCGCGCGATCGCAGACCTTCGAGTTCGCGAGCCCGGTCGATGACGTCGCTGATGATCTGCAGGGATCTGTCCGACAGTCCTGACGCGCGCAGGGCGACCGATCTCACGCCTGCGTCGCGCATCGCCGCCAGTGCGTCGATCTCCGCCTGGATGCGCCGGGACTCCTCGTCGTCGAAGAAGTAGGAGACCGGCACTCCGAAGAATGAGCCGAGGGCTTCCAGGTGGCGCTTCGTGGGGTTGTCCTTGCCGCCGGAGCGCAGCTGCCAGATGTAGCTCGCAGAGATGGTCGCCCCTCCCTGGCGCTTGATGCCGGAGGCGACCTCTTCGTAGGAGTAGGGTCCCCTGCCCTTCGGGTGCACCGTCTCGAACAGGTGGTCGAGGCGCTCGGCCAGGGTCTTGGGCGTGGCGGGCTGTGGCGGGGTTGCGGGGGAGGGGTCCACGATGCGCTCCGTTCCTTTCCTGGCGCGTGTACAGGGGTGGAGGGTAGCACCCTGGCATTTTCCCTGGTTGACACCCGCCCCTCGGGTCGGTCTATGGTGATCACGGTCATCCTCCCAAAAAAACGACAGGGGGCTGATCGTCTACATGAGAAGGGGGGGTGTGAGGGCGGGATCGCTCGATGACCAAAGAAGACCGGCGCCCGGGAGCTACCAACTCCCAAGCGCCGGGCCGGCACCCCGAAGGGGAGCCATGCACTCCTCGCGGGCGGCGGGGCTTTTGCACGAGAACCACCGCACCGCAGTCCTACAAACATCGGAGTATCACATGCTCGCCATGCCGAGCGAAACCCCGGGCTGCCCGGACGACGGCCGTCCGCATCGCCTCGACGTCCAGCTCGCCGACATGATCCCCGGGGCGGCCACGATCCGGGTCAGCCTCACCGACCCGACACAGGCGTGGCCTCACCTCCATGCCGTTGTCAAGGACGAGGCCGGGAGGCCCCTGGAGCTGGGCCGCACGACGGCCAGGATCGCGGCACGCTGGATCGTGCGGGTCTGGCCGGGGACGGACTGGAGGCGCTCACACACCTTCTGCCTTGCCGACGCCTCGCTCACGCGCAGCGACCTGGTCGCCGCCGATCGGGGCCGCTGACATGGCCCGGATCCGAACCATCAAGCCGGAAGCGTTCACCTCCGAGTCGCTCGCCGAAGTGACCGTGGCGGCCGAGAGGACCTTCTTCGGGCTGCTCACACAGGCCGACGACCACGGTCGCCACCGGGACAACGCGGCGATCATCGCGGGGCTCCTGTGGCCCCTGCGCGCCGAGCACACCTCGGTGCACGTCGAGGACGACCTCCACCAGCTCGCGAACGCTGGCCTGATCTGCCGGTATACCGGCTGCGACGGTCGCCGCTACCTCCACGTCGTGACCTGGTCCGAGCACCAGAAGATCGACAAGCCGAGCCAGTCGCGTCTGCCCTCGTGCCCGCAGCACCAGGCTGCCGACCGGTGTGCGCCGTGCAAGGGATCCTGCGCGAAGCCGGTCGAGGGCTCGCCCTCCACTCCCCGAGGCTTCACCGAGAGCCCGGGGAGGGCTCCCCGAGCCCTCGATCTGCCTGCCGTGCCCGCCTCGACGATGCCGGACCACGCGGACGGGCGTGCCGCCGACCGGCAGGAGGCTGCTGGCGGCGCCATCGGCGCACGCGGGCAGGAGGGAGTTAAAAGTACAGGTCAGAGCGCGTTCTCCGAGGAGTCCCCGAGCCTCCCCCGAAGCCTCCCCGAAGGCTCGGCGCCTGGATCTAGGATCTTGGATCCTGGATCTTCTTTCCCTACGGGGCGCATCGCGCCCGCAGCCGGCGTCTCCGCCAAGGACCTCGTCGGGGAGTACGTCGCCGCATGCGACGAGCGCCCTCCGAGTGACGTGATCGGGCAGCTCGGGCGGATCACCAAGAAGCTCCTGGGCGAGGGCATCGCGCCGGAGCACGTCCGGGCCGGGCTGGCGAACTTCGCGGCCAACCCGAAGCACCCGAGCGTCCTGACCAGCATGGTCAACGAGGCGATGAACTTCCGCCCGGGCGGATCGGCGCGGCCGGGAAACCGGCCTCACATGCCCGCCCACCAGGCATGGACCAACCCGGCCAACGCCGCCGCCTACGCCGAGGAGCTGTGATGCACGCCCGTCACCGCGAACCGCAGCTCCTCGGCAACGAAGCGACGCTGGAGCGCATGGCCCGGATCCTGGCCGCCCGCAACATCGACCCGGCCGCCGCACCGATCCCGGATGCCCCCGAGCCCTTCTCCCCGCTCGATGCCCTGCCAGCAGGGATGCCCCCGCGGTACCAGGCGGCTGTCGCCGACCACCCCACGGTCCTGGACTGGGTCCGGCAGGTCAGCGAGGCGGCGGTCGCCCCGAGCAGGGGAGCCAGGCGGCAGGTCGCCACCGGTCCGAGCCTGCTGATGGCCGGGGTCGTCGGCGCGGGCAAGACGTACCAGGCGTACGGCGCGGTCCGGGCGCTGGTGCGGAGCGGGGTCGGCGTGCGCTGGCGCGCGACCACCGCTGCCGACCTCTACGCCGATCTCCGGCCCCGCCCCGGGGTCGACAGTGAGCGTGAGCTGGCAGCGGTCAGTCGCTGCCCGCTGCTGATCCTCGACGACCTTGGTGCGGCCAAGGCGAGTGAGTGGGTCGAGGAAGTGACGTACCGGCTGATCAACCGCAGGTACAACTACGAACTCCCCACGCTGATCACCACCAACCTGGCGATCAGGGACCTCCGCTCCTACCTCGGCGACCGCGTCGCCAGCAGGCTCGCGCAGATGACCACCCGGGTCGAGTTCGAGTCCGTCGACCTCAGACGCCACAGCGCCGCCGCCTGACCCGGCCGCAGGCCGCCACACCTGGCCGCGCCTTCCGTACGCGGCCCCGAGCACCCACCGACACAGCGCACCTCTCCGCCGACGCCCCCTGCGCGCGGAGAGCGATCGGAGCACCCCGCATGACCAGCACGACGAACACCCCTGCCCACCACCTCCACCGCCAGCTCGGCGACCACACCTGGCAGGCGGACGCCGTCTGCCAGAGCACCGAGTACAACCCGGTGGACCCCGAGATCTTCTTCCCGGAGCCCGACGAGACCGCCAAGATCGCCACCGCGAAGACCCTGTGCGGCCAGTGCCCCGTGCGCCGTACCTGCCTGGACGCCGCCCTGGAAGGCGGTGACACCGACGGCATCCGGGGCGGACTGACCGAGGAGGAACGCCGGCCCCTGCACGAGAAGATCGCCCACCGCCTCGACTACAGCCGCGTCAACGAGACCATCAACGGACGCGACGTCCACCTCACCAAGGCCGAGCGCCGCGCCGTCGTCTACGCCGCCCTCCGCCACGGAGTGAGCGAGCAGCGCCTGGCCTGGCTCCTGAAGATCACCGAGGAGCACGCCCAGAAGCTGTACCGCGAGACCCGCCGCGCCCTGCGCAACCGAGACCTCAACCAGACGGCGAACACCCCCTCGCCACCCCTGCGCGGCGGCGAGCGCCTGGGCCGTGACGACTTCGGGACGGCGGCATGACCACCACAAGCACGCCGAGGGCGGCACACATATCCGGCTGGGACCGAGCAGTCGTCATCGCCCTCGGGGGCGCGGGCTGTGCCCTGTCGTACGACGCCCTCCAGCAGATGGCCGTCGCCATCCACATCCGGGGCTTCCTGACCTACCTCTTCCCGCTGGTGATCGACGGGTTCATCGCCTACGGCGTCCGCGCCCTCCTGGTCCTGCGCGACGCACCGCTGCGCGCCCGGCTCTACGTCTGGACGCTCTTCGGCACGGCCACCGCCGCCAGCATCTGGGCCAACGCGCTCCACGCGGTGCGGCTCAACGCGGACGCGGTCGCCGGCACCGGCCTCCGGCTCGGTGACACGGTGGTCGCGGTGCTGTCCACCATTGCCCCGCTCGCCCTGGCCGGAGCTGTCCACCTCTACATCCTCATCGCCCGGGGCCAGGTCAAGGACAGTGACCGGGAGAACGCCGGTCAGTCCGGTCACCTCGGTCAGCCGCAGGCGGCGACAGGTCAGGTCACGGCCGGCCAGCCGGTCACCGCCCTGACCGACCGGCCGCCACTGTCCCTGACCGAGCGAGCCACTGATGCCCGGTCACTGACCGGGGACACGAACCGGGCGGGCAGCAGCCGGTCGGTCACCGGTGGCCGCGACAGTGGCCACGGGGCCCCTGGCCTGCCGGGACAGACGGACACCGCGCGGCCGGTCACTGACCGCCCCGACGACGCAGCCTCGGTCACCGGTCAGCAGGACAACCCGGCGGCGGTCACCGCCCCGCCGGTCACCCCGGCGCAGGTCACTGACCGAGCCGCCCGGACACCCGGTCGCCGTGACCCGGACACCGAGGAACTGCTGAAGATCGCCCGGTCAGCGGTCAGGGCCGAGGACAAACTGACCCGCAAGGTGGTCGCCCAAGCCATCCGCGGTCAGCAGATCCCGCTCTCCAGCGACACCCTGACCACCCTGATGGCCCAACTCCGCGAGCAGCACCGCCAGCCGGTCACCTCCTCCCAGCCCTGACCGAACCTCCCACGGAGCGGGTGACCGGCACGGTTACCCCGGCCGGTCACCCGCTCCCTACGCCCGCCCGGCCACCGCCACAGCAGAAGCGGAGAACACCCGATGCGTACCCACCCGGCCACACCCGCCGAAGTCGACTCCTGGCTGACCGTCCTGCACCAGCACGGACACCTCCACCGCGCCCGGTCCGGCCCCGACACCACCTGGATCGTGCAGCGCGAGCGGCACGACCGGCCCTGGACCCTGCACCACCCCGTCCTGGCCATGGACTGGATCGAGGAACTCGTCCGCGAAATCCAGCAGCAGAACCCGGAAACGAGCCGGTGAACACCGACGAACCGGTGGTCACCCCCGCTGGACATCAGCGAGAGACCACCACGGCTCCTGGCGGAGCAAGCTATCGCGTACGACGGTCCTACGGCCCGACGTACGCACTTGCCCCCGCCCAGGAGGGAGGGGGAAGCCCGGCTGGTCCCCGAGCGAGGGCGCAC
>NZ_JBHZCI010000072.1:0-16214 GCF_042755185.1 Streptomyces sp. NPDC059166 | reverse complement strand
GCCATCTGTGTCGCGCCACGTTTGAGCTGGGGGGGGGGCGGTGCGCTGCGGCGCACCGCCCTCCCCCCTTATTCCGGCTTTACCAAAAACTGACCGGGTGGTCTTTCTCACCATCCGTCAACCCCTTATTACGGTCGCGTAGGTCACATTCGAAGGTGCAGGATGTGCCCTTGTGGCAGACGATTCGAGAAACAGACGAGGCATCATCGGGTCGTACGCGGCGATCGGCGACAGCTTCACCGAGGGTGTCGGAGACCCCGGCCCCGACGGAAGGCTCGTCGGCTGGGCGGACCGGTTCGCGGTACTCCTCGCGGACCAGCTCCCCGCCCCCGACGCGCCGGCCGGTTCCGCGGACGGCCCGCACGGGAACTTCCGGTACGCCAATCTCGCCGTACGAGGACGACTCCTCGACCAGATAGTCGAGGAACAGGTCCCCCGGGCCAAGGAGCTGGCACCTGATCTGGTGAGCTTCTGCGCCGGCGGCAACGACATCCTCCGCCCCGGATCGGATCCGGACGACGTCGCGGAACGCTTCGAGCGAGCTGTCGCCGACCTGACCCGGACGGTCGGGACCGTCATGGTCACCACCGGCTTCGACACCCGCGGCATCCCGGTTCTCAGGCATCTGCGCGGCAAGATCGCCATGTACACCGCCCATGTGCGGTCCATCGCCGACCGCTACGACTGCCCGGTGCTGGACCTGTGGTCCCTGCGGTCCGTCCAGGACAGGCGTGCCTGGGACAACGACCGGCTGCACCTCTCGCCCGAAGGGCACACCCGGGTGGCGCTGCGTGCCGCCCAGGTCCTCGGTCTCGACGTCCCGGCCGACCCCGACCAGGTGTGGCCCCCGCAGATTCCGCGCGGTGCGTTCGAGGTGCGCCGCGACGACATCCAGTGGGCGCGTGAGTACCTCGTCCCCTGGATCGGGCGCCGTCTTCGCGGGGAGTCCTCCGGTGACCACGTCGCCGCCAAGCGGCCGGATCTGCTCCCGCTCTGACCCGGCCGCCGGCGAACGGCGGCGGTGATCGTGGCCGGGCATCGGACCGGCGGCGATCCGGCCGGTCACCTGCCTCCGTGAGGACCCGGCGAGGTCGGCGACGGCAGCGCGGCGCGCAGCGGGAGGGGCGGACGGAGGGCCGGCATCGGACCTCCGCCCGGCCGGGCTCAGGCGGTCAGGGTGTCACGGCCGATGCCGAGTTCACGGGCGAGGGCCTCCTCGGCCCACCGCAGCATGGTGGCTCGCGAGAGCGGGCCGCCGTACGACATCATCTGGACGGCGAGTCCGTCCAGCAGGGCGGTGAGGCGCCAGGCCACCGACACGGGGTCCTCGCAGTCGAACTCACCGGCCGCGGCACCCTCCTCGATGACCTCGGCCAACTCAGCCTTCCACTGCTGGTCCAGATCACCAGCGACCTCGCGCAGCACCGGATCGCGCAGGGCGGACGCCCAGCCCTCGATCCAGAACCGCCAGCCCTTGGCCTGTCCGGTCGGCGCGTACCAGCGCACGGCGGCCCTCAGCCGCCGGACCGCGCTGGTGCGGCGGGCCAGCAGCTTCCGCAGGTGGGCGAGATCGGCCTCCGCCGCGTAGGCGAAGGCGGCGGCGACCAGCTTCTCCTTCGACGAGAAGTGGTACAGCACGAGGGCGTTGCTCACACCGAGGACCGCGGCCACGTCGGCGATCCTGACGGCGGACACACCTCGGACCTCGATCTGTTCGACGGCAGCCCGCAGAAGTTCCTCGCGACGCTCCGCCACAGTCAGCCGTACTCTCGCCACCAGCTCACCCTAACCAACGCCGCTCGGACTCACGTCCCCCCGTCGTGCGGCCCCGGTCGCGAGCGGTGGCCTCCCGGGCCCGGGGAAGCGCCCGCGCCGTACCAGCCGAACCGCTCCTGCATGAGCGGGAGCCGGTCCGCCGCAAGGGCGTGGGCGGCGGCCCTGGGCGTGCAGTCGTCGCGTGCCGCCCGTTCCAGGACACCGTCCACGAGCGCCCGCAGCGAGCGACGTGTGTGAGCGAAGGCCTCCTCGGCGTCCGCCCCGATGTCCCCGAAGAGCGTCCACCACCACCACGCGTTCGTACCGGAGTTGACGACCACATCGGGCAGCACCGTGATGCCGCGGGCGGCGAGCAGGGCCTCCGCCTCCGGCAGGACCGGCATGTTCGCCGCCTCGACCACCCAACGTGCCTTCACGGCAGCCTGGTTCACAGGATCCACGGCGTAGGAGACCGCCGCGGGTACGAGCACCTCCACATCGGCGGCCAGCCAGGCCTCGGCGGGCAGTTCGCGGTCCCCGTCGCGCAGCGCCCCGCGGTCCACCGTGCCGTACGCGTCCCGTGCGGCCAGCAGCGCCTCGACGTCCAGGCCGTCCGGATTGAAGACCGTCCCCTTCACGTCGGCGACCGCGACGACCCTCAGCCCCGCCTGGGAGAGGAAACGCGCCGTCGCCCCTCCCATGGTGCCGAAGCCCTGCACCGACGCCCGGGCGTCCCGGTGTGCCACGCCCGACCGGTCCAGCGCGGTGAGTGCGGATTCCGCCACCCCGCACCCGCCCACCAGGCTGTCCAGGCCGATCCCGTTCACGGTGAGTGCGAAGGAATCGGCCAGCCGCCGTCGCGCCGAACCGAGGTCGTCGAGCAGCGGGTAGACCGCCTGAACGGTCGAGACGAGCCCGGCCTCCGTCGCCGCGCGGTCGACGACTTCCTGACTGAGCCCGAGGTCCTCGCCCGTCGTCCAGACGGTTTCCACGTACGGGCGCATCGCCCGGAGGTAGCGGACGAGCACCCCGTACGCGGCAGGATCACGCGGATCGCAGTCGATGCCCCCCTTGGCCCCGCCCAGCGGGACGTACCGCACCCCGGTGGCGTGGGGGTCGAAGTGAAGGGCCTCCTTCACGGTCATGCCCCTCGCCAGTCCCGCGACCTCGGCCTGTGTGCACCCCCGCCTCATCCGCAGGCCGCCGCTCGAGACGCCGCGCACCAGCCGGTCGACGACGAGGAAGCCCCGGGTCCCGGTGACATGGTCCGTCCAGGTCAGTGAGATCAAGGGGGCGGGGGAGTCCGACGGCACTGTGCGGCTCCTGGATCGGGTGGCAGGCTACTGAACAGAAAGTCAGTATTCGGAGGCGTGGGCGCCGCTGTCAACGTGATCCCGCGGCGTCGAGGCCCCACGTCCGTCCTCCTGCCGCGGAATCCTGCGGCCTACACGTACGTTGGAGTCGCCATGAGGGACTCCGCATGACGAGGCATCGCGCGCCGGGCACCGGAGGGCCCGCCCAGCCTCGTGCGCACCCGTGGCTCACTCGCAACCCCTCGCACCGCCCGACGACAATGAGACGACACCTAGGCACAGGAGATGTTGTGACCGGCCCCGATGAACAGCCCTCACTCCGTACCCGACTGCGCTCGATGCGCCCGGACGCCTTCGGGGCGGACCCGGCCGGTGCCCGCCTGGAGCGCATTCGTGACTCGCCGAACTTCGCCGACGGGGTGTTCCGCAATCCGGAGGGCACGCAGAGCCGGCCCTCCATCCCCATGATCGAATTCGCCAAGATCTACTTCCGTAAGGAGGAGCGGGTCCGCAGGTCCCCCGCCGGGACCGTCCCCGTGCACGCCACGACCCTGGCCGACCTGTCGGCTCCGCCTGCCTCGGGGCTGAGGGTGACGTGGCTGGGGCACTCCAGCGTGCTCACGGAGATCGACGGCCACCGGGTCCTCTTCGACCCGGTCTGGGGCGAGCGATGCTCGCCGTTCGCCTTCGCCGGACCGAAGCGTCTGCACCCGGTTCCGCTGCCACTGGCGGCGATGGGTCCCGTCGACGCCGTCGTGATCTCCCACGACCACTACGACCACCTCGACCTGCCCACGATCAAGGCCCTCGCGCGCACGGAAACCCTCTTCGCCGTACCGCTCGGCGTCGGCGCGCACCTGGAGCGCTGGGGCGTCGCACCGGACCGGATCCGTGAGCTCGACTGGAACGAGACCACGCAGATCGGAGAGATCGGCCTGACCGCCACCCCCGCCCGCCACTTCTGCGGGCGCGGTCTGCGTAACCAGCAGCACACGCTCTGGGCCTCCTGGGTCGTCGCCGGTCCCGAACACCGCGTGTACCACAGCGGGGACACCGGCTACTTCTCCGGCTTCCAGGACATCGGTGCGCAGCACGGCCCCTTCGACGCGACGATGATCCAGGTCGGCGCCTACTCCGAGTACTGGCCCGACATCCACATGACACCGGCCGAGGGAGTGCGCGCACACCTGGACCTCCAGGGCGGGCAGCCGCACGGAGTGCTTCTCCCGATCCACTGGGCCACCTTCAACCTCGCGCCGCACCCGTGGGCGGAACCGGGGGAGTGGATGACGGATGCCGCCGGGGAGGCGGAACAGCCGGTTGCGTTCCCCCGCCCGGGCGAGCCCTTCGAGCCGGCGGGGGACCTGCCGGCGGAGCCGTGGTGGCGGGCGGTGTCGGAGCCGATTCCGCACCCGTGGCGGAGCCTGCGGCGCGCCGAGAGCGTTGCCGGGACGAGCGAGACGGACCTCGACCTCGCGGGCGGGCGGTGACATCGGCCGGGGACGACCGGCGGAGGCCGCGCGGATGCCGGAGCGCCTCCGGCGTGTGCGGCGGCCGTGGCGGAGTCCATGGGGCTGGTCCGCTTCGAAGTGGAGTCGGATTCGATCCCGTCGGAGACTCCCGGGTGCCGCCCACGGACTGACCGAGTCGATCGCACACCGCGACCGGCCCGGCTCACCTCGCGCCCCCGAGCTCGTCGAGGACCACGCGGTGGAGCCGGGCCCGGACACCCGGTCCCGGCTCCACCGGGCGAACCGCCGGTGGACGGTTCGCCGGTGTGTCGCCCGCGAAGGCCGGGCGCGCGTTCAGTGCGGGCCCGGCGGCGAGGCCGGCGGCGGCGATGAACCGGCGGCGGGTCGGCATGGCCGAACTCCTCGGATCTCGGGGTGAAGGGGAGGCGTCGGCGGGAGGCGGTGCCGCCCGCGGGACGGCACTCAGCCGCGGGCGCTGTGCGCCGTGAGGCCGTCGAGGGTCAGGGCGCCGCTGTCGATGCGTACGCTGGTGGCCCATCGGTACTGTGCGCGCACCGCCGGATCGCCGAGGTCCAGAGCACCCCCGGTGTCCGCGGTGAACAGGTACTCCCACCCGTCGCCCTGATCGGCGTAGGCGGTGGACTTCGTGCCGTGCAGGACGAACGCGAAGCGGGCGCCGGGTGCGGTCAGGTCCACGGTGCCGTCGAGATTGTTCAGCGGTTCGGCTCCCGCGGTTATCAGCCCGCCGTTCACCCGCAGGTCCCAGCCGACCCGGTTCAGCCCGTTGTGATAGCGGAACAACAGGTAGTTGCCGGCGTCCTTGGCGACACCGACGAACACGGTGTCCTGTGTCCCGCTTTCCGCGAATCGGCCGGGGGAGAGCACCGCCACCGCGGTGTCGGATCCGGGCGTGATGCCTGAGCGGAACACCAGATGGGTCAACCGGTCGCTCTTCACCGAGAGTTCACCGTCCACGACGTGCACGTCGCCTACGTGACCGGTCACCGGGAGGACGCTCCAGTCAGTCAGGTCACCGTCGAAGCGTTCGTCCAACTCCCCCACCGGGTAGGCGCCGCTGTCCGGTGCGGGAGGCAGGATGCCGACCTCGGCGATGTGCGCTTCCAGTCTGCCGCGCAGGATCCGGGCGCGACCGGGCTGACGGTCGGTGATGTCGGTGCTCTCCCCGGGGTCCCGTACCAGGTCGTAGAGCTCGCTGCGCCCGTCCCGGAGGTACTGCACCAGCTTGTACCTGCCGGAGCGCACAGCGGCGTGGGGGTGGGTCGCGCCGATGAAGTGCGGATAGACCCAGTACAGCTCGTCGCGGCCGAGACTCCCCGCGCCGGTGAGCAGCGGGGCGATGCTCACCCCGTCGAACCGCCGGCCGGGCCTGCCGCCCGCCAGGTCGAGCGCGGTGGGCAGGACGTCGATGGTGGAGACGGGGGCGTCCACCTGGCGGCCCGGGTGCACCTGTCCAGGCCAGTGGGCGATCATCGGGACGCGGATCCCGCCCTCGTACAGCTCACCCTTGCCGCCACGCAGCGGCTGGTTCGCGTCCCGGTACGGCCCGCCGTTGTCGGAGGCGATCAGGAGCAGGGTGTCCTGGGCCAGGCCCAGTTCGGCCAGCGTGCCGGCGATCCTGCCCACCTGGTCGTCGACGCTCTCCAGCATCGCCGCCAGCACGGGGCGGTTGGGAGCTGTACCGGCTCCCGGCTTGGCCTGGTACTTGGCGACCAGGTCGGGCTTCCCGTCGAGGGCGGTGTGCACGGCGTAGTTGGAGACGTGCAGGAAGAACGGTTCGTGGCGGTGGCGCGTGATGTAGTCGACGGCTTCGGCCGCCAGCCTGTCGGTGAGGTGCTCACCGGGCTCGCGGGCCTCCAGGTCCGGCAGGAAGAAGTACGGATGGAAGTAGTCGCCGTCCGCGATGTACTTCTGCTCGGATGCGATGACCTCGCCGAAACCGTGAGCGTAGGGGTTGCCGGGGCGCTGGGCGTACGGGCCGCTGTAGGTCTCGGTGAGGTGCCACTTGCCGATCAGGCCCGTGGCGTAGCCGAGAGGCCCGAGCACATCCGGCACCGTGGGGACGTCGGGGGAGAGGTACTTGGCGCTCGCCGCGTTCTCGCCGCGCAGGAAGTCGGTGATGCCGCTGCGCGCGGGGTAGCGGCCCGTCACCAGCGCGGCCCGGGTCGGAGAGCAGAGCGGGGCCGCGGCGTAGGCGTTGGTGAACAGGGCGCCTTCCCGGGCCAGCCGGTCGATGTTCGGCGTCTCGTTGAAGGTGTTCCCGTAGGCGCCGAGCTCGTCGTGCCCGAGGTCGTCGATGGAGACGAAGATGACGTTGGCGGGGCGGTTCCGGGGGCGGCCGTGGCCTGGTGGTGTGGGCCGGGTGTGTGCGTGCGCGCCGGCCGACGGGCCGGTGGCGAGGGCGGTGGCCACCGCGGTGCCGGTGGCGCCGCCGATGAACCCGCGACGGGACAGACCTGTCGTGGAGTGGCTGGGCATGGGATGTCTCCAGAGTGGGGGCGCGGCGGGTGCGCCGCGGCTGCGTGGGGTGGGACCCCGGCCGCTCCGCGGCGTTGGTGTGCGGGAGCGGGGCGGCCGGGGTGCGTGCCGGTGAGAGGGGGAGCGGGGCGGCCGGGTGCGTGCCGGTGAGAGGGGGAGCCGGGCAGTGGGATGGCCGGTGTCCGACGTCCCACCCGGTTTCCCGACCCCTCGACCCTCCGGCCCTCGACCCCCGGCTGGCCGGGGGTCGGGAGCGGTCGGGGCGTTACCTCAGCCGCTGTGCGCGGCCGTGGGCGTCGGAAGCACCACCGGTACCTCGTCGCCCGGGCGGACGACGACGGTCTCGTTCCGGCGACGAACGATCTTGTCATCGGCGTAGGTGGTGCCGGTGACCGTGAACGTGAGGGGCGCCTTTCCGTCGCGCAGGGTCGCCAATGGTGCGTCGAGCTCGTCAAGCCAGCTGATCAGTCTGCCTCCCAGCTCGTTCACGACCGCGGGCCTCGCGGAGGCCAGGTCGTGGGACTCGCCGATGTCGCCGTCCAGGTCGTAGAGCTTCCAGGAGCGGTCCTCGTAGGAGTAGACGAGCTTCCACTTCCCGGAGCGGATCACCGACTGCGGTCGCTGGTCACGGCCGCCGGCGATCAGGTAGCCGGGCAGGTGCCAGTAGATGGCGTCACGCCGGAGCGGGGCGGAACCGGTGAGCAGCCCGCTCAGGTCGGCGCCGTCCAGCTGGGCGCGCTCGGACGGCGCCAGGCCGGCGAGCGACGCGATGGTCGCGGTGTGGTCGGCGACGTACACCGGCGTGTGGTCGACCCGGTTTCCTCGGACCAGCCGCGGGTTGGTGCTCCAGGCGATCTGCGGCACCCGGATGCCGCCCTCCCGCAGTTCGCCCTTCTGACCGCGCAGCGGCCCGTTGTCGGTGAACTGGTCGACGCCGCCGTTGTCGCCGCTGAAGAGCACGACGGTGTTGTCCGACAGCGGGTGACCGGGGTTGCGCGGATCAGCGGTGGTCCTCAGATGGTGGACGAGGCGGGCCACGTTCTGGTCGAGACCCTCGATCAGCGCGCCGTACGACGGGTTCGAGGTGCTGCTGCCAGGTGCCTTCGCCCGGTACTTGCTCAGCAGGTCCGCACGCGCCTGCTTCTCACCGACCGGTGTGTGGACGGCGTACGAGCCCACGAACGCGAAGAAGCGGTCGTTCTTGTGGCGGTCGACGAAGCCGAGCGTGGCGTCGGCCAGGGCGTCGGTGACGTGCTTGTCCGTGCCGACGAGACCGTCCAGGGCCGCGTCGCTCACCCCCTTGCTGTACGGCTTGATGTTCCGGTCGACGTACTCCTGCGTGTAGTCGGCCGCGTAGGCGTCCAGTCCGGGGCCGATCTTGTTGTGGAACTGCCCGTCGGTGGCGTGGTACGCCCCCGGGTCACCGGCGTTGGTGCCGCCGAAGTTCTCGTCGAAGCCGTGCTGCGCGACGATGTCCGGGCCCGACCTGCTGACGTGGAACTTGCCGAAGTACTCGGTGGAGTAACCGACGTCCTGCAGACGCTCGCCGATGGTGCGCGCGTCGTTCGGGAGGGCGTTGGCACCGTCCGCGCGGCCCTGGGCGGGGCCCTTGAGGAGTGTGTCGTCGCCGCCCCGGTTGAGATCTCCGACGAGGTAGATGTTGTTCTGCGGGCGCGGGGCGTACAGCCCGGTGAGCAGGGCGGCCCGGGTCGGCGTGCAGTTCACCGAGGTGTAGCCGTTGTCGAACGCCACGCCCTCCTGGGCGATCCGGTCGAGGGCCGGCGTCTCGTAGAAGTCGCTGGGGTGGCCGGCATTCGTCCGGCCCGTGCTCACATCGGTCCAGCCGAAGTCGTCGGCCAGGACGTACACGATGTTCGGCGCGGGTGCGGCCGGTTCGCCGCGCCGGCCGAGGGGTTCCGGGGTGTCGGCGGACGCGGGAGAGCCAAGGGTGGGCAGGGTGAGTATCACGGGCAGGGTGAGCAGGCCGATCAGCCGTGAACGTCTCGTCCTCATCGGGATCTCTTTCTCCTCGGGCCGTGCGTGGATGCGGGCCAGGTGGATGTGTGACAGGTGGATGTGCGTGACAGGTGGGTGCAGGCCGGGCGGGTGCGGGGCAGGCGGGTGCGGACCGGGCGGGTGCCGGGCAGGCGGGTGCGGACCGGCGGTCGCGGATCCGGACCGTCGGCAGACGTCCGGAGAGGGGTCGGTGATGCGCGGCAGCGGGGACGCCGCGTCTCTGACTAGCCGTCAGTTACTGCTCGAATGTGCGTCGTTGGCGCAGCGGAAGCCGATGTTGCCCGCCGCGGAGTCGGCGGTGTTCCCGGAACGCGCGGCGACCCGGTAGCGGTAGCAGTACGAGTCGTGGCAGAGGTGCGAGCCACCCCGCATGACGCGAGGGGCCTCGGGGCGGGGATCGTGCAAAGGGCCGCGGGGGTCGTGGACGGGGGCGTCGCCGGCGCGTGCCGCGTAGGTGTCGGACGAGAACGTGTCGGCGCACCACTCCCAGACGTTGCCGACCGTGTTCCACAGGCCGTATCCGTTGGCACGGTACGACTTCACGGGAGCGGTCGTCTCGTGACCGTCCTCGGCCGTGTTCCGGGTCGGGAAGGTGCCCTGCCAGATGTTGCAGTGCCGGCGTCCCCGTGGGGTCAGTTCGTCCCCCCACGGGAACCGCCGCCCCGCGAGGCCACCGCGCGCCGCGAACTCCCATTCGGCTTCGGTGGGCAGGCGCCTGCCGGCCCACGCACAGTACGCCTGGGCGTCGTTCCAGCTGACCTGGACCACCGGGTGGTTCTGAAGTGCGCCGACGGACGACAGCGGACCGGCCGGGTGGCGCCACGACGCGCCCCGCACGACCAGCCACCACGGTGTCCCGGTCGCCTGCCCGACGACGTCGGCCGGATCGGCCCGCACGGCCAGGTGGAAGACGGCCGACACGCCGAGCCGTTCGGCGTCCGTCTCGTAGCCGGTGTCCTTGACGAACGCGGCGAAGGCCGCGTTGGTCACGGTGGTCGCGTCGATCAGGTAGGAGGCGAGCGACACCTCGTGCACCGGGCCCTCGCCGTCCGCGGCGTACCCCTCGCCGAACCCGTCTCCCATGGCGAAAGTCCCTCCGGGCACCGCCACTTGCCCGCGGGTCGTGCGAGCGGCGGAAGCGGGGCGGAACGGCTCCGGAGGCCTGGTGGTCAGGGTGCCGACGGTGCCGATCAGCGGGCTGCCGGAGGTGCCGGCCGAGTGGCAGGATCGGTGATCCCCGGCGATCGGGGCGCAGCAGGACATGGGTGGGCTCCAAGGGGGTGGTCACCAATGGCGCGGGAGGGACGAGGCGCGCACATCGCAGCCTGATCATGAAATGGAATGACATGTGACGGTGCAGGGCGTGGCACGCGGATGCCCTGCGGCACGTCGGAGCACGCCGTGCGACGACGCGGACCTGTGGTCAGCGCGGGATGTCGGCGCACGGCATGCGTGGGAGCGCCGCGCGACGCGGGCTCAAAAGGGGGCGCAGCTCAGGAACACACCCGAGTGTTCGGGGTGGTCACTGCGGAAGGGGAGTGCTCAGCGACAGAACTGGTCGAAGTGGTCGACGCGACGGCTGGGCCAGAACGGGTCCAGCAGTACCGTGCGGACTGAACGGGCACTCCTCATGCGGGAGATGACACCACGCCCCGGACGGATGTTCAATGGCGCGTCCGGCTGATGAGACCGCGGGGAGGGCGCCCGGCGCCGCCTCAGGAGCCCTTGTGCGAGGCGAGCCAGTCCGAGTAGCGGGTCGGGGCGAGCGACGCGTCGGGGCCGCCCGTCAGGACGTCTCCGCGTACGACGGCGAACATGCCGGCGGTGTCGTCCGTGATCACGGCGCGGTTGTCGGAGCGAGCGCCCAACGTGATCCTGCCGAGCTCGTCGAGGGGGAAGACCTCGGGGCCGGCGATGTTGTGGATCCCCCTCAAGGGCTCTCCGGCCGCGATCTCCGCGACCGCGTCCACGACGTCCTGTGCGGCGATCGGCTGGAGGGGAGTGGCGGGCAGGCGGACGGACTCGGCGTCCGAGGTCCAGCTCATGATCGCGTCGACGAACTCCATGAACTGGGTCGCGCGGACGATCGAGTACGGGATCGGCCCGGCGGCGAGGAGTTCCTCCTGGAGTGTCTTCGCCCGGTAGTAGTCCAGTTCGGGTACCTGGTCCACGCCCACGATCGACAGCGCGACGGCGTGGCGTACACCCGCCCTTCGCCCCGCGTCCAGGATGTTGCGCACCGACTGCCTGAAGAAGTCGGGTGAGGCCTCGTCGAAGGTCGGCGAGTTCGTCAGGTCGATGACGACGTCGGCGCCCGCGAGGGCCTCGTCCAGCCCCTCGCCCGTGATGACGTCCACACCCGTCGACTTCGAGTGCGGGACGGCCTCGTTGCCGTCGGCGTTCAGCCTCCTCACGGCCTTCGAGCCGATCAGTCCCGTACCGCCGATCACCGCGAACCTCATGACACGGGTCCTCCGCCCGGGGAAATCCCCTTCACTCCTGCGCCTGACCGGTCCACTGAAACACGCGGCACCCCGGGGCGCACCCGCACGGAGGCGGCCCGAGGCCGGCACCGAGGCCGGGATCCGGTGGACGGACTCAGCGGGCGGCCAGTCGTTCCAGCAGCACCGCGCTGCGCGCCAGCACCTCGCGCTCCTCGTCGGTGAGCTCGCGCTCGATGGCCTGCGCGAGCCAGCCGGCCCGCCGCCCGCGCTCGGCCTCCAGGGCCGCCCGGCCGGCAGGCGAGAGCTCCACCAGGGACTTGCGGCCGTCCGTGGGGTGCGCGCGGCGCACGACGAGGCCCTGGTCCATGAGCAGCCCGACCGCACGCGCCATGGACTGGGGGCGTACGCGCTGATCGGCGGCCAGGTCGCTGGTGGTCATGGCCCCGTCGCGGTCGAGGGTGCCCAGCACCGAGACCTGGCCGAGCGGGATTCGGTCCTCGTGCTTCACGCGCCTCGTGAGCTTGCCCATGGCGTTGCGGAGTTCGGTGGCGACGGCGGCGGGTTCCGGAGTGGGCATAGGGCAGCTTAACCGCTGGTGGCCAGCGAAGCTGTGCACCTGACCTGCACAGCTTGACTGTGCAGCCAAGCTGTGCAGCGTAACTTAACAGCCAAACTGAACAGCATTGCTGTATGGTTCTTCTATCGCGGTACGCGCCGGCGCTGTCGCAGCAGCCGCGACGAGCCTCGACGCGAAGGGCCTCCCATGGTTTGCACTGCACCTGACTCCACCGTCATCACCTCCGTGACCGCACGCAGGGTCCTCGACAGCCGGGGCAACCCCACGGTCGAGGCGGACGTCCTCCTCGCCGACGGATCCCTGGGCCGTGCCGCAGTCCCCTCCGGGGCCTCCACCGGTGCGCGGGAGGCCGTGGAACTGCGCGACGCGGACCCCGGCCGCTGGCACGGCAGGGGAGTCGACCGTGCGGTCGCCCATGTCAACGGCGACATCGCGTCCGCGGTCGTGGGACGCGACGCCGACGACCAGGCCGGACTCGACGCCGCGCTCATCGCCCTGGACGGCACGCCGGACAAGTCCCGGCTCGGTGCCAACGCCGTCCTCGGCGTCTCCCTCGCCGCCGCCAAGGCCGCCGCGGCGGCCCACCGGCAGCCGCTGTACCGCTACCTCGGCGGGGCCGGCGCCAGGCTCCTCCCGCTGCCGATGATGAACATCGTCAACGGAGGAGCCCATGCCGACAACCCGCTGGACTTCCAGGAATTCATGATCGCGCCGATCGGCGCGGAGACCTTCGCGGAAGCCGTCCGCATGGGCTCCGAGATCTTCCACACCCTTCGGCGTGACCTTCTGTCCGCCGGGCACTCCACGGGCGTCGGCGACGAAGGCGGCTTCGCGCCCGCGCTGCGTACCGCCGAGGAGGCACTCGACTTCGTCATGGCGGCCGTCGAGCGCACCGGCTACCGCCCCGGCGCGGACATCGGCATCGTCATGGACCCGGCCTCGTCCGAGTTCTTCCGGGAGGGGGTCTACGTGTACGCCGGTGAGGGCGTGCGTCGCACACCGGCCGAACACGCCGACCACCTGGCCCGGTTGATCGAAACCTACCCGATCGTCTCGATCGAGGACCCGATGGCCGAGGACGACCTGGACGGCTGGCGAGAGCTGACCGCCCGCGTCGGCGACCGATGCCAGCTCACCGGTGACGACGTGTTCTGCACCGACGAGAAGCTGCTGAGCGAGGGCATCCGCACCGGCGTCGGGAACTCGGTCCTCATCAAGGTCAATCAGATCGGGACACTGACCGAAGCCCTCTCCGCGGTCGCCACCGCTCACCGGGCCGGCTGGACCGCCGTCATGTCGCACCGTTCCGGGGAGACGGAGGACACGACGATCGCGGATCTGGCTGTGGCGACGGGCTGCGGCCAGATCAAGACCGGCTCACTCTCGCGGTCGGACCGTACGGCCAAGTACAACCAGCTCATCCGTATCGAGGAGGAGCTGGGCGCCTCGGCCCGGTACGCGGGCAGGGCGGTGCTGGACCGGTTCACGGCGGCGGCCCGGCTGACACCCGCGCACGGCGAGGGCTGACCGTGTCGGACGCGGTGGACCGGCCGGATCTCACCGGGCGGTCCACCGGCGCGCCGCACCAGTGCCTCCCGGCTCGGCGCCCGCCGGGCCCGGAACGGAGTCAGCCCGCCATCATCACCGTGTAGTGCTCCGCCAGGCGTTCCTGGGACAACTCGCGTGCGTAGACCGCGACCTTGCCGATGCCGCCGAGGAAGAAGGAGTTCAGTGTCGCGCTGCCGATACGCATGGGCGACGTCGTGTTGCCGGGCACGATGCCGTAGTCGGCCAGTGCGTCGCTGTCCCTGAGCTGACCGTCCCGGTAGATCCTGGTGCTCCCCGGGGGCTGGGCCGGGCCGTCCGGCGCGGTGCTGATCACGAGGGCGTAGTGGATCCATTCCCCGGGGCGTAGCGGATCCTGGAAGTACGAGCCGGCACCCTGCCCGCCCGCCGGGTTGAACGCATAGCCGGAGATCCGGTTGGCGCGGTCCTCGGAGTTGCCGGCCGAGTAGACGCGCGCGACCCACTCGCACTGGTTGACCGTGGCGTAGGTGAGCTTGCCCAGCCAGTGGACGTATCCGGTCCCCTCCGTCCGGGGGAAGGACAGCACGTCCGGACGCAGCCAGGCCTCGATGGTCAGGGCGCCCGTGGTGGAGACCGACAAGGCGTCCTCGTCGGGGACCTCCACGTACTGGTCGTCCGTACCGTCGAACAGGGTGGCCGGATCGCCGTTGGGCAGGTGTGTGTGTCCCGGGGACCCGTGATACGTCGCGGTGATGCCGCCCGGGGACACCTCGGTGCCCGCTCCGCCGAGTCCTAGGTACAGCACCGGCGCGTCCGAAATGATCATCTGGTCGTACCCGCTCACGAGCGTCCTCCCTGAGGCCCCGGCCGCGCCGTGGCCTCCCTCGACGGGCTCTCCCGTACGGAGTGCCGAGGTGGCGGCGGACCGGCCCCCACTCTAGGAGCGGAGGCCCGCGCCCTGGAACGGCGCTCGCGTGGTCCACGAGGACCGGTGGTGTGCGCCGGAGCGAACTCTTCCGGCGACCGGCCCTGCAGCTTCACGGGGCGCCCGCCCGGCCACGGCGGCAGACGTCGGTCGCGGCGGAACCTGCCCCGTACGGACTCCGGGCCACAACGGCACGCGGCGAAGGGGGCGTTCAGTCGAGGCAGAACTCGTTCCCCTCGATGTCCCGCATGTTGATGCAGGACTCGTTCTCCTCGTCGGCGAGCAGAACCTGGTCGCACACCGCGCCGAGGGCCACCAGCCGTTCGCACTCGGCCTCAAGGGCGGCCAGCCGCTCCTCGCCGACGAGTCCGGTGCCGACCCTGACATCCAGATGGACCCGGTTCTTGGCGGTCTTGCCCTCGGGTACGCGCTGGAAGTACAAGCGCGGCCCGGCCCCTGAGGGGTCCGTGCACGCGAACCACGCGCCGCGCTCCCCGGCGGGCAGGGAGAGGTGGTACTCGTCCCAGGTCGCGAACCCGTCCGGGGGTGACGGTGCGACGTAGCCCAGCACCTCGCACCAGAACCGGGCGACGCGCTCCGGTTCCGCGCAGTCGAAGGTGACCTGAATCTCCCTGATCAGTGGCATCGGCGCACCATAGCAGCGGAGCTGCACCGGCCTCGATCCATTTTCCCGGGTGCGGGAGTCGTGACGCCCGCACAGTTCGGCGGCCCTCGGGTGGCGGGTCTCGAAGGCTCCCGGGTACGGGGCGGCGACCGGGAACCGGCCCGCCCTTCTGAAGCGTGAAAGGCCTGCGGGCGCAAGCCACTTGGGCCGACCGCTTCGCCTGTCTGCGCCTGCTCGGCAGGGTCGTGCGGGGAGAGGCGGATCCGCGGGAGACCGCCGAGTCCGCCCGGCGCTTCGACAACCACTACGTGGAGAGCGCCGTCCGGTGCGCGGCCCTGGAGGCGGCCTGACACCCGGGCCGTGCGGACCACCGGTGCCGGAATGCCCGAGGGGGGGGCGGTATGCGTGCGTCGTCGACTATCGGGTAGTCGGCAGCGCAAGGCGTAACCGAACAAGAAGAAGGGGTTGTTCTCCATGTCCGCATCCCTCGTCGAGACCGTCGACATCAAGGCGCCCGTCAGCGTCACCTGGGCGCTGTGGAGCGATGTGACGCAGTGGCCGAAGTTCCTGAGCCATGTGCGGCGGGTCGATCCGATGGACGAGCGCCGGTTCTCCTGGCAGTTGTCCCTGCCGGGCGCGGACAAGGGCTTCGTCGCGGAACTCACCGAGGTCGTTCCCCAGGACCGGATCGCCTGGAAGACGATCGAGGGAGTCCATCACGCGGGTGTGGTCACCTTCCACCGGCTCGACGACACGTCCAGCCGTGTGGCCCTGCAGATCGAGTACGACCCCAGCGGGTTCGTCGAGCACCTCGGCGCCCTCACCAACCTCGACTCCGCACTCGCCAACTACGACCTGGGTGAGTTCCAGAAGCTTGCCGAGGCCACCGCGGCGGGTGACGGCCCCCGGGGGCTGTGACCGATCACCGCCCACCGGCCGCCCCGGGCGTCCGGTACTCCGAACCGCCGGGGCGCCCCCCCCCGCGGGGGGGCCGCGGGGGGGGCGCGTGGGTTTGTGGGTTTAAAAAAAGAGACAGGCGCGGAGAGGGGGGGGGGTGTTGTGAG
>NZ_JBHZCI010000071.1:13143-17353 GCF_042755185.1 Streptomyces sp. NPDC059166 | reverse complement strand
TTCCGTCCGCTGTTTTTTTTGTTATACTGTCCGTTTTTGGCGCGGGGGGGGGGGGGGGGGGGGGCCCGGGGGGGGGGGGGGGGGGGCCCGGGGCCGGCCGGCGCCCCGGCCCCCGGCCGGCCCGGGTTCGAGCGGGCAGGCGGGCAGGCCTGCGCGCCTGCCCGCCGCGGTGCGGACTCAGTAGCCGGCGACGCCCAGGTCCCGGCAGATCTCGACGAGCTCGGGGTGCACGTAGCGCCCGTTCTCCTCGATCGCGACGCCGTCGAGGTAGATGGACGGGCCGAGCACGCTGCCGTCGGTGTGGGCGGCGGCGACCCACGGCTCGCCGCCGATCCAAGCGCCCTTGGTTCCGATGCCGAGCTCCACGCACCCGAAGACGCGCTCGTCCTCGACGATGCGCCCGGTCGGGGCGAGGACACCCGGGTTGAAGCCGAGCGACCAGTGGGCCACGCGGAACATGTTCGGGTCGTCGAACGACTCCATCCAGCGGCGGAAGGTGTCGGCGTCGGCGCCGCCCTCGATCTTGGTGACGACACCCTTCTCGACGGTGCAGCGGACCGGGGAGCGCAGCAGGCCGATCTCGTCCGGCGGCCACAGGGCGCCGTCGAACACGAGGACGCCGTCCTGGGTCTCCTCCAGCGGGTTCCAGGAGATCTGGCCGGAGAGCATGACCGTCTCGCCGGGGTTCTCGGCGGGCTTGCCGCGCAGGTTGATCGGGCGGTCGCCGTTGCGGCCGACGAGGTCGGTGCCGTTGGCGGAGGTGATGCGCACCTCGTCCGCGGCCTCCAGGAGGGCGACCAGGGCCTTGCCGAGGCGGATGACGCCCTGGAAGTCGGGGCGGCCGACGGTCGCGACGAGCATCTGGACGTCCATCGCCGTGAGGTTGGTGTAGCGGCAGCCGTTGGCCATCGCGGCGCGGAAGGCGTCGGAGTGCATCAGGTACGAGACGGCGAACTCGATCCAGACGTCCGCGTCCGCGATCGCGCCGGCGACCGGCCTGGGCGGTTCCATGGAGGCGCCGGGGAGGGTCTCGTACCAGACGATGACGGGGTGTGCACCGGCCGCGGCGACGGCCTGCGCGGTGGCTTCGAGCACCCGCCGGTCGCTGCTCGTGTCACCCGTGAGGACGACGTGCTCACCGCGCTTGACGAGCATGACCTCCTCGACGAGCTTCCGGGCGGCCAGGGCCAGCTCGAAGCTGAGGTACTCGGAACGCGGTTCGAGCCTGCTGTACATGTCCACGATGGGTTCTCCTTGCCTTGCGGGTGGTGCGAGTGGTGCGGGTGGTGGCTTGGGTGCGGAGTCTCGGCTCAGGCCTTGAGGATCTGGGCGGAGTCTCCGAGCGAGCTGCCGGCGATGACTCCGGCGCCGATCAGGTTGAGTTCCTCGTCGGCGGCGGGGCCCCGCAGCTTGCGGTAGACGACACGGACGAGCAGGGCGCCGAGGACCAGCCAGCACGCCTGGGGCGTGAGGATGAGGAGGCCGGTGGCGAGCATGACGCCCATCTGGCGGCGGGTTCCGCCGATCAGCTGGATGACGGCTCCCGGGATCGCCCAGAGCAGCATGGTGCGGACCGCGTCGGGGTCGCTGAGGCCGCTCTTGATGGTGTCGGCGTAGACCTTGGCGACGGGCGGGATGAGGCCCTGTCCGAAGTAGGAGCGCCAGGCGACGGCGACGACCACCAGGGCGACGCCGAAGCCGATGAGGGCGGCCAGGAACTGCTGGCGGCGCCCTTCGCGCTCGTACGGGTTCCAGGGGCGGTGGTCCCTGCGGAGCAGCCAGCCGGCCTTGAGGTCGTAGCCCATGTCGGCGAAGGCGGGTCCGGTGGCGGAGACGTAGCCGATGAGGAGGGCGAGCGGTACGGAGGGGATGCCCATGGCGAGGCCGAGGATCAGGAAGATCAGGGTGACGGCGAAGGACGGGAACCAGCCGGACTGCATGGCCGCGAGACCGACGATCAGCTCGTGGACCAGTGCGGCGAAGGCGGCGAACAGGACCCAGCCGACGATGCCCAGCGGGCTCATGTCGCCGATGAGACCGCCGAGGACGGCGAGGACCACGGCGCCGGCGGTGAACAGCGCGTAGCCGCGGATCAGGGCGAGGCGCAGGGCGCGCTCGTCGACCGTGTACTCGACGCTCGGGTCGGTGACCACGAGGGTGCTGGCCGACTCCTCGGCATGCGCTGTCTCTTCGCTCCTCCTGCGGGCACGACGGCCGACCAGCAGGTGCACGGCCTGCCCGAGGGCGACGATCCCGGCGCCGACCATGACGCCGTGCGGGATGAAGCCGGCGCCGAGGTCGGTGCCGAAGACGTCGGGGCTGTACTGGCGCAGCATGAGTCCGATGCCGAACATCATCAGCGCCCAGACGTTGCCGAGGAAGGCCACGCCGGCGGCGGAGAGCGGCAGGCTGAGGAGCGTCCCGGCCAGGCCGACGACGGTTCCCCCGGCCAGGATCAATGCACGGCGGCCGCCCCGGTCGCCGGCCTTGATCGTCTCGGCGGCGGCGGTGCCCGGGGGCCAGGCGGCGTCGGCGGGCAGCAGCCGCGAGCCGAAGGCGCGGTAGAGCACCCAGGCGTCCACGACGAGGCCGATGAACGATCCGGCGAGCATCGGCCAGACCAGGTCCTCGCGCCCGAAGACGTACGGGATGGCCACGGAGGTGAGCAGCGCGTTCGCCGAGGCGAAGGTCGCCGCGGAGATGGCGCTCTGGGCGAGGTTCTGCCGGTGCACGGACTTCATCCGGCGCAGGAACCCCAGCGGGATGCGCCCGATGAGCATGGCCACGAGCGCGCCGACCACGGAGGTGTTGGCGGAGATGCCCAGCTTGGACACCAGGTCGATGCCGATGACGGCACCGACCGCGGCGAGCGCCACCAGGATGACCAGCAGTACGGGTTCGAGGACGCGGGGGTGGGCCCCCGGTTCGTCGGCGTGGGAACCGGACGGCGGTGGTACGTGGTGGTGCGGGGCGGAGGCTTGGTGCGCCACGGGGCACCCCCTTCGGTGAGCGGGACTGGGGAGGCGCTGTCTCCCGTCGGTGCGCGCGGGCAGGGCGGGGCGCGCCATCGGCACGGCGTGCCGCGGGATCGAGCGGTGTGCGGTTGGTGGGTCAGCCGCCGAGCGCCGCGGTGATCTCCGCGGCTCCGGCGCGTACCAGCGGTACGAGGGTGTCGACGGCCCTGTCCACGCGGTGGGAGGGCCCGATCACGGTGAGGGAGGCCGCGACGGACTCGCCCTGGAGGACCGGGGCGGACACGGCGGTGACGGCTTCGTCGTACTCGCCGTAGCTGACGCAGTGACCGTCGGCGCGGACCTGTGCGTAGCAGCTGAGCAGCGCGTCCGGGTCCGTGATGGTCCGGTCGTTGAAGCGGGCGAGGCCCGCGGGGCCGAACATCTGCCGGACCTCGCGCTCGGGGTGGTACGCGAAGATGGTGTGGCCCGAGGCTCCCGCGTGGCCGGGCATGACGGCGCCGATGATGGCGGTGTACCGGACGGGGCCTGTGCCGTCGACGGCCGCGGCGCAACGGTAGCTGGAGCCGTGCGGGACGTTGAGCACGACGCTCTCGCCCGTCTCGCGCAGCAGCCGGGCGAGTATCGGTCTGGCGAGCGACGGCAGGACACCGCTGTGTTCCCCGACCCGGGCCAGACGCGACAGGGCCGGTCCCGGACGGTAGCGGCGGCTGACGTCGTCGCAGATCAGGAACGCCCGGGCGGTCAGCGTGGTGAGCAGCCTCTGGACCACGGCCTTGTCCCAGCCGTGGTGGCGGGAGAGCTCGCTCACGCCCCACTCGGGGCGCTGCTCGGTGAAGGTGAGGAGGACGGCGAGGGCGCGGTCCACGGTCTGCAGGACGCCCGGTGCCTGGGGTGTGGCGGGGGTGGTGCCGTCGCCGTGGTCCGCCATGGGCCGGCCTCCTTCGTGCGGGTGGTTCCCGTGCCGCCCGGTGTGTCGGCGGCACCGTGTCGGTGCGGAAATCGCAACGGCGTTGCGTTTTCCGGCGACAGAATGCGGGCGCACCGGCCAGGTGTCAAGGGTGTCCCGGGTGCCGGACAGCGCGTGGCAGCCGCACCGGGGCCTCCGGGCGCGGCCGGATACGCGGCGGGGGGGCCCCCCCCCCCCCGGGGGGGGGGGGGGCCCCCCGGGGGGGGGGGGGGGCCCGCCGGGGCCCCGCCCCCCCCCCCCCCGGGGGGGGGGGTGAGACAAAAAAGAG
>NZ_JBHZCI010000071.1:0-13133 GCF_042755185.1 Streptomyces sp. NPDC059166 | reverse complement strand
CCCCTCCCGCCCTGGAGGGGTGCGCCGCCGCCGGTGTGCCCGGAATGCCGCCTGACGCCCTCAGGCGCTCCGCTCCGGGAGGGCGCGCTCGGACTCGTCCTCCCGGGGGACGGGCTGCTCGACGAGGGCGAGCACCCTGTTCGCCATGAAGCGGGCGGTACGGACAACTGATCCACTTCGGGTGACTTCACTCACTTCCACCACACCCCGGCGGACCGCGGTCTCGACCCTGCGACCGGCCCTGGAAGCCACCATCTCGTACGTCCTCGTCGTGTCACCCGCGTCCACGACTATCTCCACACGATCACCCTTCATTGATCCAATCCCCCTTCTGCGACGGTCCGTTGAGAAATCGCACGGGCCACGGGGCCTGGATCCCCGGCTCCCTGACCACTCCTCAATTCTCCCACCGGGCACTGACAATCGATGGGTGGGCGAGGGCGCGGCCTCTGAGCGCGCCGCGCCGCGGATACGTAAGCTGTGCCTCGTCAGGCGGACCGGCAGCGGGGATGGGCAGACGATGGCGATGATGCGGCTCCGGCGCGAGGACCCGCGTGTCGTCGGATCGTTCAGGCTGCACCGGCGGCTGGGCGCGGGCGGCATGGGCGTCGTCTATCTGGGTTCGGACCGGCGCGGCCAGCGGGTGGCGCTCAAGGTGATCCGCCCCGACCTGGCGGAGGACCAGGAGTTCCGTTCGCGCTTCGCGCGCGAGGTGTCCGCCGCCCGCCGGATCCGCGGCGGCTGCACGGCCCGGCTGGTGGCGGCCGACCTGGAGGCGGACCGCCCCTGGTTCGCGACGCAGTACGTGCCGGGTCCCTCACTGCACGACAAGGTGGTGGAGGAGGGCCCCCTCTCGGCCGTGGAGGTGGCCTCGATCGGGGCGGCGCTCTCGGAGGGCCTGGTGGCGGTGCACGAGGCCGGTGTGGTGCACCGGGACCTGAAGCCGTCCAACATCCTCCTCTCCCCCAAGGGCCCCCGGATCATCGACTTCGGCATCGCCTGGGCGACCGGGGCCAGCACGCTCACCCATGTGGGCACGGCGGTGGGCTCGCCCGGCTTCCTGGCACCCGAGCAGGTCCGCGGCGCGGCGGTGACGCCGGCGACGGACGTCTTCTCCCTGGGCGCCACCCTGGCCTACGCGGCGACGGCGGATTCGCCCTTCGGCCACGGCAGCTCCGAGGTGATGCTCTACCGGGTCGTGCACGAGGAACCGCACCTGTTCGACGTGCACGACGCCCTCGCCCCGCTGGTCAGGGCGTGCCTGGCGAAGGACCCGGAGGAGCGGCCGAGCACGCTCCAGCTCTCCATGCGCCTCAAGGAGATCGCGGCCCGGGAAGCGCAGGGGCTCCAGGAGAGGCGTCCGCCCGCCCAGCGCGGCGACCAGGAGCTGGACCGGCCGACCGGACGGATGGAGGGCCAGTACACCGAGCAGTCCACGCGCCGCTCCCCGGGGCCCTCCCCGGCGCAGCGGACCCAGGGCAGGCGTCCGGCGGCGTCGCGGGCCGCCGCGCCCCGTACCGGTGGTTCACAGCCCCGGGGCACGCGTGGCGGCCCCCGCCCGGGCGGCCAGCAGCCTCCGGCGCCCCGGCGGACGAACGGCAGCGGGGCGTCACGGCCCGGCGTGCGGACGACGTCCGCGGGCAAGGGCGGGAAGCGGCGCCCGGCCAATCCCCGGCTGCTGCGTCAGCGGCTGGTGGTCTTCGTCGTGGTGACGCTCCTGGTCGCACTGGGGATCGCGGCGGCGCAGGGCTGCCAGGGGCCCGCTCGCGGGCTGGGGAGCGGCTCGTCCCACCCGTACGACGGGGCGCAGGCCCATCGGTCGCCGACGGGGCTCCCGGGCCTGTCCGGCTGACCCGCAGGCGCAGGCCCTGCGCCGGCCGTGCGCGGTTCTCCCGGCCGGTCAGGCCCGGGTCGCGTAGAAGGCGACCGCGGAGGCCGCCGCCACGTTGAGGGAGTCCACACCGGCGTCCATCGGGATGCGTACGTGCGCGTCCGCCGCGCCGAGCGCCTCGGGGGTGAGGCCGTCCCCCTCCGTACCGAAGACGAGCGCCAGCCTCTCGTTCCGTCGTGCCACGAGTTCGTCGAGGGTGATCGAGCGGTCGCTGAGGCAGAGGGCCGCCGTGGTGAAACCGGCCGAACGCAGCAGGCCGATGTCGTCGGGCCATGAGGTGAGACGCGTCCACGGGACGTGGAAGACGGAGCCCATCGACACCTTGACCGCACGCCGGTAGAGCGGATCGGCGCAGCGCGGCGTGAGCAGGACGGCGTCGACGCCGAGCGCCGCGGCGTTGCGGAAGGCGGCTCCCAGGTTCGCGTGGTCGACGATGTCCTCGAACACGGCGACCCGCCGGACGCTCCCCCGTTCCGGGGCCAGCAGCTCGCCCGCGGGCGGCAGCGGCTTGCGCTGCATGGAGGCGAGGGCTCCCCGGTGCACGTGGTAGCCGGTCACCTTCTCCGCGAGCGCGGGTGTCACCACGTGGACGGGCGCCGTGGCCTCCTCGATGACGTCGCGCATGACGTCGGTCCACTTGGGCGTGAGCAGCATCGACCTCATGGCGTACCCGGCGTTCGCGGCACGCCGGATCACCTTCTCGCCCTCGGCGATGAACAGGCCCTCGGCGGGCTCCCTGCGCCGCCGGAGTTCGACGTCGGTCAGGCCGGTGTAGTCGCTCAGGCGCGGATCGTCCGGGTCGTCGACGGTGATGAGTTCTGCCACGGTGCTACTTGCCTTGTCGGGTGGGGTGGAGGGACGGCGAAGAGGGCTCCTTCAGCCGGCGAGCCGGCCTTCGGGGTCCGGGCCGACGGAGACGACGTCGCCGATGACGATGACGGCGGGGGGCCGCACCTGTTCCGCCACGACCCGCTCACCGACGTCCGCGAGCGTGGCGTCGACCCTGCGCTGGGCGGCGGTGGTGCCCTCCTGGACCAGGGCCACGGGGGTGTCGGGGGACTTCCCGTGGGCTATGAGCGCCTGGGCGATGGAACCGATCTTGTCCACCGCCATCAGCAGGACGAGGGTGCCGCGCAGCTTCGCGAGGGCCGCCCAGTCGACGAGGGAGCGCGGGTCGTCGGGGCCGACGTGGCCGCTGACCACGGTGAACTCATGGGCGACGCCCCGGTGGGTGACGGGGATTCCGGCCGCCCCCGGCACGGAGATCGAGCTGGAGATCCCGGGCACGACGGTGCAGGCGATCCCCTCGGCGGCCAGCGCCCGGGCCTCCTCCATGCCGCGGCCGAAGACGAAGGGGTCACCGCCCTTGAGGCGGACCACGGACTTGCCGGCCTTCACGTGGTCGATCAGCGCCTGGTTGATGGCCTCCTGCGCCATGAAACGGCCGTACGGGATCTTCGCGGCGTCTATGACCTCGACGTGCGGCGGGAGTTCGTCCAGCAGGTCGCGCGGGCCGAGGCGGTCGGCGATGACGACGTCGGCCTCGGCGAGCAGCCTGCGGCCGCGGACGGTGATCAGATCGGGGTCGCCGGGTCCACCGCCGACGAGGGCGACACCGGGAGTCCGGGTGCGGTGGTGCGGGGCGGCGAGGGTGCCGTCGCGGAGCCCTTCGACGATGGCGTCCCGGACGGCGGCGGAGTGCCGCGGGTCACGGCCCTGTGAGGTGGTGGTCAGCACGGCGACGGTGATGCCCTCGCTGCGGCCCGTCGCGGGGGTCCACGCGGTCGCGGCCTCCGCGTCGTCGCTGCGGACGCACCAGGTGCGGGTCCGTTCGGCCTCGGCCGACGCGGCGTCGTTGGCCTCGGGGTCGGAGGAGGCCACGAGTGCGTACCAGGTGTCGGCGAGGTCCCCGTCCTGGTACCGGCGGCGCTCCCAGCGGATCTCCCCCGTGTCGGCCATGGCCTCGACCGACGCCGTCGCGGACGGGGAGACCAGCGTGACGTCGGCCCCCGCGGCGATCAGGGCGGGCAGCCGGCGCTGTGCGACCTGGCCGCCGCCGATGACGACGACGCGGCGCCCGTGCAGGCGCAGTCCGACGGGGTAGGCAGGGTGATCGTCGTACTCGGCCATGGTCGTGCGTGCTCCTCGTGCGGGTGCGGTGTGCTGCGGGCCGCTGCGGCGGTGGAGCGGCGGTGACGTGCGCGGGGTGGGGCGGTGACGTGCGCGGGGGCGGTGACGCGTCCGACCACGATACGCGGACGGCACGCCGGCGGTCCCTGGTGCCGGACCGCGCCCGGACGGGCAGGTGCTCGTCCGGGCGCGGAGGGGCGGGACTACTTCTCGGTGACGCCCGCCGAGTCGAACGTGGCGACGTCGTGCATGGCGCGGGCGGCGCTCTGGACGATGGGGAGCGCGAGCAGTGCGCCCGTGCCCTCACCGAGCCTGAGGTCGAGGTCGACCAGCGGTCGCAGGCCCAGCTTGTTGAGGGCCGCGACATGGCCGGGCTCCGCGCTGCGGTGGCCCGCGATGCACGCGGCCAGCGCCTCCGGGGCGATGGCCCGGGCGACCAGGGCGGCGGCCCCGGCGCTCACGCCGTCCAGGATCACCGGGGTGCGCAGGGAGGCCCCGCCCAGCAGGAAACCGGCCATCGCGGCGTGCTCCAGGCCTCCGACCGCGGCCAGCACCCCGATCGGGTCGCTGGGGTCCGGCTGGTGCAGTTCCAGGGCGCGGCGGACGACATCGACCTTGCGGGCGTGCATCTCGTCGTTGATGCCGGTCCCCCGGCCGGTGACCTCCGAGGGGTCCATGCCGGTGTAGACGCAGATCAGGGCGGCGGACGCGGTCGTGTTGGCGATACCCATCTCGCCGGTGAGCAGGCCCTTGTTGCCGGCCGCCACCAGGTCGCGGGCCGTCTCGATGCCCACCTCGATCGCGGCGAGGACCTCTTCGCGGGTGAGGGCGGGGCCGGTGGTGAAGTCGGCGGTGCCCGGACGGACCTTCCTGGGCAGCAGGCCGGGAGTGGCGGGGAGTTCGGCCGCCACACCGACGTCGACGACGCAGACCTCGGCGCCGACCTGGGCGGCGAAGGCGTTGCAGACCGCGCCGCCGCCGAGGAAGTTGGCGACCATCTGGCCGGTGACCTCCTGCGGCCACGCGGTGACGCCCTGGGCATGGACCCCGTGGTCACCGGCGAAGATCGCGACGGCCGCCGGCTCCGGTACGGGCGGCGGGCACAGCCGGGAGAGCCCGGAGAGCTGGGCGGAGATGATCTCCAGCATGCCGAGCGCCCCTGCGGGCTTGGTCATCCGCTTCTGGCGCTCCCACGCCTCGCCGAGCGCCTTGGCGTCCAGGGGCCGGATGCCGGAGATGGTCTCCTGGAGCAGGTCGTGCGGCTCCTCGCCGGGCAGCGCACGGCGGCCGTACGTCTCCTCGTGGACGACCCAGGACAGCGGGCGGCGCTTGGACCAGCCCGCCTGCATCAGCTCGGGCTCGTCGGGGAATTCGTCGACGTAACCGACGCAGAGGTAGGCGACGACCTCGAGGTGCTCGGGCAGGCCGAGCGCACGGACCATCTCACGCTCGTCGAAGAAGCTGACCCAGCCGACCCCGAGGCCCTCCGCGCGGGCGGCGAGCCATAGGTTCTCCACCGCGAGCGCGGAGGAGTACGGGGCCATCTGCGGCTGGGTGTGCCGGCCGAGGGTGTGGCGGCCGCCGCGGGTGGGATCGGCGGTGACGACGATGTTCACCGGGGTGTCGAGGATCGCCTCGATCTTCAGTTCCTTGAACTGCTTGGCGCGGGCCTTGGGGAGCGACTTCGCGTACGCGTCCCGCTGGCGCTGGGCCAGTTCGTGCATGGACCGGCGGGTCTCGGCGGAACGGATGACGACGAAGTCCCAGGGCTGCGAGTGGCCGACGCTCGGCGCGGTGTGCGCGGCCTCCAGGACCCGCAGGAGCACCTCGTGCGGGATCGGGTCGCTGCGGAACCCGTTGCGGATGTCCCGGCGTTCACGCATCACGCGCAGGACCGCTTCGCGCTCCGCGTCGCCGTAGCCGGGCGCGGGAACGGATGCCTGGTCCGGTGCCTCGGGCGCCCCGTCGGGGGCGGCACCGGCGTCCCCGGTCACGTCCGGGGATTCGGCCTCACCTGCGGCGGCGTCGTCCTGCGTCACCGGCTCCTCCTGGGACTCCGCCGGCTCGCGGACCGCCTGGGGCTCGGCCGTCACCGGTACCGTGCCGGCCTCCGGGGCCTGCTCCTGCGCGGGAGCGGCCACCGGGAACCCGGCGTCCGGGGTCTCGATGATCTCGGGCCCGGTGCCGGGGTCGGGGGTCGGTGCGGCGAGGATCTGGGGACCGTGCTCGGACGACTGCCCGGCGAGGGTCTCGTGGCCGGTCGGGACGGCGGTCCGGGGCGCCGGCGCGGGCTCCGCGACGGCTTCGGGCTCCAGGACGGCCTCGGGCTCCACGACGGCTTCGGGCTCCGCGACGGCTTCGGGCTCCGCCGGAGGCAGAGCTTCCGCCGGTGCCTCGGGCTGCTCGGCGAGGAGCGGCCCGGAGAACTCCGCGGTGGGCCCGGCCGGGGCGGAGGCGGCGGGCTCGACCGGCGCGGGCTCGCCGTGAGTGAGTCCGGAGTTAGCGGGCTCGGCGGCGACCGGCTCGGCGACCGCGGGCGCGGCGGCGACCGGCTCGGCGTGCGTGGGCTCGGCGGCGACCGGCTCGGCGTGCGTGGGCTCGGCGGCGGGCTGCTGCTCGACGATGACCGCCTGCTCGGCGACGGACGCCCGGCCGTGGCGGCCGGCGGGTTCGGAAGCGGCCTGCTGCTCCGGCTGGACGGGCTGCGGTGCCGTCGGGAAGGCGGCCGGCTCCTGAGGCCCGGCGGCCGAGGGGTCGGCAGCGTGGTGCGGATCGGTCACCGTGACGCCCTCCGCGGGCACACTCCGCCCCAGCGGCCCGAGCGGCGCTCCGGACTCCGCGGGCCCCACAGGTGCTTCGGAGACGGGCGCTTCGGACGCCGCAGGTGCTTCGGAGACGGGCGCTTCGGACGCCGCAGGTGCTTCGGAGACGGGCGCTTCGGAAACCGGGGCTCCGGTGTGGTGCGCGTCGGACGGTTCCGGTGTGGGAAGCGCGTCGGCGGCCCGCACCGGGGACTCGACGACGGCCTCGGGCGCGGCCCCCGGACCGTCCTGCGCCGGCGTCTCCACCGCCGCGACGGGCTCGTCGGGGACGGGACGCGGCTCGGGGACGAAGTGCTCCACCACGTGAGCCGGCTCCGGCGACCCGGAGGGCGCCTCGGGCGCGGCCTCCGGAACCGGGGCCTGCGCGGCCTCCGGCACGTGGGCCGGCTCGGCCTCCGGCGCGGCGACCGGCTCCGGCGTGCCCCACCCGGTCGCCGCCTGGGGCGGGATCTCACCCAGTTGCGGGCCGGGCAGCGGCGCGGACTCGTCCACCGGGAAGTCGTAGTACTCGGGACCGGTCGTCGGCGGCCCCGCGTGCCGCACCGGCGTGGTGTGCTGCGGGCCGGCGGGACCCCGGTCCGCGAGCGAGCGGACCACACCGCCCGTGTGCGACCCGCCGTAGGAGGGCGCCTCGGTGGAGGCGGGACCGCGGTGCAGCGGGCGTCGCGCGGGCGCCGCGGCGACGGGGACCTGGACCGGCGTGTGCGCGGGGATGCGTACGCCGTTGACCTCGGCCACTCCTGCGCCGTGGGTGCCGTCGGCGGCCGGGTGCTGCTCGGGCTGGGCCGCGTGGGCGGCGGGAGCGTCGCTCCACGCGCCCTGGGCGGCGGGCATCAGCAGGAGGTCGTCGTCCTCGGCGTGGTGCTCGGAGGGTTCGAGGTAGGTGTAGGCGTCCTGGGCGGGGATGCCCGGCTGCTCCACCATGCCTGCGTTCTCCGGCAGTCCCTCGCCCGGGATCTGGCCGGTGTCAGTCATGCGTACCCCTCGCCCATCGTCAGTGCTCCTTCGCCCTACGCCCGGGATGCCCGAACCACGGCACGCCGGTGCTCGTCAACAAGAACGAGCGGGCTCCCCGCGCGGCACGAAACGCGCGCGGAGGTATACATTCTCGCGGTCGTTCGCCGCCGCGACAGACAGTTCTGCCTCGGCTCGCTGTGGACTGCGCCACGTTGCGCGTCCCCCGGTCACGCCGTACCACATCGCGGACCAAAACGGTCCGATTTTCCGGACATTGACGAACGAAATGTCGAACGTCCGGGCGCGGTACAACGATCGGTCAGCCTACCTCGCGCCTCTCGGCGGGCCGCTCAGGGGGCGAGGTCGCCACGCACCGCGGACAGCAGGAAGACCACGGAGCGTTCACGCTCCGCCCAGTCGGACGTGTCCAGCTCGACGGACTGGAGCAGCGCGCACTCCACGGTGTATCCGTTCCCGGCGAGGGCGGCACCGAGCGCCTCCGCCTCGTCCCGGTTCGACGCATGGGTGACGATGCGTTCCGGCCGCCGGTCGGCGACCGCGGTGACCACGGCGGCACCGCCGCCGCCGATCCGTACGACGTCGGGCTCGGGCAGGCTCTCCAGCACGTGCGGGGCGACGCCCCTGACGACCTGGACCCCCACCTGGAAGGTACGGGCGGCCTCTGCCGTCCGGGCGCAGGCTCCGGGGTCCTTGTCCACGGCGATGACCGCGGCGCCGAAGCGGGCCGCCTCCACGGCGAGGGCACCGCTCCCGCAGCCGATGTCCCAGACCAGGTCTCCGGTGCGGGGGCCGAGCCGCGCGAGCTGCGCCGCGCGCAGGCCCGGCGACTCCCCTTCGCCCGTCTCCCCCGAGCCGTCGTAGCAGGCGGCGGGCAGGGCCCAGCCGCGAACACCCTCGGGGTTGGCGGGCCGCCTGCCGGCGATCCAGGCGCCGCCCGCGGCGGCCTCCGGGCCGCTGCCGACGACGATGACGACGTTGGGGTCGCGCCAGGTGTGATCGGCCGTCTTGTCGGAGGTGAGGACGGTGACCCGTTCCCGTACGGTGCCGAGTTCCTCGCAGATCACGAAGGTGCGGTGGACGTTCTCGAGCAGGAGGGCGAGTTCGGCGGGCCCGGCGCCGGGGGACGTGAGCACCGCGACCTTGTGGTGGGCGCGGATGACGTTGACCGCGCGCCGCAGCGTGCGGGGGTGGGCGACGACTGTCTGGGCGTCGTCCCACGGCATCCCGGCCCTGGCGAACGCGGTGGCCACCGAGGACACGGCGGGAACGACCTCGACCTCCAGCCCGTGCTCGGGCTTGCGCAGGGTGCGCACCACGCCGAAGAAGCCGGGGTCGCCGTCGGCGAGGACCACGGCGCTCCCGCGGTGCCCGGCGATCCGGCGGGCGGCCAGGTCGACGCTTCCGAGGCGGATGCGTTCCGCGCGCTCGGGGACCTCGGGGAGCTCCAGGTGGTGGGCGGCCCCGGCGACGAGCGTGGCGGCGGAGAGTGCCGCCGTGGCCGCGCTGGTCAGTGGTGAACCGTCCCAGCCGATCACCGTGACGCGGTCGGCCATCGTCGTCAGTCTCCTGGGTGTTCGGCAGGCGGGGATCTCCGCGGGGTCAGCGGAGCAAGGGTGAGCGTATCCGGTCCGTACCTACGCCCTGCCAGGGGCTCCCGGCGGCCGCCCGGGAGGTCAGTTCCAGTCGTTGTAGGCGCCGTAGCCGCCCGCCTCGGCCAGCTGCTCGGCGACGCCTTCCAGGTCCTCGGGGAGGAGGCCCCAGACGATGAGGTCGGTCCTGATGTCGGTCCAGCCGCCGTCCTCGGTCGCCGTCCTGGCTATGCGGGCGTTGCGCAGGACCCCTTCGCTGATGCAGCCCAGCTTCTGGGCGACCTGCTGGGACGCGGTGTTCCCGGCCGGGGTGCGCAGCTCGATGCGTTCGAAGCCCTGGTCGCGGAAGAGCCATTCGGCCACGGCGAGCACGGCTTCGGTGGCGTACCCCTCGCCGCGCGCCCAGGGCGCGGTGATGTAGCGGACCTCGGTGGCCAGGGTGCGCCGGTCGGTGTTGAGCAGCCGCACGGAGCCGACCAGGCGCTGGGTGAGGAACTCCGTGACGGCGAAGACGATGCCGCCGCCCTGGGTGCGCTCGGCGGGCGCGATCCTCCTGACCCAGCGTTCGGCGTCGACCTGCGTGTAGGGGTGCGGTGCCTCGGTCCACGCGGTGACCAGCTCGTCGTTCATCATCTCGATGTACGCCGGGACGTCGGCCATGTCGAAGGGGCGCAGCACCAACCTGTCCGTGCTGATGGAGATGGACGGGAAGGTTGCAGTCATGCGCAGCTCCATGCCGAGGACCGTGTAAAGGCTCCAGCATGCAGCATCGGGCCGTGGATGCGCATCGCCGGGTCGGTACGGCGAAGCCCCGCGCCTCCCTGGTGGGTTGCGCGGGGCCCGGCGTCAAGTGGTGATTCGGGGTCAGGACTTGGCGGGCTGCCCGAACGCGGGGATGATCGAGCCCTTGTAGGTGTCCTCGATGAACTTCTTGACCTCGTCGCTGTTGAGGAGCTTCGCGAGCTTCTGGACGCGGGGGTCCTGCTCGTTGCCCTTCTTCACGGCGAGGAGGTTCGCGTACGGGTTGCCCTCGGCCTTCTCCAGGGCGAGGGAGTCCTTGCCGGGCTGGAGACCCGCCTCGATGGCGTAGTTGCCGTTGATGACGGCGGCGTCGACGTCGTCCAGGGCGCGGGGCACGGTGGCGGCCTCCAGCTCCTTGAACTCCAGGCCCTTCTTGTCCGTGATGTCGCTGAGCTTGGCGTTGGTGCCCACGCCGTCCTTGACGGTGATCAGGCCGTTGGCGGCGAGCAGCTGGAGCGCGCGGCCCTCGTTGGTGGTGTCGTTGGGCACGGCGACGGTCTGGCCGGGCTTGATGTCCTTGAGGTCCTTGGCCTTCTTGGAGAAGAGGCCGAGGGGCTCGAGGTGGACGTCGACGACCGGGACGAGGTGGGTGCCGTTCTTCTTGTTGAAGTCGTCCAGGTAGGGCTTGTGCTGGAAGTAGTTGGCGTCGATCTGGCCGCTCTCGGTGGCGGTGTTCGGCAGGACGTAGTCCGTGAACTCCTTGACCTCCAGCTTGAGGCCCGCCTTCTCCGCCAGGTTCTTCTTGACGAAGTTCAGGATGTCGGCGTGCGGCGTCGGGGACGCGCCGACGACGAGCGGCTTGGAGGTGTCCGCGCCGGCGCCGGTCTCGCCCTTGGCGGCCGGGTCGGAGTCCGTGCCGCAGGCGCTGAGGCCCAGGGCGAAGGCGGCGGTGACGGCGGCAGCGGCGGTGATCTTGATGTTCCTACGCACGAAGAGTGCCTCTTTCCGGTGGTGACGGTGGTGCGCCCGGACAAGGAGTTCGGGCTTCATGGGGAGTGAAGTCTCAGGAGGCGGTGCGGCCCCGGCGGGCCAGCAGGCGCACGGCGCCGTCGCCGATGAGCTGGACGACGGTCACGATGACGACGAGCAGCACGACGGTGATCAGCATGAACTGGTCGTCGAAGCGCTGGAATCCGTAGGTGACGGCCTTGGATCCGAGCCCTTCGCCGCCGACCGCGCCGGCCATCGCGGAGTATCCGATGAGGACGATCACGGTGGTGGTGACGGCGGAGACGAGCGAGGGCAGCGCCTGCGGGAGCAGGACCTTGCGGACGATCGTCGGGATGGAGCCGCCCATCGACTGGACCGCTTCGACGAGTCCGTGGTCGACCTCGCGGACCGCCGTCTCGACGAGCCGCGCGAAGAAGGGGATGGCCCCGACGGCGAGCGGCACGATCATCGCGGACGGCCCGATGAAGGTGCCGACGACCCAGGTGGTGAACGGGATCAGGGCGATCAGCAGGATGATGAACGGCAGCGACCGGCCGATGTTCACGATCGCGCCGACGACCTTGTTCACCAGGGTGTTCTGCAGCAGACCGCCCTTGTCGGTGAGTACGAGCAGGATGCCGAGCGGCAGTCCGCCGGCGACGGTGACGAGCGTGGACCAGAGCACCATGTAGAGGGTGTCGATGGTTCCCTGCGTGAGCAGCGGCTGCATTTCCGACCAGGTCACTTCGCCACCTCCTCGGTGAGCTTCGCGGTGTGGGCGGGGTTGTCCGTGGCGCCGACGATCTCGGCCTGGAGGCCCTGTTCGCGCAGGAAGCCGATCGGGACGACGTTCTCCTCGAAGCGGCCGGGCAGCTCGATGCGCATCCGGCCGATCTGCTTGCCGCCGACGGTGTCCATGGCGGCGCCGAGGATCGAGATGTCGATGTTGTACGTGCGGGAGAGCTGCGAGATGACGGGCTGGGCCGCCGCCTCTCCGTGGAAGGTGACGTCGACGACGGTGGAGCCCGGGCCGGAGGCCGTGCCGCCGACGGGGAACAGCTCGTGGGCGAGCTCCGAGCCCGGGGTGGCGAGCAGGGAGCTGACGGTCCCCGACTCGACGATGCGGCCGTTCCTCATGAGCGCGGCGGAGTCGCAGATCGTCTTGACGACGTCCATCTCGTGCGTGATGAGCAGCACGGTGAGGCCGAGCTCCTGGTTGAGGTCGCGCAGCAGCTGGAGGATCGAGCGGGTTGTCTCGGGGTCGAGCGCCGAGGTGGCCTCGTCGGAGAGGAGGACCTTCGGGTCGCCGGCGAGTGCGCGGGCGATGCCGACACGCTGCTTCTGCCCGCCGGACAGCTGACCGGGGTATGCCTTCGCCTTGTCGGCGAGGCCGACGAGGTCGAGCAGTTCGAGCGCCTTGGCGGTGCGTGCCTGGCCGGAGAGGCCGAGGATCTCCAGGGGCAGCTCGATGTTGTCGCGCACGGTCCGCGAGTCCAGCAGGTTGAAGTGCTGGAAGACCATGCCGATGCGGCTGCGCGCCCGGCGGAGCTCCTTGCCGGCTCGGCGGCCCCGGCCCGCGAGAGCGGTGAGGTCCTGTCCGGCGACCGTCACGGTGCCGGAGGTGGGGCGTTCGAGCAGGTTGACGCAGCGGATCAGGGAGGACTTTCCGGCGCCGCTCTGTCCGATGACGCCGTATACCTCGCCTTCGCGGACGTGCAGGTCCACCCCGTCCAGGGCGGTGACCTCACGGTCGCGTGACTGGTAGACCTTCGTGAGGCCCGAAGTGGTGATCACAGGGTTTCCGTCACTGTCGAGTACACGGCGCGGTGTCCGCCGGGCACGGGGCATTCGTCTGGTGAGACTGTTCTCAGTGGTCGACCGGTGGGAGTCTCGGGGTTGCCCCCCCCCCCCGGCCGCCCCGGGCGGGGGGGGGCCCGCGCCCCGCCGGGCCCGGCGGGGGGGTTTAAAAAAAAAAAAACACACCCCCAAAAC
>NZ_JBHZCI010000070.1:0-17682 GCF_042755185.1 Streptomyces sp. NPDC059166 | reverse complement strand
ACCCTATCGTCGGCTGCGTCATTTGTTTATAAGACACAGGGGCGTAGCCGTCGAGCCGCCCCGCCCGCCTGGTGTCGGCCTGTTCCCAGGCACCCCCCCCCGCCAGGGTCGCCGCCTGCCGCGGGGCGCGCAGCTGGCGGCGGCGCCGCGGCGCCGGATAGGGGTCCCGGGCCAGCATCCGCCGGTCCTCGGGAAGCGGCTCCTCCAGAAGAGGCCGACGCGAGCGCTCCCAGGCGGTGCCGGCCCGGTCCAGGAACTCGCCCCAGGCGGCACCGGCACCGTCGCCCAGAGCCCGGTCGAGCGCGCGGACGACTCCGGCCCGTGAGGCGTTCGGCAGCGAGACGGCGGTGCCGTCGGCGAAGAGGTGACGGCTCGCCGGGTCGACCTGGGACAGGGTGACGCACTGCTCCAGGCTCTCCTTCCCCGTCTTCACGAAGAGGTCGCGGTAGACGGCCGGAAGGTGCAGCAGACCTGGGCCGGTGTCGAAGGCGAAGCCCTCGCGGACGAAGCGGCCCACCGAGCCGCCGTGGGTCTCCGACCGCTCGTACACCGTCACCCGGTGGCCCGCCACCGAGAGCCGGGCGGCCGCCGCCATCGCGCCGGTCCCGGCGCCGATCACCGCAATTCGTGCCATGTCAGTGACTTTAGAGGGTGCCTGCGACACGTCATCCGGGAGGCCGGGACCCACCCGCCCCGGACAGCTGCCGTTCCTCGCGGCGCTGTGCCCTGCGCCGCAGGAACAGCCGGATCCGGGAGGCGAGGAAGACCGGTATCACCAGGCCGAGCGCCAGCAGCACCGCCGCGACGACCGCCGCCGCGACGGGGTTGAACACCGCGAAGGTGATGATCCCCGCGACGCCCAGGTCCTCCGCGAGGCTGACCCCGATGTTGCTGAACGGCTCGGGGGAGGTGTTGACCGCCATTCTGGTGCCCGCCTTCACCAGGTGGCTCATCAGGGCGGTGGAGCCACCCACGGCACCCGCAGTGAGCTCCGGGAGCGATCCGCTCTCCCCCGCCAGCAGAGCCGCGACGACCGCTCCCGCCACCGGCCGGATCACCGTGTGCACGGTGTCCCAGGCGGAGTCGACGTAGGGGATCTTGTCGGCGACCGCCTCGCACAGGAAGAGCACCCCGGCCACCATCAGCACGTCGGTGCGCTGGAGAGCCTCGGGCACCTCGTCGCTCAGGCCGGTCGCGCCGAACAGGCCGAGGAGGAGGACCACCGCGTACGCGTTGATCCCGCTCGCCCAGCCACTCGTGAACACCAGGGGGAGTACGGACACGGACGCGATGGTAGCCAGTGCCGACCGGACCGGGCAGGCCCTTCCGGCCCGATCTGAGTACCTCTACCTACTCCCGGAGATGAGTAGGGACACGGATGGGCTCCCACCTGCGCGGACGGAAGAGTGGAACCCACGGGAGGGGCGCGACGCCAGGACCGCCGGCACGGGGCGGCGGAAGGGCGCCGCACCCCCGACGTCACGGGGGCGCACCACGCGGGGCCCCGGGACCACGGGGGACACGGGGTCACGGGGGAGGGTCTCGCGGCGCTGCGGAAGGCCGGGCCGGCGGAATTCGGGGGGATCGAATTCCACCGGCCCGGCCTCTCGCCTCAGGCCGCTCAGTGTCCGCTGACCCGCCCGTGCAGCAGCAGGGCCAGGGCGGAGTGGACGTCGTCGATCGTGCGCTCCGGCTGGAACGCCTGCCAGTCCAGAGCGGCGACCAGGACCATACCGACCAGCGCGGCAGCCGTCAGCGGGATGTCGATCTCATCGCTGAGCTCACCGGCCGACACCCCCTCCCGGAGCACCTCCTCGACCACCGCGACCACCTCCTGGCGCAGCACCAGGAGGGTCGACTGCCACGCGCGGTTGGTGCGCCAGAGCTCGGCGACGTACAGCTGGGTGAAGGCCGGATACCGGTCGATGAAGACGAGACCGGCCCTGATCATCGCGTCCAGGGCCTCCACACGCGTGCCGCCGCCCGCCTCCGTCGACTCGGCGGCGGTCCGCAACGACAGGGTGAGCAGCCCGACGCCGTGCCGCAGCAGCTCCTCGAAGAGCTCGGTCTTGCTCTTGAAGTTGTAGTAGACCGTGCCCTTGGCGACGCCGGCGCGCTCGGCGATCTCGTCCACCGTGGTCGCGGAGAACCCCTTCTCGGCGATGAGGATCACCGCCGCCTCGTAGAGCTTCTGCCGGGTGACCTGCCGGCGCGTGATGCTGCTGCTGTCCATGCGCACGATTCTCACAGGTCCCGGAGCGGTCACAGAGTCAGCTCCGGGTGCAGCCTGTCGAGGGTCCAGACCTGCTTGCGGCGGGCGGACAGCGCGGTCAGCGCCAGCGCGCCCGCGGTGAACGCCGCCAGGACCGCGCAGCCCTGCCAGACCGGGCCGAGCCCGCCGCCCGTGATCAGCCGGCGCAGCCCGCCGACCACGTACGTCATCGGCAGGTAGGGGTGGAGCGCACCGAAGAACCCCGGGCTCGTCTGCACGGGGTAGGTCCCCCCGGCCGAGGTCAGCTGGAGCATGAGCGCGGCCAGCACGAGGATCCGGCCCGCCGCCCCGAACCGGGCGTTGAGCCACTGCACGATCGCGGCGAAGCAGCAGGTCACCAGCGCCAGGAAGAGGATCGTCCCGGCGGCGTGCGCCATCCGCAGACCGAGCCGCCAGTGCAGCACGGACATCAGGGCGCCCACCTGGAGGAGACCGATCACCGCCACGGGCAGCCAGCCCGCAAGGGCGATGCGCCAGGCCGGGGCTCCGGCCGCCAGTGCTCTGCGGTTGAGCGGCTGGATCAGCATGTACGCCACCATCGCCCCCACCCAGAGGGAGAGCGGGATGAAGTACGGGGCGAAGCCGGTGCCGTAGTCGGGCGCCGTGTGCAGCGAGGAGGACGTGAGACGCACCGGGTCGGCCATCACGCCGGTGCGGGCGTCGCGGTCCTCCTTGCCGTAGTCGGGGATCCTGCCGACCCCGTCGTTCAGGCCCTGGGCGAGCGTCGTGGAACCGTCGCTCAGCCGGTACAGCCCGCTCTTGAGGGTGGTGGCGCCCGAGGTGAGCTTCCCGACCCCGGACCTGAGGTCCCCGGCGCCCGTCTTCGCCGTGCCGAGACCGGTGTGAAGTGCGTCGGCGCCCTTGGCGACCTTCTGCGCCCCGGTGTTGAGCGCGTTGATCCTGGCGACGGCGGACTCCAGATCGGTGTCCAGACGGGGCGAGCGCCTCGCCAGGGCGTCCGCCTGCTTCTGAAGGGTGGACAGCTGGGTGCGCAGCTTCGCCAGATCACCCTTCTGGTTCGTGACCAGGGCGTTCACGTCGTCGGAGACGTCCGCGACGTCCTGCGCCGCGGTCTTCGCGCGCTTCAGTTGCGGGCAGGTACCCGGGTCGGGCAGGGGCTGCTCCTCGCAGCGGACCCGGTAGAGGCCGGTCAGCTCGTCGGAGGCCGTGTGGGCGGCGGCCGAGGCCGCCGGTGCCGTCTCGGCGAGCAGGCCGAGGTTGTCCCGTACGGCCTTCGAGGAGTCCGAGACCAGCCGGGCGGTGTCACCGATGGCCTTCCCGTTGTCCTTGAGGAAGGGGCGCACATCGGCGGCGACCGCGTCGACCTTGTCGGCGAGCAGCTGTGTGCCGCCCGCGACCTGCCGGGACCCCGTCTCCAGGTCACCGGCTCCCTTGTAGAGCCGGGAGACGCCGGTGGCGAGGGTGCCGCTGCCCGACTTGGCCTCCTTGAGGCCGTCGAGCAGGTCCTTGGAGCCCTTCTTCGCCTTGCTGAGCCCGTTCTCCAGGTCGCCGGCGCCCGCGGCGGCCTTCGCCGTCGCGTCGTGCAGACCGGAGAAGTCGATGAAGATCCGGTCCAGGAAGCCGCGCGACGCCTTGGCCGACGCGGCCCCGCGTACTTCGGCGAAGACGGTTCTGGAGATCTGCCCGACGATGTAGTTGTTGGCGTCGTTGGTACGCACCCGCAGGGCGCCGGTGGCGGGGGAGTCGCCCGCACTCGACGCGATCCGCTCGCTGAAGTCGCGCGGCATGGTGAGCGAGAGGTAGTACGTCCCGTCCTCGACGCCACGGGCGGCCTCGGCGGAGCCGACCTCGTGCCAGTCGAAGACGCGGGAGCGGAGCAGTTCCCCCGCGATCTCGTCGCCGGCCGCGAGGTGTTCGCCTGCCGCGGTGGTGCCCCGGTCCTCGTTGACGAGCGCGACGGGGATCCGGTCCAGCCGTCCGTACGGGTCCCAGAACGACCAGAGGTAGAGCGCCCCGTAGAGCAGGGGCAGCAGCAGGAGCGCCACCAGCGCGGCCCGCGGCATCCGGCCCCTGCCGAACCTGCGCAGCTCAATCGCGGCCAGCCTCGGCGATCGCATCCGCCGTCCCCTCTCCGTCGTTTCCACGGTCCGTGGCGTCCGTGGCGTCCGTGGCGTCCGTGGCGTCCGTGGCGTCCGTGGCGTCCGTGCTGACCGTGCTGACCGTGTCGACCGCTCCGTCCGTTTCATCGGCTGCCGTCCTGGTCCCGCCGGGGCGGGTGCGTACGGCGAGTGCGCCCTCGGGGGCCTCGGTGCACACCGCCAGGACGGTGGTCCCGGCCGCTGCGACGGAGCGCAACAGCTCCCAGGCCAGGGCCCGGTCGGTCGCGTCGAGGCCGAGGCCGGTGTCGTCCACGGCGAGGAGTCGCGGGCGGCTCGTCAGCGCGAGAGCGACGGACAGACGCAGGGCCGCCAGGCGCTCCAGGTCACGCACCTGGGTCCGTTCCGCCTTGGGGAGGACGGCGAGGTCGAGTCCGGCCGCCTCCAGGGCGGCGTCGGTCTCCTTCCTCGCCGACGCGACGCGTTCGGTGCGCGGGCGCAGCAGCGACCGGAACGACGCGTCGAAGCGGCGCCGCAGCAGGGCGCGTTCCCGCAGGTGCTCGCCGACGGTGAGGGAGGGATCCAGTTCGTTCACCCCGGGAACGGGGCCGAGGGAGCTGAAACGGCGTACGGCGGAGAGCCGGCCGGGCAGCCGTACACCGCCGACCTCGGCATGGCCCCGGGTGGAGCGCATCCGGCCGGTGAGCGCGAGCAGCAGACAGGTGCGGCCGGAACCGGAGGCGCCCTCGATCGCCACGAGGGAACCCGGCCGCGCGGTGAACCCCACACCCCGGAAGGCCCAGCCACGCGGCCCCTTCAGGCCGAAGTCCTCGGCGCGGAGCGCCACCCCCAGCGGGCTGTCCATGACCCCACCCCTGCAATCTTTTTGGACTGACCAGTCAGTGCAAAAAGCTATCCCGAACCGTAGTGCGAAGCAAAACACCAGGTGTCCGTTCTCCATGTATGTGGCGAATGTCCACTCAAGCTGGCGAGCCGCGGCCGTCTCGTCTCGCCGAACCTGGCGAAGGTGGCGAGTGGGACGTTCGTGATGGCCAGGGCGACGCCCCACTGGGCTGGTGGCTGGCAACTACTGCCGGATGCCCGCCGCTTGCCCGTACCTTTGTCGGCATGACAGACCCTGACGGCCCCTCCGAGGCCGCGCGTCGGAGTGCGATCGAAGTCGAACTGAAGCGGCTCGAAGAGAGCGCCATGTACAGCGGGCAGATGCAGTTCGAGCTGACCAAACAGTGGCGGAGCGTTAACCTCTGGCTCGGCATACCAGCAAGTGTGCTGGCCGCCATCTCTGGTGCTGCCGCCCTCGTCTCCACCGCGGGGCGGGTTCCTGCTGGCATCCTCGCCCTCGTCGCTTCTGGCTGTGGCGTAATCCTCACCACGATCAATGCCGCGCAGCGGATGAATCAGGCGGCGGCCGCAGGTAACGCCTACTTGGAGATCCAGACTGCGGCTCGCCAGGTCAGGGAGATCGACTTGCCTTACTCGACCATAGAGGAGGCACGCCAAGCCCTAGCTGAACTCACGGCCCGACGGGATGAGCAGAACAAGACTGCCGAGCCGCCAAACACTCGGGCGTACAGGCGAGCTCAGCGGAACATCGGCAGCGGTGGGCAGACCTACGCAGTCGACGAAACGACTACGACGACGGGGCGGTAGAGAAACGATGGCGCTGACGGTCTCTCAGGGGTTCGGCATTTTTCTGGAACGATTGACACCTCTCCAGAGCGAGCGGGACGCTAAGGCTCGACACCGACTCAGTGTCGAAACCTCATTGAAGGGGTCCACCCGTTTCGGCGTGCAACTCTTCCGCGAGACAGGCTCGTTTACTCACGGAACTGGCATCAGGAACCACTGCGACGTGGATCTCCTGGTCAGCATGAGCGGTAGCCAGCCCACTTCTGACACTGCTCTGAACTGGGTGAAAGACGCCCTGAAGGCGAGCTTTCCGACGACCGCTGTTGAGATCCGCCGTCCAACAGTCGTCGTCAGGTTCGCGGGTGGAGTGGAGCAATGGGAGATCCTCCCAGGCTTTCGTACGTCCTCCCAGAGTGAGACGCCGATCTATGACATACCCGGACCAGCAAGTGGGTGGATGAGTTCGGCCCCGACTGCGCACCTGGACTATGTCAACAGCACCAACCAGCAGGTTGGCGTCGTCGGCGGCACAAAGAAGCTCGCCCGGCTGGCCAAGGCATGGAAGTACTACAACCGAGTGCCGATCTCTTCCTTCTACCTGGAGATGCGTGCTGCGCAGTACATGGCAGCACAGAAATCCTTCAGTGCTGCTCTGTATTTCTGCGGATACCTGGAGTGGCTTGACAAGATGGACCTGGCGGACATGAACGACCCTATGGGGAAGGCGGGTCGTTTCTCCGCATGCTCTAGCGTGGCAACCCGAACAATTGCGCTTTCCAACCTCCACACAGCTGCGACACGGGCCAGGAAGGTCGTCACAGCTGAACAGTCCGGGAACGGGCAGTCGGCTTTCGACTACCTGGGTTTGTTGTTCGGCGGTCAGTTCCCCAAACGCTGACCGTTGGGAATCCTGTGCGTAGGTAGCCCCTGGCCTGCACTGAACCCTTTCCAACCTCACGCGGAGGCGTGTTGATAGGAGGTTCCAGTCCTTCAGGGAGGCCATTGCCTGCTCGCCCAGGCTGCGGTTTTTGGCGTGTCAGCTGTTGTGCCGATGCTGCAAACGGCCTTTTGCAGGACAGTCGTAGACGGTGGCTGATCGGTGTCGTAGCCGTCAGCGTTGCGGTCAAAGACACCAGGAGCGGGAAGCCGGAGTCGGCCGCCTGGATCGAGCCGACCAACCCTGCGCCGGCCACGCCTGTCAGGTCCGCCTAAATAGGCCGCGCAAGCCAAGCACCCCACCAGTGGCCGCAGGGCTGTTCTATGTGCTGACGGCCGAGTCCTCGTGCTCGCCGAACCGACTCCGCGCTCACTGCTCAGGCAGTAGCCCACTCCTCTATGACCGATGCGGTTTCCTCGATACAGCTGTCAACGGCCTCGGCGAACGATGCAGCGTCGTGCGACGGAAAATAGATCGGCACGAGTCCAAAGAGTGGCTGAGCTGTATCCACCCTCGCCAGGTCGACGCGAGAGTCTAGGTTGTAGTGCATCAGGGTGTTGCGGAACGGCTTTGCTGAGCGACCCATAATCAGGCTTGCCGACCACGTGCCCGTGATCTTCTCGATAAGCCTCGTGGACTGCGTGGTGAGGTCACCGGACCGTTCGTCATGAAGCATCTGCAAGCTGCCAAGAACCTGGTACAGGGTCAGAAAGCGCATCTTGAATACGGTGTACTCGACCTTATTCGCATCTGCACCCAGCCCGACCATGGAGTCGACGAAATTCATCAAACCTCGGAACACCATCAGTAGCCGGTTGAGGTCTGGCGTACCCTTGCCATTAAATACCTGACCGTAGTACTTGGTCGATCGAACGTCGTTTTCCCGCTGATCAAAGCGCATCGGATCGAGATGACTCACAAAGGTCTTCGCGCCTGAATCGGTCACCGCGCCCAGCCCGCTGAAGTAACGGCCGTATTCTTCGTAGACGGATTGCAGATTCGAACCCGAACCCTCCTTCAGTAGCGCGGCAGGATCAAATCCCAGATGGAACGTGGCGGCATGCGTTGTCGAGATAATCCTTCCGTCGTAGCTATAGAGACCCAAGTCTGTCTCTAGAAAGCGGGCGGCCTTAAGCCATGTGTTGTTCAGGAACCTATCCGCGTGTGCAGGCGAGATCTCGTCACGGAAGTACGCAAGCTGCCCCTCAATGCCGCGCCGGTTGTCCTCGAAAAGCTTCAAACTGTGACGTGAACGCGCCACGATTGCTTCGGCGTCAGCTGACAACAAGGCGGGCAATGCGGGATCAATTCGCTTGAGCTTGCTATACGACTCATGTACAAACAGTGACAGGTACGGCGCCAAACAGAACATGATGGTACCGCCATGTCCAGAGGCTCTCGATGCACCCAAATCGCGACTGAACCGGCCGACATAGGCAGCATCACTTCTTATGCCGAGCGCCACCACATCATCTTGAACTGTCATCATTTCCTCTTCTTTTGATCCGAATTATTCTCGGCGCACCGGACGTCATGACATCATCACGATGGCCCAAGTCATACGTACACTAAGGGTGGCTGCTAGTGAGAAGTCTTCACGCCCCCCTGACCCACTTGGTTCGCCTATGCTGGGTACTTCCTCATGAAGGCTTCTACTCCACTGATGAGCCGACGTACCTGATCGCGGTCGTAGTCGGCGTAGTTCCCGTGGGCTGCCTTGTTCCGGAGGTCCATCCAGGCGGTAACTTCCTTCTGTTGCAAGCCGTCGTACACTCCAGCCTTCTTGAGGTCGGCGTTCATGGTGTCGGCCTTCTTTGGCTTGCCTGCCACTTCCGTGGTCAACATTGTTCTTCGCGCACAGAGCGCGCACGTGAACTTCGAGGGACGTTCCCGTAATGACGGCCGCGGCATCCTAGTACCCCTTGGCAAGTAGCCCCTCCGCCATTTCCAAGTAATCGCGGTAGGTATCAGCGTGTACCAGCTCGACGACCGATTCAACCCACCCGGCGACCAAATCGTCACGTAGCCCCAGTGCGACGATGCGCACTTCTCTGAGTCGGTAAGGCTGTACTCTACGGCGGGCAGTGTCAAGCTGCTTCATATACATAGAGGTCGATCGCGTAGCTCGCTCGATTGCGGCTTCGAGCCGGTTACTGAGAACAACGGGGTCGTTGGCCCCGTCATGCAAGAGAGACCAGTTATCGTTCCGTGCGTAGTTTTCGGAAGCCTTGATCAGAAAGTTGAGCTGCTCGACTATCTTGTCGACGTTGGCCATCGTTTATCCCTCTTCTCTGCGCGCTATGCCGAGTGCTTCAGCATGAAGTCCCGCACGCCATCAATGAACATACGTACCTGGTGTTCGTCGTAGCTTTTGTAGTCACCGTGAGCCGCCTTGTTGCGTAGGTCCATCCAGGCCGTAATCTGCTTTTGCCGTAGTCCGTCATAGACGTCAGCCTTCTTCAGGTCGGAGTTCATGGCGTCGGCCTTCTTCGGTGCACCACTGGCCAGTTCGGTTTCTACGCCATGTTTAACACAGAGCGTTCGCACATGAACTTCCAATGACGTACCTGTGATGACAGCTGCGGCGTCCTTGTACCCCGATTGCAACAACGTCTCTGCCATATCCAGGTAATCTTTATGGGTGTCAGCGTGCACCATCTCAACAACTGTCTCCACCCATCCGGATGCCAGGTCGTGATGGAGGCCAAGAGCAATGCTAAATATCTCGCGAATCTTCAGCGAGGTTCGCTTTTGTTCCCGATGGGCATCTAGCTGCCTTACGTAGCTACTACCAGGAGGTGCCAAGCGATCGATAGCGGCTTCGAGACGGCTCACAAGGAGCTTGGCTCGATCGGATGCCAGTACTCCTTCAGCCCGGGTGCTGATCATTTCTCGGTACTCAGCAATAAGCTCATCAAGCTGAGCCATCATCCTCGCTACGTTCATCAACTAGCAGCCTCCGTGTAGTAGTTGATCATCGAAGAACAGATCAGGATATGACCCGACAGCGCCCCCGCGCCAGTGGATTGCCGAGGTCCACCAAACCGGCGCGGCCTGCGATGCCGTGTATCGAAAGTGGATCTTGGGCAGTGAGCCTTTCCAACCTGATGGGATGAACGTGTAAGTCCTCGCCGATCCCGCCGGGCGCCTGATCTGGGCCTCGGACGTACTGCCGGGAGCCACGCACGACCTGACCGCGGCCCGGAACCACGGCATACCCGCCGCCCTCGCCGTAGACGACATCAAGTGTTGGGCCGACAAGACGTACCAGGGCGCCGGCCCTGCGATCCGTGCCCCGATCCGTGGCAAGCATCTCCGCGGCTGGCGCCGACACCACAACCGCAATCACGCCAAGATTCGCCCTCGAACTCGCCACCTGATCAAGATGGAAGGTTCACTGTGTCGACCTCCCGTGACAGTCCTACGATGCGACCACTCGTCCCAGTGAACATGGCGAGAGTGGCGAATGCTGCCTCCTGGCGCTTGCCACCGTGGTGCAGGTGAGAGCACTTCGGGTAGTTACTGGCGGTCTTCCGAGAGCGGGGACTGGATACGAAGTCGGGTACGTAGGCAAGGTGGGTGGCGAGCACCGTGTAGCCCTGAATGACGCATCACTCGTGAGGTTCGAGGACTGCCGTCCGGTGAGATCGTTCCCGTCGTGGAAGGGGCAGCGGAACTATCCGGGCTTGTGGTGGTCGGCGACGACGGGCCGGCACGTCGGTTACGAGTCCTGGCTGGAGCGTGATCACGCGATGCTGCTGGACTTCGACCGTGAGGTCACGGGGTTCGCGTCGCAGCCGATGTGGCTGTTCTGGATGTCGGGAGGCCGTCGCCGGTCGCATGCCCCGGACTGGTTCGCGCGGCGGTCGGACGGCACCGGGCTGGTGGTGGACTGCCGTCCGCTGGACCGGGTCAAGCCGCGGGACGCCGAGACGTTCGCGGCGACCGAGCGGGCCTGCCGGGAGATCGGATGGGAGTTCCGCCTCGTCGGGGCCCCGGACGCAGTCCAGTTGGCGAACGTCCGCTGGCTGGCGGGCTACCGGCATCCACGACACCGGGTGGCTGCTGTCGTTGACCAGCTGTTGGACGTCTTTGCCCGCGAGACGCCCATGCGGGTCGGTGCTGAACGGGTCGGCGATCCGATTGCGGTTTTGCCGGTGCTGTTCCATCTGCTGTGGTCGGGTCGGCTGGTGACGGACTTGTCGGTGGTGCTGGGCGAGTGCGCGCTGATCCGGCGGGCCGAGGCGGCGTGATGACGGCGATGGCGTCCAGGCCGGGAGTGCTCCGGGTCGGTGACCGGGTGCTCTTCGAAGACAATGAGCACACCGTGGTCGGCATTGAGGGCGTCACAGTGCGCCTGCACGGTGACGCCGGTCGTGACCAGGCTCTGCTGCTGCCCTACCTGCTGTCCTCGGACGGGTTCGCACTCGTCGGGACGGCCAGTGAGAAGGCGGAGTTCGCGTCGGCGGGCGTGCTGGAGTCGTTGCCGCCGGAGGCGGTGGCCGAGGCGCGGTTTTGGGAACGGCATGTTGCCGAGGTGGAGTGCGGGCTGCCCGCGGACGCTCCGCAGGGAACCCGTCCCAAGCCGGAATACGACCCGGCCTGCACGATTCTGGCCGAGCGGGAGAGGGTGAAGGCCGCCGAACTGGCCGCACTGGGGCGGCCGGTGGGCCGACGCACCTTGCAGCGGATGCGGGCCCGCTACCGGGCCCAGGGGCTGCTGGGGCTGGTGGATCACAGGGCGATGCGGCCCACGTCCCCGACTGGACGGGCCGACCAGCGGGTGATCCACGCGATCGTCCGCGCGATCGGCGAAGAGACCAACACGTCCACCGGAACCCGCTCGCGGCTGATGCGGCGGGTCGAACGGCTCCTGGAGACCGAGCATGGGCCCGGAGCGGTGGCGATGCCGTCCCGAGCGGCCTTCTATCGCCTGGTCGAGCAGCTTTCCACGGGGCGGCACGCCTTCAGCGCGGCCACCGCCCGGCGGCAGAACGCCAACCGGCCCGCCGGCCCGTTCACCCCGACCATGGCCAGCCGGCCGGGTGAGCAGGTCCAGATCGACACCACCAAACTCGATCTGATGGCCGTCCTTGATGACGGCACGGTCCGCAGGCCGGAGTTGACGATCGCGGTCGACATCGCCACCCGGACGATCTGCGCGGCGGTGCTGCGTCCGGAGAGCACGAAGGCGGTGGACGCCGCCCTGCTGCTGGCGAAGATGCTGGTGCCCGAATTGATGCGCCCGGCCTGGCCGCAGGCGCTGGCCGCCTCCGCGTCCCGGCTTCCGCATGCCCGGCTGCTGGCGATCGACGCCCGGTTCGAGCACGCTGCGGCGAAGCCGGTGATCGTCCCGGAGACCATCGTTACCGACCACGGCACCGTCTACCTCTCGCAGACGTTCACCGCTGCCTGCCAGCGCCTGGGCATCTCCGTCCAGCTCGCACATCCCGGCACCCCGACCGACAAGGGCGTCGTCGAGCGCACGTTCTCCTCGATCAACACCCTGTTCTGCCAGCACGTCGCCAGCTACACCGGACGGGACGTGAGCCGGCGCGGTGTCGACCCGGCCCGCAAAGCGGCCTTCAGCCTGCCCGAACTGGACGACCTGCTCCAGGAATGGGTCATCCACTGGCAGATGCGCCCGCACGACGGACTGGTACACCCCTTCCTGCCCGGCCGGTCCCTGTCGCCCAACGACGCCTACGCGCTCCAGGTCGCCGCCAGCGGCTACCTGCCGATGCCTCTGGGGCCGTCGGATTACATCGAGCTGCTGCCGGTGACCTGGCGGGTGATCAACGACTACGGCATCCGCATCGCCCACCGCACCTACGACGCACCGGAGCTGGCCGCCTACCGCAGGCAGTCCTCCGGCGTCGCGGTCCAGCGCGGCAAGTGGGAGGTCCACTACGACCCGCACGACCTCAGCCACGTGTTCGTACGCAACCACCGCAACGGCGGCTGGATCACCGCCGCTTGGACGCTTCTGCCGCTGGTCGCCCGCCCCTTCTCCGATGCGCTCTGGCGCCAGGCCCGTCGTCAGGTTGTCGAGCGCGGCCAGGACGGCGACGACCAGACCGCCGTTGCCAGAGCCCTGGACGCACTGCTGCGGCGGGTCGAACGCGAGGCGTCAGAACCCCCTGGTGACGTTCCGCCTCCCCGGGCGGCGATTCCCCTGCGGCCTGCCGCGGAACCCGACGACGGCGAAGACCCAGAAGGGGCCGCCCCGACAGAGCTGGCCAAGGTCATCCCGTTCGGTGTCTTCGACCCCTTCAGCGAGGAGGACTACCGGTGACCGAAAGTATCCCGGCCGACCGCGAGTTTCCCCTGACCACGAAGGAAGGGTGGAGTCGCTTCGTCCAGCACGTCCCGGTCACCGCACCTCTGCTCGATCGCCCCGCCCTGCCGGCGCTGAGCGACATCGAGCGCGAGCTCTACGACGAGGCCAGAGCCGAGCACCACACTCAGCTGTTCGTCGCGAAGACCCCGACCGTGATGGAAGTGATCCGCACCGGCCGGGAACTGACCCTCCTCAACCGCCGCCAGGTCTCCGCCCGTCGCGGCCTGATCGTCTCCGGAGTGGCCGGCACCGGCAAGACCACCGCGATCACTCAGCTCGGCAAGGCCCACGAACAGCACGTCCGCCGACGACTGCCCGCCGGCAGCGGGCCCAGGCTGCCCGTCGCCTACGTGACCGTCCCCCCGGCCGCCACCCCGAAGATGCTCGCGATCGAATTCGCTCGGTTCCTCGGCATCCCCCTGTTGCGCCGCATGAACCAGACCGAGATCACCAACGCGGTCTGCGAGGTCCTGGCCGAGCTGCGCTGCGAACTGGTCTTGGTCGACGAGATCCACAACATCTCGCTCACCACCAGATCCGGCGCAGAGGTATCCGACCAGCTCAAATATCTCTCCGAGCGGATCGCGGCCACGTTCGTCTACACGGGAATCGACGTCGAGTCCGCCGGACTGTTCTCCGGCACCCGCGGGAAGCAGATCGCGGGCCGCTTCGTCAGCATCCACGCAGAAGCCTTCACCATCGCCACCCCAGCCCACCGGCAGGAATGGCTCGCCCTGCTGGCCACCATGGAACAGTCCCTACGGCTCCACCGCCACACCCCTGGCATGCTGGCTGCTCACGCGGACTTCCTCTACCAGCGGACCTCCGGCATGATCGGCAGCCTTGCGCACCTGATCCGGGCTGCGGCCTTGCGGGCCATGACCTCCGGCACCGAGAGAATCACCAAGCAGCTGCTGACGGAGATCCCCCTTGACACCGCCGCCGAGACGAGTGCACCGCTCACCGCGCGCTCGCGCCGAGCCCGCACCGCACAGCGACGCGCCGGATGAACCGCACGCAGCACACTCCCGAAGCCCTGGCCGTCGCCCGGAGCCTGTGCATCCCCGTCCGCCCCTGGGGACGGGAGTCCCTGCCCTCCTATGTCGCCCGCCTCGCCCAGGCCAACCGCATCCCGCACACGGCCCTCTGGAGATACATCGGAGTGCCCCACAGAGCCGGAGCAAACAGCACCACGCTGCCCTGGGAAGCCACCCTCAACCAGCCCGCCGTCGCGCGACTCGCTGTCATGTCCGGGATTCCCGTCGAACGGTTGCGGAAGGCGCTGCCCGGACTGTCCTGGTCGATCCGTGAGGCATCGGCCCTGCCCACGGACGTTCCCACGTTCTGGATGCGCCAGGCCCACTCACCCAATGCGGTCATCTGCCGTCAGTGCACCCTCCGCCCGCGGCATCACCACCAAGGTTCGAGCGCACCTGTCTCTGCCTGACATCGTGTGTCACCGTCACTACACCTGGCAGACACCTGAACCCAAGTACATCTCGGCGATCCCGGAGATCGCACGAGCACAACGAAGACTTCGCAAGCTCCGCAAAGTTCACGGCAGTCACATCATGGCCTGCTGCGTTCGCGACGCCCGCTGGATCATCAGCGGCTGGGCCAGCATCCCGAGCCGGGAGCCCATGCTCGAACAGCTATGGCAATACCGCCGCATGGAACTGGGCCTGCCCCACTGGTTCCGTAGCTGGGACCTGACCACCCACATCATGGCGCACCCAGAAGTCGTGACCCTCGCCTGCGCACTCGTGCCGATCTACCTCGACCCCCTCTTCTTCAAGCACCCAGGCATCCGGGAGTGGAAGTTCAAGAGGCATCTACGGCTCAGCCTCGGCCTTGACCCTCAACGTCAGCCCACGGGCGACCCCATCAACAAGTTCCTTCTCGCGGTCCAGACCGACCGAGCGCGATGGCGAAATCCCAAAAGCGCCATGATCACCGAGACAGCGACACCGCGAACCTCTCAGTGAACATGGCGAACCGCAGTTCAGAAGATGCCTCTCTCGCCACCCTCGCTGAGAAAGAACACCAGGTCAGGAGGTGTTTCTGAGTGAATGTCAGTGGGGGCGGTCACGATGGATACATACGGCCACGAAGCCGTCACGCGACGACAGGAGGCTCGTCATGGCCAGCTCATCCGCAGCCGCCGCCCCGCGGCGCCGCACCGGCGGCCCTGCCCCCTCATCGACCGGTCCGGCATCCGACGTCCACCCCGTGCCGCGCCGGAGCGCCGCACCGCCCGCCGCACTCGACCTGCTGACCCAGGCCCACGAGGGTCTGGACGAGGCCGCCCGTCTCGACGTCCCCAACGAGCGGTACGCCACCGCGCACCTCGCCGCGCTGCGCACCGCCGCCGCCGTGCTCGCCGCCCGCGGGCGGCCCGAGTCCGGCAGCCGGCGCAAGGAGCGGATCCGCAGCGCCTGGGAGATCCTCCCCGGCATCGCGCCCGAACTCACCGAATGGAGCGCCCTGTTCGCCTCCGGCGCCCGGCGCAGGGCCCGGGCGGAAGCCGGCATACCGGGTGCGGCCACCAGCCGTGACGCCGACGACCTGCTGCGCGACGTGGCCGTGTTCCTGCGGCTGGTCGAGCGGCTGCTGGTCCTTCAGCCCGTCCTCCCGCGCCCGCGCGGAGAGGGGCGGGCCGATGCGGAGTGACGTCGGGTACGGCACGAGGCAATAGGGTGGACGGCAGTCGTACCACCTGCACCGTTCACGCTCCGCCGTCCGTGGCGGCACCGTGCCGAGGAGTCAACTGCCGTGTCGGACCAGCTGCGCCCCCGAGCCTCCCTCCGTACCGCCGTGGTCTGGGAGGTCCTCAAGGACGCCCTCGAGCGCCGGGCCAAGGCGACCGGCAGGGAGGCCCTGGACGTGCTGGACACCGGGGGCGGCACCGGCAACTTCGCCGTGCCCGTCGCCCGGCTCGGACACCGGGTCACCGTCGTGGACCCCAGCCCGAACGCCCTGTTCGCGCTGGAGCGCCGCGCCGACGAGGCCGGTGTGGCCGACCGCGTCCGCGGTGTCCAGGGCGACATCCTCGGCCTGTTCGACGTCGTCGAGCGCACCGGCTACGACGCGGTCCTGTGCCACGGCGTCCTCGAGTACGCCGACGACCCCGCCGAGGGCGTGAGGAACGCCGCCGACGCGCTCCGGCCGTCCGGCGCCCTCAGCCTGCTCGGTGCCGGGGTCGGGGGAGCCGTCCTGGCCAGGGCGCTCGCCGGGCACTTCGCCGAGGCCCGGCAGACGCTCACGGACCCGGCGGGACGCTGGGGCACCGGCGACCCCGTGCCCCGGCGGTTCACCGCTGAGCAGCTGACCGGGCTGGTCGCCGACGCCGGTGTCGAGGTCGGCGCGGTCCACGGCGTCCGCGTCTTCGCCGACCTCGTCCCCGGCGTTCTCGTGGACACCGAGCCGGGCGCGATGGAGGAGCTCCTCAGGCTGGAGGCGGCCGTCGCGGAGCTGCCGTCCTTCCACGCGGTGGCGACCCAGCTGCACGTTCTGGGGGAGAAGCGCCCCTGAGGCGGTGCGGTGACACGTACGGAGCAACGACCCCGGGTGATCGGAGCCCGGCTGATCAGCAACGCAGCTGCAGACGGAGTACCGCTCAGAACACCCGATCGGGCCGCGAGCCCCGTATGATCGGGTGACACCATCCGGCATGACGGATCGGAGGTCGGGGAATCTACGCCTCAGCAGCCGAGCCGACATGGCGGTCCGGACTGGCTATGGCTAGAGGGCGGGTTTCACGGGGGCGAATCCCTGCCTATCCTGGAAGGGCCGCATACCGGTCGCCCCCGCGGCCGACGACGAGGAGGACTCCGTGCCGCTCTCGGAGCACGAGCAGCGAATGCTCGAGCAGATGGAGCGAGCGCTGTACGCCGAAGATCCCAAGTTCGCTACAGCGCTTGAGGGAAGCGGGCTGCGCAGGTACACCCGGCGACGGGTATACCAGGCGGTGGCCGGTTTTCTGGTGGGTATCGCGCTCCTCATGGCCGGAATGGTCTTCCAGCAGACCTGGGTCAGCGTGGTGGGATTCCTCGTCATGCTGGGCTGTGCCGTGCTGGCGATCACCGGGTGGCGCAAGGCGCCCAAGCCCGGTGAGCAGCAGTCCGCGGGGAACGCGAGCGGGGGCGGAGGCGAACGCCGCCACCCCAGACAACGCCGGTCGATGATGAACCGGATCGAACAGCGGTGGCAGCGCCGCCGCGACGAACAGGGCCAGTGAGCCTTCCGCTTCCCGGTTGCCTACGGAGGAGCACCCCGACGAGGGGGCTGCGGTAGGCCGTAGCGGTGAAGAGCCACCTCGTGGGGGTGGGGGGGGCGGACACAGCGGCCCCCCCCCACCCCCCGTTGCGGCCAGGGCCCCGGCACGGGCTACCCCGGTCGCCGCGGCGGGGGTGCCGCCGCACGGGCC
>NZ_JBHZCI010000069.1:0-17869 GCF_042755185.1 Streptomyces sp. NPDC059166 | reverse complement strand
GGCTCGCGGCCGACGGCGAACTCCTGTCCTCCTCGACCGTGTCCGGCTCCGGGGCGGCGGGGGGGGGGGCCCCCCCCCCGGGGGCCCCCCCCCCGGCCCGGGGGGCCGCCCGGCCCGGGGGCCGCCCCCCCCGGGGGCCCCCCCGGCGGTTCGGACATGTGACGCGCCGGCGCCGGAGTCAGTGACCGGACGGCGTGGTGGACCCCGTCCGCGAAGGGGCCGGGTCCGCCCCGCCGGCGCGCGCCGCCCTTTCGGGACCGCGCGCCGTGCCGGGCCGGTTCGGAGCCTGAGCCTCCGGCGCACGAGCCGAGTCCCGCATGCGCGCCGTACGCAGGGGCGACTGGGTCCACTCGGCGAACCACCAGACGCCGGCCACCACGGACGCCCACAACAGCCCGCCCAGCATCGCCCTCGGCCACGGTGAGTTCTCGGCCCACCGTTCGACGGCCGTCAGCGCCACCCACCCGGTGAGCAGCACAGTCAGAACTCGCACACGCCTATACCTGAACATCTCGGCCCGCTACCCGGTTGACGCCGGATTACACAGAGTGAGCCTGAACGGATTCCGGTGCCGGGTCGGGCGTGCCTTCGAAGGGCCCCGCAACCGGCACCGGATCCGATACTCCCTCCCGGCTTCCCGCGGAGGGAGGGGCCGGATGGGAGGAGGCCTCTCCTTGCCGCGTTCCGGGCATCCGCCCGACGCGCCTGCCCGGTGATCCGGTGCGCCGCGGGCCCTCCCGCCCGCCCCCTTCCCCGGGCACGGGGTTGAACGCAGCCGGGGAAGGCGGTGGGATGGAGCCATGGAGAAAGCGCTTTCGCCGCTCACTGTCGAACCCTCGGTACCCTTCGACCACCTCGATCACCGCTACCGTGGTGAGAACCCGATCCGCACGCTCGGCCATCTCTTCCGCCCCGACCGTGGCCGACTGGTCATGGCGGTGGTCATATTCGTCGTGAAACACAGCCCCATCTGGCTGCTGCCGCTGATCACCGCCACCGTCCTCGACGTGGTCGTCCAGCACGGGCCGGAGTCCGGGATCTGGAAGGCCACGGGAGTCCTGGTCTTCATCCTCGTCATCAACTACCCGCTCCACCAGTGGTACGTGCGGTTCCTCGGCGGCAGCATCCGCCGCATGGGCACGAGCCTGAGGTCGGCGCTCTGCCGGCGGATGCAGCAGCTCTCCATCGGGTATCACGCCAGGGTCAGCTCGAGCGTGCTCCAGGCGAAGGTGGTGCGAGACGTCGAGGCCGTGGAGCAGATGGTGCAGCAGAGCTCCGACATGGGACTCGGTGCCGTCGTCACGCTGACCGGCGGGCTCGTCGTCATCGGCGTACGGGTGCCCGAATTCCTGCCCGTATTCCTCGTGGTGGTTCCCGCCTCCGGCTTCCTCGTCATGAAGCTGCGCAGCCGGTTGCGCAGCCACAACGAGTCCTTCCGGCGCGAGGTCGAGCAACTGTCGTCCCGTGTCGGGGAGATGACCACACTCATTCCCATCACGCGCGCCCATGGACTCGAGCACACCGCGCTCGGCCGCGTAGACGGATCGCTGCGCCAGGTCTTCGCCGCAGGTCTGCGGCTGGACACCATCAACGGCCGCTTCGCATCCCTCGCCTGGGTCATCATGAACCTCCTCGGTGTGCTGTGCCTGGCGGGCTCGGCGCTCGTGGCCTATCACGGGTGGATGGCCGTCACCCCCGGCGACGTGGTGATGCTCAGCTCCTTCTTCACCGTGCTCACGGGCTCGGTGACGACACTGCTGGGTCTGGCTCCCGTGGTCACCAAGGGCCTGGAGTCCGTGCGTTCGGCCGGAGAGGTCCTGCAGGCGCCCGATCTGGAGAACAACGCCGGCAAGGAGAGGGTGCGGGACGTCGTGGGCCACATCGAGTTCCAGGATGTCGGATTCGCCTACGACAACGGAGCTCCGGCCGTCGACGGCTTCACCCTGTCCGCGCGGCCGGGGGAGACCATCGCTCTGGTCGGAGCCTCGGGAGCGGGGAAGTCCACCGTGCTCAACCTCCTCATCGGCTTCATCAGGCCCACCTCGGGCCGCATCCTCCTCGACGGAACGGACATGGCGGGGCTGGATCTCCGCACCTACCGGCGCTTCCTCTCGGTGGTGCCCCAGGAGTCGATCCTCTTCGAGGGGAGCATCCGCGAGAACGTCACCTACGGGATGGCCGACACCGACGAGCAGACCCTGATGCGCGCGCTGCGGGACGCGAACGCGCTCGATTTCGTGGACGGTCTCCCGGACGGGCTGGACACGGTCATCGGTGAGCGCGGCGCCCGGCTGTCGGGGGGTCAGAAGCAGCGGCTCGCCATCGCGCGGGCTCTCATCCGTGATCCGAGGGTGCTCGTGCTCGACGAGGCGACCTCCGCGCTCGACAACCGTTCCGAGGCCCTGGTGCAGGAGGCGCTGGGCCGGCTCGTCCACGGCCGGACCGTCTTCGTCGTGGCTCACCGTCTCTCCACGATCCAGGGGGCCGACCGCATCGTCGCCATGAAGGACGGCGGCATCTCCGAGGTGGGGACACACGAGGAACTGCTGGGCGCGGGTGGTGTCTACGCCGCTCTGCAGCCCTCCGCACCCAGGTGACCCGGCCTTCGTCAGGGCCCCGACGGGCCGAACGGAGCGAGCAGCAAGGAGAACTGATGACCGTCCATCCGCAGTTTCCGGGAGGGACCTCGGTCAGCCGTCTCGCGGTCTACGACTGGCCCGCCGACGACGAGCCGGGGCGGGCGGGCAGCGGCACGCCCCATCTGCACACCGTGTCCTCGGAGGGCTATGTGGTCTGGGGACGCCGTGCTGACATTCCCTCAGGACATTCTCGACGACCCTGAGCGCTACCAGGAGGCTGCGCGGCTCCCCGACCGGTCGACCGAGGTCACGGACGATCCCCTGGTGGCCGCAGCCGCCCGCCGGCGCAGGGACCTGGCTCTGGCCGGCTACACGCGGCTGCGGGCGAGGGTGGACGCCGAAGGGGCGCGAGGGCTGGCGGATCTGCACGCGGCCGCCGGCCGTCTGGTCGCCGGACGTGTGCCCGAGTGGCGAGCCGCGGTCCGTGCGGGGGCGGAGCGGAGCGCGGCCGGCGCGGTCGCCGCTCCGGCCGAACTCGCCCGAGGGGGCACCGGACACCTGGCGCAGGCCGCGGTCGCGGCGCGTACCGCGCGGCCGGGGCCCCCGCGGTACGGGATGTGCGGCCGGCTCAGCGCCTGGGAGCTCTGAACCCCGGGGACAGGCGCGTACGGCCGTCGCCGTACGCGCCCACCACCGGGCGGCTGTGGTCGCGCCCGGGCGCTGACACGCGTACGGCCTCCGGGACCCGTCGTGCAGGGCTCAGTCCCGCGCCGCGGGCTCCCGGGCCGCCCGGCAGGTGCTGTCGCGGACCACCAGCCGCGGGGCGATCTCCTTGTAGTGGGCGGGCGGTCCGCCCTCGATCTCCTGGACGAGCGCCTCCACCGCCGTACGGCCGACCGCGGTGAAGTCCTGATGGACGGTGGTCAGCGGGGGGATGAAGTTCCGGGCCTCGGGCATGTCGTCGAATCCCGCGACGCTCACGTCCTCCGGTACGCGCCGCCCGGCCTCGGCCAGGGCGCGCAGCACTCCGAGCGCCATCTGGTCGTTGGCCGCGAACACGGCGGTGAGCCCGGGTTCGGAGGCCAGCGTCCGTCCCGCGGTGTAACCGGAGTCGGAGTACCAGTCGCCGTGGATCGGCTCCGGCACGGGGCGCCGGTGGGCCAGCAAGGTGTCACGCCACCCCCGCATGCGCAGGAGGGCTGAGTGGGAGTCCTGGGGGCCGGCGACGTGCCGGACCGTCGGGTGGCCGAGCCCGAGGAGGTGCCGGGTCACGAGCCTGGCGCCCTCGTACTGGTCGGTGTCCACCACCGCGGACCGGTCGACGGCCCTGGAGTCCACGACGACGACGGGGACACCGTGGGGGAGCCGTTCCTGCGCGGCCTCGCCCTGCCGTGACTCGAGAAGCATGATCACGCCGTCGACGGCCTGCTCGCCCAGCCGGTCGAGGGCGGCGTTCACCTCGGCGTCCGTGGGGCGTGCCAACGGCATCAGCGTGAGGGTGTACCGCCGTTCGGTGGCGGCGGCCGCGACCGCCTCCAAGGTCCGGAGGTTCCCGTACGAGGCCAGAGTGAAGACGACGACGCCGATGTTGCGGAACCGGCCCGATCTCAGGGCCCTGGCCGCGGTGTTGGGGCGGTAGCCCAGTTCACGCATGGCAGTCAGGACACGTTCCCTGGTCGCAGCGCCCACATTGCTGTGTCCGTTGGCCACGCGGGAGACCGTCTGGCCCGACACGCCCGCCAGCCGGGCCACATCGTCGATGGAAGCCTCGCGCCGACGTGGCCGGTGCTCCCCGGATTCTGTGCCCACCCTGTCCGTGGCCTCCTTCGGAGCGCCCCGACGGCGCGTGGTCCTCGATCTCCGTCAGGGTAGGACGAGGGGGCGTTCCCGGGCGACACGGGGCCCGGGTCCGCGCGCGTGCCGCCCGGTTCACCCCGGAGCGCTCTTCCGGCACCACGGTGGCAGGCGCCCACCGCACGAATGTTGACGTCAACATCTCCGGTGCCTAGGCTCCTCGAGGTACGTGGACCCGCTTCCGCCCGGCCGTCACGCGGCCGCCGTGCCGTACCGGCTCCCGCGGTCTCGCCGGCGCCGTCCAGGCAGGCCGGCCGCAGGGGGTGTACGGCAGCCGGACCGCGATGTCCCGCACGCCGCCCCCCGATCCCGCCCGCGCGACACACGACGCACCACCTGAAGAGGCACCCGCGTGCCCGGAAGAGGACGGTCCCCGATGACACCCCGACGCCCCTGGCCCCTGAACGTCGACGGGATCGCCTACGGGGGTGACTACAACCCCGAGCAGTGGCCGCTGGAAGTCCAGACGGAGGACGTGCGCCTGATGAGGGAGGCGGGCGTCGGACTCGTCAGCGTCGCCATCTTCTCCTGGGCACAACTGGAGCCCAGGGAAGGGGATTTCGACTTCGCATGGCTCGATGCGGTGCTCGACCGCCTGCACGCGGCCGGCATCGGCGTGGCCCTGGCCACGGCCACCGCCTCGCCGCCCCCCTGGCTCACCCGAAAGCACCCGGAGATCCTTCCCCGGCTCGCCGACGGCACCGTGCTCCACCAGGGCTCCAGGCAGTCGTACGCCGTGGCCTCGCCGTTGTTCCGCGACTACGCCCTGGGCATGACCCGCCGCATGGCGGAGCGGTACCGCGACCATCCCGCGCTGGCCCTGTGGCACGTCGACAACGAGCTCGGATGCCACGTCCCGCACGACTGCTCCGACGCCGCGGCCGAGGCGTTCCGACGCTGGCTGCGGCACCGCTACGGCACACCGGCGGCCCTCAACACCGCCTGGGGAACGGCCTTCTGGTCCCAGCACTACGACTCCTTCGACGAGGTGCTCCCTCCGCTGTCCGCGCCCACCTTCGTCAACCCGACCCAGCAGCTCGACTTCGCCCGGTTCTCCTCCGACGAACTGCTCACCCACTACAGGGCCCTGCGTGATGTGCTCCGCGAGCTGACCCCGCACGTGCCGACCACCACGAACCTCATGATGTCCACCGGCACCAAGTGGATGGACTACTTCTCCTGGGCGGACGACCTCGACGTGGTGGCCAACGACCACTACCTCATCGCCGGCGACCCCGAAGCCCACATCGAGCTCGCCTTCAGTGCCGACCTCAGCCGCGGTGTCGCCGGCGGCGATCCCTGGATGCTGATGGAGCACTCGACGTCGGCGGTCAACTGGCAGCCGCGCAACCGCGCCAAGGGGCCGGGGGAGATGCTGCGCAACTCCCTCGCCCATGTGGCACGGGGGGCGGACGCGGTGATGTTCTTCCAATGGCGGCAGTCGGCGGCCGGCGCGGAGAAGTACCACTCCGCGATGCTCCCGCACGCGGGGGAGGACTCCGACGTCTGGCGCGGCACGCTCGAACTCGGGCGGCGGCTGCGGTCCCTGTCGCCGGTGCGGGGCAGCCGTGTCGTGGCCGACGTCGCACTCGTCTTCGACTATCCCTCCTGGTGGGCCTCCGAGTCCGAGGGGCATCCGACGCAGGCCCTGAGTTACCCGGACGAGGTGATGCGCTGGTACCGCGCCCTCTGGCGGCGGGGCGTCACCGTCGACATCGTGTCCCCCCGGACGGTCCCCTCGGGTCACCGGGTCGTGATCGTCCCCACCCTCTACGCCGTGGACGACGGGTGCGCGGCCCGCATCGCGGAGGCGGCGCACGGGGGAGCGAGTGTGCTCGTCACCTTCTTCAGCGGCATCGTCGACGAGAACGACCATGTGCGGCTCGGCGGCTATCCGGGCGCCTTCCGCGAGCTGCTCGGAGTACGTACCGAGGAGTTCCACCCGCTCCTCCAGGACGAGACCCTGACCTTGGACGACGGCACCAGCGCCACACTCTGGAGCGAGAGGACGCGCCTCGAGGGCGCGCGGGCCGTGCGCACCTGGGCCGAAGGCCCCCTGGAAGGGCTGCCTGCGGTCACCCGCAACCCCGCGGGACGCGGCAGCGCCTGGTACGTCGGCACCCGGCCGGACGCCGACGGAGTCGCGCGGATCGTCGACGCCCTCCTCGCCGAGGCCGATGTCGCCCCGGCCGTCCCGGGGCTGGCGGACGGGGTCGAGGCTGTGCGACGACGGGCCGACGACGGCACGTCCTTCCTCTTCCTCATCAACCACACCTCCCACGACGTGGAGGTGCCGGCCACCGGACGCGAGCTGATCCGGGGTGAGGAGGTGCGGTCGCATCTCACCGTGCCCGCCCTGGAGACCGCGGTGCTCCGCGAACGCTGAGGGCCCGAAGGCTCGTTCGGGGGTGCGCCGCGCACGCGCCCCTGCCGGCGCTGTCGGACCGGGTGCGGAGACGGGGGCGGGGCGCTCGGGGACCTACGGGTTCCGGGGCTCCCCGCCCTCACCCGTGCCCCGGCCCTCGCGGGCGCACGGGAAATCGAACTGTCGGGCGGCACTCGCGCAAGTGCGCCGACGCGGACGCGCAGGGAATCGGCTGCCCGTGCGACGCCTCATACCAGAGCGGGACGCCCGGCGGGCAACTTCGACAACTGCACATCGAGCACGGGCGATTGACGACTACCGTGTGTGGCCGGTGATCAACGGTGGGCTCATATCGGTCGAGCCTGCCCCAGCCGTTGACCCGGGCCTGACCGACCGCCGTAGGTGTCACCACACGAATGCCGATTCCTGGTGCCCCACGTACCGAGGACGATGATGTCTCAACTTCGCGCACCCACCGCGCGACCGGAACGCCGCGAAGGCGGACGGCACGGCCGTCCGGGCGGCCGTGCCCACTCGGCGTCCAGCCGGCCGCGCACCGCGCAGCCCACGCCCGACGCCCGGCTTCGGCCCCAACTGCTGCGTACCGCCCTCCTGCCGACCGTGGCCGCCGTGCTCAGCGGGGCCGCGGCGGTCATCTTCACCATCCGGGCCTCCGGGGTGCGCCCCTCGGGCAGCCTGCTGACCGCGCTCGGCGGTTCCGGGGCACTGGCCGTGGCCGCCGTGGCGGCGGCACTCCTCGGCGCCAACCGGGTGGCCGCGGGAGTGCATGAACGGTGCACGGCCCTGCGCCGCGCCGGTGCCCGCAACCACGCCGAGCTGCAGCGGGTCGTCGACCAGCTGCGTGACGGCGAACCCCTTCCGGCCCGCAGGGTCACCCCGGCCGCAGCCCCCGACGCCGACGCCTTCGACCTCCTCGGACAGGAGATGGACCGCGCCCACGACGACGCGGTGGCCGCGGTCGTGCAGGCGTCCCAGCTCTTCCAGGGCAGCGGCAACGAACAGAAGGTCGAGGTCTTCGTCAACCTCGCCCGCCGTCTGCAGTCCCTCGTGCACCGCGAGATCCAGATCCTCGACGAGCTCGAACACGAGGTCGAGGATCCTGATCTGCTGAAGGGCCTCTTCCACGTCGACCACCTCGCCACGCGCATCCGGAGACACGCCGAGAACCTCGCCGTACTGGGCGGTGCGGTCTCCCGCCGGCAGTGGAGCAACCCCGTCACCATGACCGAGGTGCTGCGCTCGGCGATCGCCGAGGTCGAGCACTACCCGCGGGTCAAGCTGGTCCCGCCGGTCGACGGCACCCTGCGCGGGCACGCGGTCGCCGACGTCATCCACCTGCTGGCCGAACTGGTCGAGAACGCCACCGTGTTCTCCGCCCCGCACACCCAGGTCCTGATGCGGGCCCAGCGGGTCACCGCAGGGCTCGCCCTGGAGGTGGAGGACCGCGGACTCGGCATGCCGGGCGCCGAGCAGAAGCGGATGAACACCCTGCTCGCGGATCCCGACCAGGTCAATGTCGCCCACCTGCTGCAGGACGGGCGGATCGGACTGTTCGTCGTCGCCTCGCTGGCCCGCAGGCACGGGATCGCCGTACGGCTGCAGAGCAACATCTACGGGGGGACCCAGGCGGTCCTCGTGCTGCCCGAGGTCCTGCTGGGCATCGACATCGACGCCACCACCCCCGGGGCGGCGCCCGTCCCGCCCCCCGCACCCGAGCCGGCGGCGGTCGTCCCCACACAGGCGGAACGGCCCGTCGTCCCGCCCCAGGCCGTGGAACGGCCTCCGCTGCGGCTGGACCGGCGACCGGAGCGGGACCGGCCCCGGGGAGACGGGCCGCCCCTGCCCCTGCGTCCCGAAAGGGTCGACCGCCCGAACCCGGCCTCGGCACCCCCCGCCGGTCCGGTCCCTGCTCCCGCCATGCCCGTGACGGCGGAAGCTCCGGCAGGGCACGACGGCCCTCCCGGAACCCGTCCGGCGGGCCCGGACGGACCCGTCCCTCCCTCGGCGCGAGCCGGCGGACCCGCCGGGAACCCGGCAGCCGGACCCGCCGGGAACCCGGCGGACACAGGGCGGCCCCGGCTTCCCAGGCGCAGCAACCAGGAACACCTGGTCCCGCAGCTGAGGGAAGCCCCGGTGCCGCGCGAGGAGGACGGGAACGCCCTGCACGACCCCGGTCTGATGGCCGCCTTCCGACGCGGGGTCGACCTCGCCGAGGCCCAGACCGCCGACGCGACCGGACCTGTGCGGGCCGATGCCGCCCACGGGGCCGCGCCGGCCGCGCCCGTTGGCCCCACGGCCGTCGGCGGGCAGAGGCCGCACGGCCTCGCCCCGCTCCCCTCCCGTAGCCCCCAGCCCGGCACCGGCGCCGTCGCGACGGCCCACGACCCGGCGGGTGGCGGTGGGCACCTGCTGCCGCACGCGTCCCGACCGGATCCACGCACCGAGAACCAGTTCAAGGAGTAGATGCAGCATGACGACCGACACGCCGTCCGGTCAGGTCTCGGACCTCGACTGGCTGCTGACCGGCCTGGTCCAGCGCGTGCCCTACACGCGCAGCGCGGTCCTTCTCTCGGCTGACGGCCTCGTCAAGTCCGTCCACGGGATGGACTCCGACAGTGCCGACCACATGGCCGCCCTCGCCGCGGGGCTGTACTCACTCGGCCGGAGCGCGGGGGCGCGGTTCGGCGACAACGGCGACGTGCGGCAGGTCGTGGTGGAACTCGACTCCACGCTCCTGTTCGTCTCGACCGCGGGCTCCGGGACCTGTCTCGCCGTCCTCGCCGGCCGTGAGGCCGACGCCGCGGTCCTGGGATACGAGATGGCCATGCTGGTCAAGAGTGTGCGCCCCTACCTGACGACGCCGCTCCGGCAGCCGGCCGGAGCACCGTTCACCCCGGGGCTGTGAGGATGCCGGCCCCGCAGGACGGGCCGTTGCTCGACGACGCGGCAGGCCGGCTCATCCGCCCGTACACGGTGAGCGGCGGCCGGACCAGACCGACCACCGTGCTCGACCTGCTCTCCCTGGTGATGGCCACGGGGAGACACCCCCAGGCGCACCTCGGCCCCGAGCACACGGTGGCCCTGGAACTCTGCGACGGACCGACGTCCGTGGCGGAGGTCGCGGCCCAACTCAGGCTGCCCGCGGTCATCACCAAGGTGCTCCTGTCCGACCTGGTCGACTGCGGCGCGGTCACCGCCCACGCCCCCGCTTTCCATGACATGCCAACCGACCGATCCCTGCTGGAGGCAGTGCTCGATGGTCTACGACGACAGCTCTGACAGCTCCGGAAGCTCCGGCTACTTCCCCGTGGCCCTCAAGGTCCTCGTCGCAGGCGGGTTCGGCGTCGGGAAGACGACGTTCGTGGGAGCGGTCAGCGAGATCGCGCCGCTCAGCACGGAGGAGCTGCTGACGCAGGTCAGCGCCGCGACCGACAGTCTCGAAGGCATCGAGTCCAAGACGGCGACGACCGTCGCCATGGACTTCGGCCGGATCACGCTGTCCGAGCAGCACGTGCTCTACCTCTTCGGCACCCCGGGCCAGGAGCGGTTCTGGTTCATGTGGGACGAGCTGTCCAAGGGCGCCCTCGGCGCGGTGGTCATCGCCGACACCCGCCGGCTCGCCGAGTGCTTCGCCGCAGTCGACTTCTTCGAACGGCGTGGCATCGGATTCATCGTCGCGGTCAACGAGTTCGACGGCGCCTACCGCTACGAGCCGGAGGAGGTGCGGGCCGCACTCGACCTGGGCCCTGACGTACCCGTCGTGCTCTGCGACGCAAGGATCGCCAGCTCGGGCACGGGTGCGCTCGTCACCCTCGTCCAGCACCTCATCAACGCCACGACGCCCGCACCGCTCACCGGCTTCGGAGCTCATCCATGAGCATCCGTGGCGCCGCCGTGCGGACGCCGTCCTCCCCGCCGCCCGGGCACGGCCCGGAACGGGATCGCGCGCGAGGACGGTACGTGCCCGGAGGAAGGAGACCCGGATGAGCGCCACCGCCGACGACGTGCGTGCCGTCGCGCTCTCGCTGCCCGACACCGCCGAGAAGCTCGCCTGGGGGCAGCCGACCTTCCGGGTAGCCGGAAAGATCTTCGCCGCGCTTGGCGACGACGACGTGACGATGGGCGTGAAGTGTCCCGTCGAGGACCGCGCCGAGCTGATCGCCTCGGAGCCGGAGAAGTTCTTCGTGCGTGAGGGGCACGACGACAACTACGCCTGGCTGCGTGTCCGGCTGGCGGCGCTCGACGACGTGACCGAGCTCACCATCATCCTCACCGACTCGTGGCGGCAGGCGGCCCCGCGCCGTCTCCTCGCCGCCCACCCCGAGCTCGGCCCGCCCGCCCCCGGCGACTGACGGTCCTCGGGGGAGTCGCAGGAAGCGGTCGCTGTCCGGGGCCTCGGCGGTGCCGGGAGAGACCCGCAGCACCCGGTCGTACAGGACCCGGAGGGCGTCCAGGGGTGGAGGGCACCGCCGGACCGTGCTTCTCGTCACCGGTCATCAGGCCCATCGGTCGGGGGAGGTCGTCGTAACCGTGGACCGGCCGGGGTGCGGTGCTCACGTCTTGTCCGGTCACGCGGCCCAGCGCTCAACATCAAGTTTGCTCGAGGTCAAGCGGCCAGGAAACGGGTTCGTGAGCACCGGCCCGAGTGCGGTATTGTTCTCATGCGCGTTCGGCCAGGGGAAAGCCCAGGTCAGCGAGCAGCGGGACGTGGCGCAGCTTGGTAGCGCACTTGACTGGGGGTCAAGGGGTCGCAGGTTCAAATCCTGTCGTCCCGACTGGAGACAGTCGCAGGTGAGGGCCGGTTTCGGAGGTTTCCGACACCGGCCCTTGATCGTTTTTGGGGACCAGTTGGGGACCAGTTGGGGACCAGTCCCTCTTGACCGCTGTCAGCGGGTGATGGCGATCCTGCTGGGCGGTGTACGTGGTGCGGCCAGGTGTGCGGTGAGCGCGGTACCGGCTGCTGTGATCTTGTGGACGTCGGAGTGCAGGTAACGCTGGGTGGTGGTCAGTGATCCGCGGCCGGCGATGCGTCGCAGGACGTGGATCTGGACTCCGGCGTCGGCGAACCAGGTGAGGCCGGTGTGGCGCAGGTCGTGGCGGCGCAGGTGTTCGTAGCCGAGTCGGGCGACGACCTCGTCCCAGTGGGTGGCGTCGCGCAGGACGGCGGTGGAGATGCGTCCGCCGCGGGGGCCGGTGAAGAGGCGGGCGTCGGGGTCGGGGCCGGCGGACAGGACATGCTCGGCGACGAGGGGGCGGATCTCCTCGATGGATGGGGACCTTGCGTGCCCGCTTCCCCTTGGTGCCCTTGTCGGTCAGTCCTCCTGGTGCGGGAGTTGTCTGGCGTTGCACGGTCCAGATCCACTGGGTGGTGTCGATGTCGCCGACGCGGCAGCCGGAGACCTCGCCGATGCGTGCGGCGGTGCAGGCAGCGAAGAGGACGACGTCTCCCCAGCCCCGGTAGCGGTCGTGGGACGCGGCAACCAGGGCTTCTGACAGGTGGACGAGGGTTTCCCAGTCGGGCAGGGCCAGGGCGCGGGGGTCGAGGAGTTCGTCCTGGGCCTGTTTGTAGAGCCGCTGCCGGCCGGTGACGCGGGCGGGGTTGACCTTGATGATGCCGTCACGGACGGCCTGCTCCATGACACGCACCAGCACGGCGATGGTGTTCTTGACCGTGGAGCGGCTGTGCTCGTCGGCGATCCGGTTCTGCACGGCGCGGTCGACGACGCCGTTGGTGATCATCCGTACCGGGAGATGCCCGACGGCGGGGACAACGGGTTGCTTGAACCTTCCCCTTGATCGTGGACATCTGGAGACTGGGATATTGAGGTTCCAGTTGGAAGAAACCGTCATGACCACACCGGCCCTCCAAGCCGCGTGACTGAACCTGTCACCTGAAGGTGCGGCAGACCCTACTGCCTGCTGGGATGTGTGACACGGCGTCATTGGCGGCACCCTTTGGGCGAGGGCCCTGGAAGCGGTTCGGTGCTCTCGGGGCCGTCGTTGCCGCCGCGGTTGATCTGCCGCCAGCCGAGCAGCCAGGGAAGGCAAACGGTTACCCTGCGGCAGCGGCGGCGTACTCGTGGTCGCGGTACTTGTCGAAGTCGTAGCCCCGGGCGGCACAGGCGCCGGGGCTTGCGGCGGGGGCGTCCCCGCGTACCTCGGATCGACGGGATGGTCTATGCGTTTCTCCGCGGCTGAGCCTCCGAAAGGATGAACCGGCCGCCGATCCCGGCGCGCCCCGCTGCCGGAGGTCGCACTCTGCGGAGAGAGACGGCCGGTGCCGCGGCGACCGTGGGGGTGCTCGGCAGCGGGAGAGGGGAGTGGTGGTGGGATCAGCCAACGGCGAGCCACAGGTACCGTTGCGGGACCGGGCGCGCTATCGGTTCGACCGCACGCTGGCTCGTTCGACGGGCACGCTGATGGGCTGGCTGGTGATTACCTGCCTGGCTGTCGTCGTCCCGGTCAGCCTGCTGCTGGTGTGGACGGATCCGGGATCGCCTACGTCGCTCTCGGGGCGGCTGACCGCTGCGTGGCGGATCAGCGCGGAGACGCTGCGGCTGGGTGCGGCCACCGGCACGCCACTGCGCATGATGCTTTCCGCGGTGCTCGGGTTGGTCGCGCTGCTCTGTGTGTCGACGCTCGTCGGTGTGATCACGACCGGACTGGCCGATCGAATGGCGGAGTTGAGCAGGGGCCGGTCCACGGTTCTGGAGCAGGGGCACGTCCTGGTGCTCGGCTGGTCGGACCAGGTGACTACCGTGGTGGGTGAACTGATCGTCGCGCAGGCCCCGCGGCGGCGGCGCGCGATCGTTCTGCTGGCCGACCGTGACAAGGCGGTGATGGAGGAGGCGCTGGCCGCGAGGGTCGGGCCAGCTGTCCGCGGCCGGATTGTCTGCCGCAGCGGTCCCCCCAGCGACCCTGACGTTCTCGCCCGCGTCAGCCCGCGGTCGGCGGGCACCGTGGTGGTCCTGCCGTCGGCGGGACCGACGGCGGACGCCGAGGTGCTGCGCGTCCTGCTGGCCCTACGGGCGGTGATCGGGGGTTACACCGACGGGCCTCCGGTGCTCGCGGCGGTTCGGGACGACCGGTACCGGGCACCTGCCCGCCTGGCCGCGGGCCCCCTCGGCACGGTTCTGGAGGCGGACACGGTCACGGCCCGGCTGATCGCCCAGTGCGTCGGCCGTCCCGGCCTCTCCCTCGTCCTGCGTGACCTTCTCGACTTCGCGGGCGACGAGTTCCATCTCACCGATGCCACCGCGTTCCAGGGCGGTCCTTTCGGGGCGACTCTGCTCTGCCACCCGGATTCCTGTGTGGTGGGACTGCTCACACCCGATGGCCGCACGCTGCTGAATCCGCCTGCCGACACCCTCGTCCTGCCCGGAAGCTGCCTGATCGTACTCGCCCGCGACGACGACAGCGCCAGCGTCGCGGACTGCCGGCACCTCGTCGACGTCTCGGCGATCGCCACGGCCCGGCCCGAGCCAGCCGGCCCGTCCCGGCTGCTGCTGCTCGGCTGGAACCGCCGTGCACCCCTGGTCCTGGAACAGTTACGCAGCACGGCCCGCTCCGGATCCGTGGTGGACGTCGTCGCCGACAACGCCGTACCCGGGCCCAGAGAACCGGAGGCGGACAGACCCGCCCGGCACGATGTGCGATTCCGGTCCCTTGCCCTGTCCCGACCCGAGGTCCTTCTTGACTTCGACCTAGACCCGTACGACGGGGTGATCGTCCTGGGCCCGGATCAGGGCGAGGGCCGCGACCACCCGGACGACTGGACTCTGGTCACCCTCCTGGCCGTGCGGCTGCTGGATCAGCGAACGGGACGCGAGACGCAGATCGTCACCGAACTCGTCGATGACCGCAACCGCCCACTGGCACCCGTGAACAGCGGTTCCGACGTCATCGTCAGCGGCATGCTGGTCGGCCTGCTCATGGCTCAGATCACCCAGAACCGGCATCTGGCCCCCGTCTTCGAGGAGTTGTTCTCCGCAGAGGGCAGCAGTGTCTGCCTGCGCCCCGCCTACGCGTACATTCGCGAGGGCGCCGAAGCCACGTTCGCCGACGTCGTCGCCGCCGCTCAGATGCGTGGCGAGTGCGCGATCGGCTACCGGCGGCAGGACCTCGCGCGCACCGGCTCCGATGACCACGGCATCAAGCTCAACCCGGCGAAGGCCGAGCGGCGCATCTGGCACGCCGAGGACCAGATCGTGGTGATCGCGACGGACCACCTGCCACCCCCTTCGCTCGCCGGCGAACCACAGGAGTCCACTACCAAGGACAACTGAAGCCAAAGGTGCTTCCGGAAACGTGTCCGGCCTGTCAGGGCTGTCCGGCCTGCAGCCCAGGCAGGCCAGGCAGCGGGCCGATGAGCGCCTGGCCGCGAGGATCCGCGAGGTCCGCGCGGCCTCCTGCGGCGCCTACGGCTCCCCGCGGGTCACCGCCGAGCTGAAGAACAAGGGTCTGCACGTCAACGAGAAGCGCGTCTCCCGGGTGATGCGTCGGACGGTAAACAACGCGGGGTGTTCACGAGTAGGACTGACCAGCCACGTCCCAAGGCATTGGAGATCACTTCCCGGCTCGGCAGTGATCGTTCCCCACTCATGGGCAGCGATGGAACCCGCGATCCCACGCACGAGTGACCCCGAAGCCCATCCGAGCGAAATCGCCCGCTCCTGACCGAATACTCCGCACTTCAGCAGCTATACAGGATTCGTTTCCCTGCCTGGCCACAAGGTTGGCCCAGCGAATCGGAGTGTCATGACAGCACCACGTCGCGGAACGGTTCTGACGGTTGCGGCACTGGCCACATTCGCCCTGCTCTCCGGGCAAGGCGCGGCTGTAGCCGACGGCCCGGTTGTCGAGACCGGTGGCGCCGTGCGAGGACAGGCCGGCCTGACAGAAACGGGTCGTGAGGCGAGGGCCCCCAAGCTGCCTTACCTCTGTAGCGGCAAGGTCGACTATCCCCACAGCTTGCACACGAAGAACTACACGATCAACGTGCACTTCGACACAGCGTGCAAAATGGTCGCTCCAAACGTCTCGACCGAGGGCAGCCTTTCCCGGTCGCGCTGGTGCGGCTGGGAGCAACTGAAAACGTCCAAGGGCGGGAAGAAGAACACCCGCAAACTGCGTGTGGTGGCGCCTAAGGGCTGCAAGGCGGGAACGAAATACCGCTACAAGGGCCAGGCGCGCTTCTACGTATCTGGGCCGCAGGGCAAGGGCTCAGCGCACGTGTACAACCAGAACGACAGCGAGATCAAGTACACGAAGCGGTGAGTCGTGAGTCGTGCGTCGGTAGCTGTGGCGGACGCCGTCTTTCCGGCGATGGCGTTGGTCTCCTGCAGCTCGAATCGACAAGGCGGCTCCGACCCCTCCCCGGATTCGATGCCACCCGCGCCGAGCGCACGCGACGGTCAACACGGAGCTGCGCTGCCCCTGGTGGCCGGCCGGTGGCCAAAGAGCAGTGGCCACCATCCGCCGGAAAGCCTCACATGGAGACGAGCGCCCCTCTTGCAATCGGGAAGTCCTCTGTCTGCGGAGGTCGCGGGGCCGGAGCAGCCCTGGTACGCGTCGTTCATGACGCATAAGACCGTCAACCGGGCCGGAATTCCGGACGAGAGTCCGGAGAATCAGCGCGTGCTGGCATGCGGCCAGGGCATCGCGAAGCCCGGCTGTCGGATCACCTCGCTCGGCGGCCACCGGTGGCGCATCGAGACACTCGCGCCCGCACCTCAGGACCATCCGTACCGAATTCTATATGTGCAGTGGCCCTCGAACGGCCCGGGAGAACCCGAGAACTGGGCCTCATGGCAACTACCCACCCCCTGAACGCCATGGCCGGCGATCACGCGGGCCTGGCTCGCTGGGCCCTTGGCAGGATGGGTGCCGCAGCGGCACGGGACATCCAGTTCGATGCAGAGGCGCAATACGTCCAGCACCGCTTTCCGGATGATGTCTCGGGCCGCTACGGCTGGCACAGCGTGGGACGCTTCGAAGAAACGGAGGCCACTTCGGCGGGCCGGCTCCGCATCGACTCCGAGTCCAGTGCCCGCCTCCGCAAGGAGGACGAAGCCGCCGATGACCCCCTGCTCTTACTCTGCGATCCCGCCCGTCTGATCAGCGGTGTGGCTACCGCCTCGGCGGGTCAGTGCACCTGGATCGACGGGCGCTCCTGCGTCGCCGTCAACCTGGTCCCGCATCCCTGGACCGCCGACCCGCAGGACCCCTGGCTCCCGCCTGGGGTGACCTACCTGACCGCCGGCGTCGACACCGCCACCGGATTCCTCCTGCGCACCCGCGCCTACGACAGGCAGGGCTGTTTCCGCTCCGGCCACCTGCGGGGGCTGCGCACCACGGCAGACGGCAGTTCACCGATCACCGACGCAGCGCGGATGCCGGCTGGTGCGGAGAAGGGGGCGGCGTTCGTTCTGGCGCGCATGGCAACCAGCCTGCTCGATCCCGTACGTCTGAGAGCCGAAGTCACGGCCGTCCCGGAGATCGAATCGGACCTGTCGGTAGCGAGTGTGCCTTCCAGTCGCTCATGGGCTGTCACATTTCGAGGCAGGAACACGATGACGGTGGAGATGAGCGGTGATTACGAACCCGACCAGGCCGACCCTGCGGCAGCCAGACTCGCGGAACTCCTCAGTCCGGCCCGCGTTGTGTCGCACCTCGCAGAGGTCACCACGGCCGGGCCCACCTCCGTCAAGGCCACGGTACGGCCGATGCGGTCCTTCCCATTCAGCGCCTGGGCCCCTGAAGAAGGGCTCGTCTGCCACTTCACTCTCGATCCGGACACCGGCATCCTCCTTCGGGCCAACACCGAGGACGGATCCCGAACACTCTTTCGCATGGACGTCACCCCCCAACGGACCGATTGACCAAACCGAGGGCAGTAGGTCGACGACAAATGTGTTCGCTGGGCTGGGGAGAGAGTCGTGGGGGGTGGGGGGGGCGGGCCCGGGACGACCCGGGCGCGCCCCGCAAGAACAACCACGAGCAGGGGAAAAGAAAAAAAAAAAAAAAAAAAAACCAACACAAACAAACAAAC
>NZ_JBHZCI010000068.1:0-18473 GCF_042755185.1 Streptomyces sp. NPDC059166 | reverse complement strand
CTTTTTGTTTTTTTTTTTGTTCTGGTGGTTTTTTTTTTTTTTATTCTCCTGGGTGCGGGCGGGGGGGCGGGCCCCGCCCCGGGCCCCCCCCCCCACGTCCGCTACTGGTTCGCCAGGACCTGGTTGACCTGCTGCTCCGCGGTGTCGAGCAGCTTGTCGATGTCGGCGTCCTTGTTGGTCAGGACGGCGGACATCGCGTTGTCGAGGATCTTGTAGATCTCCTGCGCCTTGGGCGGCTCGGCCTTGCCGGCGACGGGGTTGTCCATGAACGCCTTGAAGTTCTGGACGGGCATCGTGGCGTTGGCGGCGCGGTCGGCGTCGTCCTTCTTCTTGCTCTCGCCGGTGAAGAAGTTGGGCTGCGGGAGGCCGACGGGCAGCTTGTCCGCCTTGGTGCGGGCCCATTCGAACTGGCCGGCGCCGGGGGTGAGGTTCTTGAAGTTCAGCCAGGCGACGGCGGCCTTGATCTTGTCGGGCGAACTGCCCTTCTTGATCATGTAGTTGTTGCCGCCGAACAGGGTTCCCTGGGCGCCGGGGATCGGGCCGAGCCCGAAGTTCTCGTACTGTGCGCCGAGCTGCTGGACCATGTAGGCGATGTCATCGGGTGCGGCCAGGAACATGCCGAGCTTGTCCGTGGCGATCTGCTTCTGCAGGTCGCCCCACTTGAGCAGCTGGGTCTGACCCATGCTGTCGTCCTTCCAGCGCATGTCGTGCAGCTGCTGGAGGACCTGCTTGCCCTTGTCGTCGTTGAACGCGGCCTTCTTCCCGCTCGCGTCCACGACGTCGCCCCCGAGGCCGTACTGGGTGGCGGTGAAGTGCCAGCCGCCGTTGTTTCCCGCGCTGTACTCGCCGAAGCCGGCGATGCCCTTGCCGAGGGCGGCGATCTTCTTGCTCGCGGCGCGGACCTCGTCCCAGGTCGCCGGAGGGGTGTCGGGGTCCAGACCGGCCTGCGTGAACAGCTTCCGGTTGATCATGAGGCCCATGGTGTAGTTGCTGGTGGGCAGCGCGTAGAGCTTGCCGTCCTTGCGGGCGACGTCGAGCACCTGGGGCTGGATGTCGTTCAGGGCGGGGACGGACTTGTCGTTGACGTACGCGGAGATGTCCTCGGCACCGTCGTTGTCCAGCACCTGCTGGAGGTCGGTGAAGTAGGCGTAGAAGACGTCGGGCTGGGACTTGCCCTTGAGCATGGCCGTGAAGCGCGGGGGCTCCAGGCACTGCCCCGGCGTCGACTTCCCGTCGATCTTGACGTTCGGGTACTTCTTGTTGAACGTCTTGACGTCTTCGTTCCACTCGCGCAGCTCCGCGGCCTTCGCCGCCGGCGGCATGCAGTCGATCGTCAGCGTGACCTTGGTCTTCGGGTCGAGCGGCGCGGACGGATCGGACGAGCCGCTGCCGGAGTTGTCGTTCTCGTCGCCACTGCTGCTGCTCGTTCCGCAGGAGGCGAGGGCGGTCAGGGCGAGCGCGGTGACGACGGCGGCCGCGGAGGCACGGCGGGTTCGGCGGAAGCCAGCACTTCTCATCGGTGGTCCCCTTCGGGCATGAGCACGGAGGCCTCGGCCGACTCTCTGCCGGGGCGCGGCATACTCAACCACCGGCATCAACCAAGCGCAATATCTCGCGCAGATTTCGTAAATGTTTGACAGTGCTCCGCATGTGACGAGCGAGTTCCGACAAGTCACCCGACAGTACCCGGACATGCATCTGCCCGGCTCACGCATGGCGAGCCGGGCGGACGCACACGGTCACACATCACCCGCGCGAATGCAGGCGACGGAGAGGCCCTGCGCGCCGCCTCAAGGGCCTGTGCCGCAAGAGGCGGACTTCTGAACGCAAAGAGCCTACGCACCGCGAGACGCGCCGTGGAGCCCGCCCGCACCCCTGCCAGGGGCGCGGGCGGGCACGGGAGCCGCGGCTGCGGCGCAGCCGCTACGGGTTGATGTTGATCTTGAAGGTGGACGTCGTGTTCCTCACGTCCTGGGCGTTGCCACTGAGCTTGAGGCCGTTGAAGGTGACCTCACCGACGGCGGGCCCCTGGCCTGCCTCCGGCATCTCGTTGGCCCACAGTCCGAAGCCGGACTTCGCGTCGAAGGCGTCGCCGCTCTTGCGCGCACCGCTGATCGAGATGTCGGTGAGCACGGTGTCCTTGATCGGGAACTGCGGCTGTCCTCCTACGTAGTTGGTCTGGAACATGATCCCGCTGTACGTCGGGGCGACGATGTCCACATCGGAGATGCGGATGCCCTGGAACACCTTGGAGGCCGAGAACAGCCAGATCCCGGGGAAGGTCTGCGAGCCCCAGAAGTGGCCTCCGGAACGCACGACCGACACGTTGTCGATCGCCGTCGGCCCCGTGCCGAAGCCGTTCATCGGGTAGCCGAAGTCCAGCGAGCTGACCGTGATCCCGGAGTAGACCAGGGTGTCGGCGATGCGGATGTTGCGGAAGGTGTTGTCGTATCCGCCGTAGACCGCGAGCCCGGCCGCCCGCCAGGTGAGGATGGACGTCAGGTTCTCGTAGACGTTGTTCTTCATGTCCGAGCCGCCGGCGTCGATCGCGGAGAACAGCGCGAAGCTGTCGTCACCCGTCGCCCGTGCCTCGTTGTTGACGACGTGGTTGTCGGTGGATCCGTTGGTCATGTTGATGCCGTCGGCGAACATGTTGCGTATGCGGGAGTTCTTGATCGTGATGCTGTCGGTGTTCGCGCCCCAGTAGAGGCACACCATGTGCTCGTTCCAGATGTTGTCGATCACGATGTCCGAGACGTTGGAGAAGTCGAACACCTTGCCCGGCCCGTCGATACGCGACGTGTAGTTGCCGAAGTACGCGAAGTTCGAGAACGAGGAGCCCTTCGCGCTCGCCTCCGCCCGGAACCCGATGTCGGTGTTGTCCTGGGTGGACGGGGCCCGGAAGCGGGTGAACCACGGTCCCGCCCCGACGACCTTCACGGCCTTGCCGTAGACCTGGAACTTGCTGGACGTGGCGTAGTCGCCGGCGGGCAGGTAGACGCCCACCAGCTTGCCGGTGGTGTCCATCCTGACCTTGTCCAGGGCGTTCTGGACGTCCTGGTGGGTGAAGCCGGCCGGCACGGTGTAGGTGGCGGGATCCGGGTTCGCCACCTGGGTGACCTGCTCCAGACTGACGAAGTCGATCGCGTACTTGCTGGTGTTGGCCGAGTCCTTCTGCAGGCGGATCCTGCTGCCCGCCGGAACGGTCTTGCCCAGCATGACGTTCGCCTCGTCGTAGATGTGCCGGGGCGCACCCGAACCGGGGTCGTTGCCCGGTCCGGTCTCGTTCCCGTACAGCCAGGCGTACTTGGAGGTGAGGTCGATGGCCTTCAGGAACGTGCCGTCCACGTAGATGTTCAGCTTGGAGTCGATGCCGCCGCCGCCCGCGGAGTCCGGGATGGAGAACCGGGTGACCAGGGTGTTGGTGGAGGCACGCGTCGTGAACTCGACGTAGTTTCCGGTGCTGTCGAGGGTCACGGCCTTGCGGCCCGACGCCTCACCCGCCACGTCGCCGACGGTCCGGTTGGGACCGACGACCTTGGCGCCGCCGCCCACGGCCCCGTCCTCGGCCTCGTACATGTCGTACGGCATGTTGGCGCCGCGGCCGATGAACAGCGATTCCGTGCTGGTGTTGTTGGTGCGCTTCACCGGGAGTTCGTTCGCGTCGTCGGCGATCACCACCTTCGCCGTGTACGAACCGTTGGCCGCCGTCCAGGTGCCGAGCGACACGGGTGCGGTGGTCGCGCCCGCCGCGATGGCACCGTTGTAGGCGCCGGTGAGCGTCTTCACCGTGGCGCCCTTGGAGTCGGTCAGGGTCAGGGTGATCCCGTGACCTCCGCTCGCGGAGGCGATGGAGCCCTGGTTCCTCACGTCGACGGAGAAGGTGACCGTGTCCCCGTCCGAGGGCGCGGACGGGGAGGTCCTGACCGCTCCGGCGACCAGGTCCGAGCTGGAGACCGGCTTGACGACCAGCGGGGCGGTGGCGGTGAACCGGTTGTCGGTCTCGTTCTGTTCGATGATCTCGTTCGCCGGGTCGACGACGGCTCCGAGCGCGTAGCTGCCCGCGTCGAGCGCACCGATGCCGGCGGTGACCTGGGCGGACGCGCCCGCGGCCAGGGCGCCGACACCGGCTGTGGCGACCTTGGAACCGCCGAGCTCGAAGTCTAGCTTCCCGGCCGGGGAGGCGACGGCGCCGGAGTTGCGGACGGTGGCGGTCAGGGTGACGGCGTCCGACTCGACGGGAGCCGACGGTGAGGATCCGACCGCCGTGACCTGGAGGTCCGGGTTGGGTGCCGGAGAGCCCAGTACCTGGAACTCGGCCACCTGCCCCGCACCGGAACCGCTGTTGGCGGTGAACTTCAGCTGCACGTCGGCCACCCGGGCGGTGACCGGGATCGTCACCGTGTTGCCCGTGGCGGGGCTGAACGCGTAGTCCTTGGCGGCGGCCAGGCTCGTGAACGATGTGGCGTTCTGCTCACGCCCCAGGACCTGGATGTTCTGCGTCCTGGCTCCCCAACTGCTGTCGGGGTTGAGCTTGACGACGACGCTCTCGGTGTCGGCGTTGGCGCCCAGCTTGACCGTGAGGGTGTTCGGGTAGCTGCCGCCCGCACCCTCCCAGTAGGTGGTGAGCGAGTTGTCGTTGGCGTTGGCCGCGACGAAGGTGTGGACCACGGAGGAGGCGGTGATCGGCTTGGAGACGGCGAGGTTGGAGGAGGCGGACGGCGATCCGTTGCGCGTCACGCTGTTGCTGGCGCCGGATATGTTGCCCGCGGCGTCCCTGGCCCGCACGACGTAGGTGACGGTCGTGGCCGCCGACTGGGTGTCGGTGTACGTGGTGACGTCACCTGCCACGCTCTTGCGGAGCACGTTGTTGGCGTAGAGGTCGTAACCGGTGACGCCCTTGTTGTCCGTGGAGGCGTTCCAGGTCAGCTTGATCTGCCCGGCTGACGGCTCGGTGAACGCCAGGCCGGACGGCGCGGTGGGCGCCTGCGTGTCGCCGGAGGCACCCGTGCGGGTGACGGTGTTGCTGTTGCCGGACACGTTGCCCGCCGCGTCCCTGGCGCGCACGCGGTACGAGACCGTCTCGTCGGCCGGCCGGGTGTCGGTGTAGGTGGTGACGCCGCCGGCGACGGTGGTGAGCAGGTCGTTCCCGGCGTAGACGTCGTATCCGGTGACGCCGGTGTCGTCCGAGGACGCCTTCCAGGTCAGCCTGATCTGCCCGGTCGCCGGCTCGGTGAACGCCAGATCCGCGGGCGCCGTCGGCGCCTGCGTGTCCCCGGAGCTCGGCCCGTACACCTCCAGCTCGGACAGCTGTCCGGCCGGCTGTACGGAGTTGGCGGTGACGAGCACCCGGACGTAGCGGGTGGTGGTGGCGTCGAAGGAGATCGTCGCCGACTGCCCTCCCGCCGCGTTGAAGGTGTAGGCCTTCGACGCGGTCAGGTCACCGAAGTCCGAACCGTTGGTGCTGCCCTGGATCTTCAGCGTCTGGGTGCGCTGCTCCCAGCCGTCGGGCAGGCGCAGCACCACGCGGTCGACGCGGACGGAGGAGCCCAGGTCGGCCTGGATCCACTGCGGAAGCGCGTTGTTCCGGCTCTCCCAGTAGCTGGCACGGTTCCCGTCGTTTCCGTTGGAGGCCGTGTAGGTCTCGGTGTAGCTGCTCGCCGTGAGCGTCCTGCCCGAGGCGAGGTCGGCCGAGGACTCCCCTGCCGCCCGGACCTCCAGTTCGGAGAGCTGGGCGTTCTGCCAGCCGGTGTTGGCCGTGATGTTCACCCGCACGAAGCGGGTCTGCGTGGCCGGGAAGGAGATCCTGACCTCGTTGGAGGATCCGGGACTGAAGGTGTACGCGGCGGAGGACTTCAGAGTCGCGAAGCTGGTGCCGTCGGCGCTTCCCTGGAGCGAGAGCGTCTGCTGTCTGGTCTCCCATCCCGCAGGAAGCTTGAGCCTCACCTCGTCGACCCGGGCGGTCGCTCCGAGGTCCGCCTGCACCCACTGCGGGAGGCTGCCCGTCCCTTCCCAGTAGGTCGCCTGGTTGCCGTCGGTCACGTTGCGGGCGACGTACTCGCCGGCGCTGCTCGCGGTCGCCGTCCGTCCTGCGGCGATGTTGGGACCGTCGGCCGCCGAGGCGGTGAGCGACGGCCATCCGATCATCAGAAGACTGGTGGTGACGACGGCGGACAACGCCCGCCATCTCCAGCGTTGGGCTCTCATAGGTCCCCGATCTTCGGGCCACGACGCGGGACACGCCGAGGGCGCGGCTCTGTTGATCAGCCCGGAGGCGCTTATTTCTGCGCTTGCCGAGCTGAGTTTTGCGCTTTGCCGTCAGAGAGTTGCAGACAAGGGCCGAAGCGTCCACGGTTGGGACAGAAAAGGGAGCGCGGGTACGGAAGCGCACAGGCCATCAAATGGGCTTCTGTGCACGCCATTTCACCGAGTTCTGCGCACAGGACGGACAGCCTGGCCAGCGCTCCACCCACGTAAGAAATTTGCGCAATGGCGCAAGTTCGAGGAAAGTGCCTGATCGAGGGCGTGCTCCACGGCACACGGAAGAGCGGGGCCCGCGGAACGCGGACCCCGCTCGGTGGTGCGGCCGACCGTCGGCCTCCTGGTTCACCAGCCGGTCAGAGACCGCCGGTGTACAGCAGCCGGTCCGGGGAGCCGGCGCCCAGACCGGTCAGGACGTCCGGGGTCGCGTCCGCGGCGAGCTGGTCGGCGACCTGCTGAGGTGTCGCGTCCGGGTTCTGCTCCTTGTAGAGAGCCGCGACACCGGCGACATGCGGGCTGGCCATGGACGTACCGCTCAGCGTGGTGGATCCGCCGCCGAGCTTGGCGGACACGATGTCGACGCCGGGAGCGTACAGCCCGACGCAGGTGCCCCAGTTGCTGAACGTGGCCTGACGGTCCTGCTTGTCGCTCGCGCCCGTGGCGAGCACTCCGTCCGCACGGGCCGGCGACACGTCGCACGCGTCCTGGTTCTCGTTGCCCGCTGCGACGACGGGCAGGGTGCCCTCCTCCGCCAGTGCGTTGAACGCGTCGTCGACGGCCTGGGACGCGGGACCACCGAGGGAGGCGTTGGCCACGGCGGGCTGCTCGGCGTTCTGGGCGATCCAGTCGAGACCCGCGATGATCCCGGCCCAGGTGCCCGAGCCCTCGCAGTCGAGTACGCGCACCGGAACGAGCGAGGCACCGGGGGCGACCCCGTACGTCGCGCCGGCGACGGTCCCGGCCACGTGCGTGCCGTGACCGTTGCAGTCCTCGCCGTCACGGCCGTCGCCGATCGCGTCGTACCCGGGACCCACCCGGCCGCCGAACTCGCTGTGGGCGGCCTCGATCCCGGTGTCCAGGATGTAGGCGGTCACCCCCTGCCCCGTGCCCGCCGCCTCGTAGGCGCCGTCCAGCGGAAGGTTTCGCTGGTCGATACGGTCCTGACCCCAGCTTCCGGCGGCCACCCGCTGTCCCGACACCGTCTTGGCCGCAGGCGGCGAGACCGACGCCTCGCTGTTCTCCTCGACCGCCTGGACCCCGGCCGATCCGCGCACCTCCTTCAGCTGCTCGGCCGTCAGGGAGGCGGCGAAGCCGTGCAGGACCTTGCTGTACGTGAAGAGGGTGTCGACCCCTAGCTGCTCGGCCATGGCGCCCGGAGCCTGGTCCGGCGACAGGGTGACGATGTACTGACCGGGCACGGCGCGGGTGGACTTCTGCACCGGCACGAGCGTCTCGCCGGTGTCGGCCGTGGCCGTGGTGGTGCCGATCAGGGGCGCGATCAGCAGTAGAGCGGCTGGTGCCCAGCGGGCGCGCAGGCGCATACGTTCTCCCTTGGAGGTGAAGACGGGCCGCGGGCCTGGTCAGGCCCACGACGTGCGAACACCTGACCCTTCGTCCACAACCGGGGCAGGCCTTGAGCCGTGTCAGCCGGACAGCGCAACGATCGGAGGGCGAAGGCCCGGCCGGGCGAGTGAAGATCACCTCACCATCAGCAGGACCGAGTCCGCGGGGGCCGCCCCGATCAGGTCAGCTTCTGACCTGTCGCACGGCTAGCCTGCGGTCATGAACTCCTCGCAGAGACAGGCGGACACCTCGCCGGCCGACGACCGCGGCAGGAAGGCGGGCGCCGGCCCGGGTACGGAGCCGCTGTTCTTCACAGGCCCCGACGAGCTGGAGCGGTGGCTGGACGGGCACCACGCCGTGACGCCCAGCCTGTGGATCAAGGTCGCGAAGAAGAGCACCGGGATCAAGACGGTCACGGCGTCCGAGATCATCGACACGGTGCTCTGCTACGGGTGGATCGACGGGCAGCGCAAGTCGCTCGACGAGACCTACTACCTCCAGCGGATCTCGCCCAGGCGGCCGGGCAGCGCGTGGTCCCTCGTCAACGTACGGAAGGTGGAGGCCCTGTCGGCCGCGGGCCGGATGCGCGAGTCCGGCGAGGCCCAGGTGCGCATCGCGCGGGAGGACGGGCGCTGGGCCGCGGCGTACCCCTCGCAGAGGGAGGCCACCGTGCCCGCCGACCTCGCGGCGGCGCTGGCCTCCGAGCCCCGGGCCGCCGATCACTTCGAGACGCTCGGCAAGACGGAGCGCTACCTGGTGGTCCTGCACCTGCTTACGGCGAGGACGCCCGGGCTCAGGGCGCGGCGTCTGGACCGGGCGATCACGAAGCTGGCGTCGGGGCAGACGCCCCGGCCCTGACGGCCACCCGCCTCAGTCGGTGGCGATCCCGAGCAGCTCGGGCTTCTCGGCCAGTTCGGCGAACCGGCCGGCCGGGTCCGGGATCAGCCGACGGGCCTTCAGGTCGAGGATCCCGCCTACCCCGGTGATCTCCGCCGCCACTGCGCCGTCCTCCTTGATGATCTGCTGCCGGATGCCGAAGGTCTTGCGTGCGCCGTGGAGCAGTTCGCAGGTGACGCGCACCCGCTCTCCACCGCGCAGCTCCCGTAGGTACTTCACCGTCACCTCCAGCTGCACCGGACCGATTCCGTGGTCCAGGAGCTTCTCCTGAGGCAGTCCCGCCTCGCGGAGGAGTTCCCAGCGCGCGTGCTCGGCGTACTGCAGGTAGACCGCCTGGTTGAGATGGCCGTGGGTGTCGAGTTCGTAACCGCGCACCGTGACACCGACGAAGTAGGTCATGCATCGCGGAACGCCGTCGCTTACCCCTGCATTCCCGGGATCACTCGCACGCCGGACCCCTTTACGGACCTGTCATGCCCCGGTAACTTCCTCGATGCAAGAGATTGCAGCAAGACACTGACAGGAATTGCTGTCGGTGCGCACCGCTCGCCCGAACCCCGAGGCGCGTCCGGGTTCTCCGGCGGAATCCTGACGGCCGCTCCCCAGGAGCGGCCGTGCTGTCGGCAGTCGCGGCCCACCCGCCCGCGACCCTCCCCTGGAGACACACGAATGAGACGCACCCCTGTCCGGCTGCTCGGCCGCCCCGCGGCCGCCGCCGTCGCGGCGACGGTGATGCTGGGCCTCCTCACCCCCGCACCGGAGCCTCCGGGCGCCGGATCCGCCGTTCCGGCGGCCGCGTCGGAGTCCTCGGCCACCGTCTTCTACTACACCAAGACCAAGAACTGGTCGTCCTACAAGCTGCACTACGCCCCCGACGGCGGGGCCTGGACCAACGTCCCCGGTGCGGCCATGGAACCCGCCTGCACGGACTGGGTGAAACGCACCGTCGACCTGGGTGGCGCTTCCGGTCTGTCCGCGACGTTCAACAACGGCGCCGGGGTGTGGGACAACAACGCCGGCAGGAACTACGCCCTGGGCACCGGTGCGATCACCGTCAAGGACGGTGTGGTGGCCCACAGCGACCCGTGCGCGGAGGCCGGGACCGATCCGGAGGAGGACGGCAACACCGCCTCGGTCTACTACTCGACGGCCACGGTCGGCTGGACGACGGCCAACCTCCACTACCAGCCGGCAGGCGGATCCTGGACCACCGTGCCCGGAGTGGGTATGGAGCCGGCCTGCACGGGCTGGGTCAGGAAGACGGTCGGGCTCGGCACGGCCACCTCGATGCTGGCCGCCTTCAACAACGGCAACGGAGTCTGGGACAACAACAACGGGAGCAACTACACGCTTCCCACCGGCCTCACCACGGTGAAGGACAGGAAGGTGACGACGGGCGCCGAGGACCCGTGCGCCGCGGAGGCACCGGACACCAGCGCCCCGACGGCTCCGGCCCGGCTGAGAGCGAGCGCGGAAGGGGTGTCGGTCGTTCTGACCTGGGATCCCTCGACGGACGACCGGGGTGTGACGAAGTACCAGGTCACCCGTGCCGGCGGGACGAAGGGCACGGTGGTCGGCGACGTCGGCTCCACGGTGTTCTCGGACACCGGTCTCGAGGCCAGGACGGAGTACCGGTACACCGTCAGAGCGGTCGACGCCGCCGGGAACGTCTCGGCCGCCTCCGCCGCGGCCACCGTGACGACCGGGGACAAGCCGACGGCCCCCGCCGCCGGGAAGCCCCTGGGCACGGACCCGCGCAAGGACCCGATCTACTTCGTGCTCACCGCCCGTTTCAACGACGGCGACCCGACGAACAACCGGGGCGGCAGCCAGCACACCAAGTCGGGGAACGCCGCCAACGACGACCCCATGTTCCGGGGCGACTTCAAGGGCCTGATCGAGAAGCTCGACTACATCAAGGGCCTCGGCATGTCCGCGGTCTGGATCACCCCCGTGGTCCTGAACCGCTCCGACTACGACTACCACGGCTACCACGGCTACGACTTCTACAAGGTGGACGCCCGGCTCGAGTCCGCCGGCGCCTCGTACCAGGACCTCATCGACGCGGCGCACGCCAAGGGCATGAAGATCTACCAGGACGTCGTCTACAACCACTCCTCACGGTGGGGCGCCAAGGGGCTGTTCACCCCGAAGACGTACGGCGTGCGCGACACCCAGTGGAGCTGGTACTACGACGAGAGGAACGACGGCTTCGAGTACGACGGGCTGAGCGTCGAGACCAAGTCCGGGAAGTCGTACTACAACGGCGACCTGTGGTCCACGGCCGAGCCCGCGGGCAACACCTGTGTCAACTGGGGCACTCCGACGCAGTACACGTCGCCGGAGGGCTACCGGATCTACAACTGCCAGTGGCCCAACCCCACATCGGGCATGTTCCCCAAGGCGTACTACCACAACTGCTGGATCGGCAACTGGGAGGGCGAGGACTCGCGTTCGTGCTGGCTGCACGAGGACCTCGCCGATTTCAACACGGAGAGCGCGCCCGTGCAGAACTACCTGATCGGCGCCTACGACAAGTACATCGACATGGGTGTCGACGGCTTCCGCGTCGACACGGCGGTGCACATCCCCCGCACGACCTGGAACCGCCGCTTCCTCCCGGCCATCCAGGAGCGCGTGACGCAGCGGTTCGGCGCCGAGGCCGCCGAGAACTTCTTCGTCTTCGGAGAGGTCGCCGCCTTCGTCAACGACAAGTGGAACCGCGGCTCGGTCAACCACTCGGCGCAGTTCTACACCTGGAAGGAGCGCAGGGAGTACGACGCGGACGACGGGAAGGCCGCGCTCGAGATGTACGACTACGAGCAGCAGCAGGGCACCGGGTCGCAGCCCACGTCGACCAACGCGTTCCTGAACGGCAACAGCTACCACACCCCGGACCACAGCAAGTTCTCCGGGATGAACGTCATCGACATGCGGATGCACATGAACTTCGGTGACGCGAACAACGCGTACAGCAACGGCAAGGACTCGGACGACAGTTACAACGACGCCACGTACAACGTCGTGTACGTCGACAGTCACGACTACGGGCCCAACAAGAGCAGCGAGCGTTACGCGGGCGGCACCGACGCCTGGGCCGAGAACATGTCGCTGATGTGGACGTTCCGGGGCATCCCCACGCTGTACTACGGCTCCGAGATCGAGTTCCAGGCCGGCAAGAAGATCGACTGCGGACCCACCTGTCCGCTGGCGACGACCGGGCGCGCCTACTTCGGGGACCACCTGGCGGGCGAGGTCCAGGCCTCGGACTTCGGCACGGTCTCCTCGGCGTCCGGCGCCGTCGCCGGAACGCTGGCGAAACCGCTGGTCAAGCACGTGCAGCGGCTCAACCAGATCCGGCGGGCCGTGCCCGCCCTCCAGATGGGGCAGTACTCCACCGAGGGCATCACCGGCTCGATGGCGTACAAGCGGCGGTACACCGACACCGCGAGCGGCGTCGACAGCTTCGCGCTGGTGACGGTCACGGGCGGGGCCACCTACACGGGCATCCCCGACGGCACCTACAAGGACGCCGTGACGGGTGACACCAAGGTGGTGAGCGGGGGCACGCTGACGGTCGCGGCGCCCGGGAAGGGCAACCTGCGGGTGTACGTCCTCGACCTGGGTGGCTCGAACGCGGCCCCGGGGAAGATCGGGACGGCGGGCCCGTACCTGAAGTGATCATGACGCGGCCGGCCACGCGGATGCGCGTGACCGGCCGCGGTGTGATGCCGGGGTGCCCGAGCCGTGTTCGGCGTGGCCTGCCCTATGCGGTCAGGTCCCGGCCGGCCAGATGCGGGAAGCGCAGTTCGGTCCTGCTGCGAGCCGTCTCCCCGGGGCGCAGCACGGGGCTGGGCAGGTCCGGCCGGTTGGGTGAGTCGGGCAGGTGCTGGGTCTCCAGGCAGATCGCGCCGTGCCGCTCGTGACGGCGGCCTGTCCCGTCGGTGAAGGAACCGTCGAGCTGGTTGGCGGTGTAGACCTGGATGCCGGGCTCCGTCGTCCACACCTCCATCACCCGGGCCGCCTCCGGGGCGGTGAGCCGTGCGGCCCGGCGGAGACCGCTTCCGGGGTCCCGCAGGACCCAGCAGTGGTCGAAGCCGCCCGCGGCGCGCAGTTGCCCGTTCTCGGTGGCGAGTCGTTCCGACAGGAGCCGTGGGGTGGTGAGGTCGAACGGGGTTCCGGCCACCTCGGCCGGGGGACCCAGCGGAATGCCGTCGTCGTCCACCGGCAGATAGGTGTCCGCGTCGACCTCCAGGCGGTGGCTCAGGACGTCGCCGTGGCCCGCCAGGTCGAAGTAGGCGTGGTTGGTGAGGTTGACGACGGTCGGGCGGTCGGTGACCGAGGCGTAGTCGACGGCCAGGGTGCCCGATGTGTCGAGGGTGTAGGTGACGGTGGCGTCCAGAGCTCCCGGGAAGCCCATGTCCCCGTCGGGGCTGTGAAGGGTGAGGCGCACGGACACGCTGTCGTCTCCGCGGTCCTCCTCGGCCGTCCAGACCTTGGTGTGGAAGCCGTCCGGTCCGCCGTGCAGGGCGTGGCCGCGGTCGTTGGCCGGGATGTGGTGTTCGGCCCCGTCCAGGACGAAGCGTCCGTGCGCGATGCGGTTGGCGTAGCGGCCGACGACGGCGCCGAAGTAGGGGTGCTTGGCCGTGTAGTCGTCGAGGGTCGCGAGCGACCGTACGACGGAGGCCTCTGCTCCGTCCGTGTCGGGCACGGTGAGGCTGTGCAGCGACGCGCCGTAGGTCAGGATCTCGGCACGGACGCCCGTGCCGCTGTCGAGGGTCCACAGATCGGTCCGGGTCCCGTGGGTGGATCCGAAGGGGGTGCGGTGCACGGTGGGGCGCGGCATCAGAGGTCCTCGATGGGGCCCGCTCCGGGCCCGTGGGTGGTGGATTCGCGGACGACGAGGCGGTAGCCGGGGCGTGGCCTGCGCGGTTCGGCGACGGGTGTGCCCTTCAGCTGTTCGACGAGGCTGTCGACGGCGAGCCGGGCGATGGCTTCCTTGTCGGGGGCGATGGTGGTGAGTGTGATGGTGGTGTAGCGGCTCTCCTCGATGTCGTCGAAGCCGACGACCGCGACGTCCTCGGGGATGCGCAGGCCGCGTTCGGTGAGGGTCCGCATCGCACCGATGGCGATGAGGTCGTTGTACGCGAACACGGCGTCGGGGCGGGCGTCCCGGTCGAGGAGCTGTGCCATGCCCGCCGCCCCGTCCTCCCGGCCGTAGCCGTCGGTGACGACGACGAGGGACTCGTCGGGGGTGATGCCGGCGGCGGAGAGCTCCTCGCGCCAGCCCCGGAGCCTGAGGTGGGCGGGCTGGCGTTCGCGTCCGGTCCGTGACCCCAGGAAGGCGATCCGCCGTCTTCCCTGGCCGACGAGGTGGCGCACGGCGGCCCTGGCCGCCGCCACGTTGTCGATGGCGATGTGGTCGTAGGGCGCCTCGTACTCGCGTTCGCCCAGGAGGACCAGGGGCGCCGTCTCGGTGCGCGCCATGAGGTCCTCGGTCTCCAGGTGGATGGGACTGAGGATGAGACCGTCGATCACATGGGACCGGAAGCCCTGGCTGACCAGCAGTTCCTTCTCCCTGAGGCCGGCGGTGTGGTCGACCAGGACGGTGTAGTCGTGCCGGGCGGCCGCGTCGATGACGGCCCCGGCGAGCTCGGCGAAGTACGGGTTGCCGAATTCGGGCACGGCGAGGGCGATGATGCCGGTACGGCCCTTGCGCAGATGGCGCGCGGTGAGGTTCGGCCGGTAGCCGAGCTCGTCGATCGCCTGCTGCACCTTGGCGCGCATGGCCGGCGTGACGTGCTGATAGTTGTTCACCACGTTCGACACGGTCTTGATGGACACGCCCGCCCGTTGTGCAACGTCCTTGAGGCTGACGCCCACGGCACTCCTTGGTTCGGCTCGGCTCGTCTTGGTTCGGGTGCTCCGGCCGTGACCGGCCGGCTCGTCGTCAGGTGCTTCTGCGACTGCGCGCCAGATAGCGCTGGGCCACCACGACAACGATAAGGAAACCGCCGCTGACCACCGACTGGTACGAGGAGTTGAGCGAGCCGATCTGGTTGATCAGGTTCTGGATGACGGCCAGCAGCAGGACGCCCCAGAGGGTTCCGCTGATGGATCCGGCGCCTCCGACGAGTAGGGTGCCGCCGATGACGACCGCGGAGATCGCGTCGAGCTCCATGCCCACGCCGACGATGGTGACACCGGACGAGAGCCGGGCGGCGTTGAGCGCGCCGGCCAGTCCGGCGAGCAGACCGCTGAGGGTGTAGACGAGGATCTTGGTACGGGCGACCGGGAGCCCCATCAGGGTGGCGGCGTCGCTGCTGCCGCCGACCGCGAAGAGTGTCTGCCCGAACGAGGTGCGCTGCAGGACCAGTCCTCCGGCGCCGAACAGCACCAGGGCGATGATGATCGGGTAGCCGAAGCCCCAGACCGCGCCCTGGCCGAGCTCGCCGAAGGCGGAGTCCTTGGGGACGAGGTAGGTGGTCGCGCCCTCGTCGGTGAGGGAGAGCAGGAGGCCGCGGGCTCCCAGCAGGGTGGCCAGCGTGACGATGAAGGGGGCCATGTTCCCCCGGGCTATCAGGAAGCCGTTGAGCAGGCCGATCCCCCCGCACACCACCAGAGGCAGCAGCAGTGCGGCGAGGAAGCCGTACTGCGAGGCCCAGGCGGCGAGGACTCCCCCGAGTGCGAAGACCGACCCGACGGACAGGTCGATGCCGCCGGTGATGATGACCATGGTCATGCCGAGGGCGACCACGGCGAGGAAGGACGCCTGGATGGTGATGCCTCGGGCGTTGTCGAGCGACGCGAAGGTCGGGTAGATGAACGACGCGACGATCACGACGGCGAGCAGGACGGCCAGGACGCCCTGGCGCTGGAGGAGTTCGGCGGCACGCTGCCGGCCGGTCGGTTCGGTGCCGGCGGACGGGGGTACGGAGGGGGCCGCGGGGGTCTTCTCGGCCACCTCGGTCCGGACGACGGCGGTGGCGGGCTTGGTTTCGTTCATCGGGACCGACGCTCCCGGGCGACGTAGACGGCGGCGATGATGATGGCCGCCTGGGCGATCTGTGCGGTGGAGTCGGGCAGGTCGTGCTTGACGAGGGTGGCGCGCAGCAGCTGCATGAGCAGGGCGCCCGCGACGGTGCCCAGGACCCGGACGGATCCCCCGTTCAGCGGGGTGCCGCCGACCACGACGGCCGTGATGGCGGAGAGTTCCATCAGGGTGCCGAGCGAGGACGGGTCACTGGCGGTGAGCCGGGCGGTGGCGAGGATGCCGGCGAGGGCGGCGAGGACCCCGCAGATCACGTACACGCCGATGAGGACACGCTTCACGGGGAGGCCGGCGAGGCCCGCGGCGGCACGGTTGCCTCCGACGGCGACGACCTGGCGGCCGAAGGTGGTGCGCTGCACCAGGAAGGCGACGGCGCAGGCGAGGACTCCGGCGATGAGGACGACCAGGGGGATGCCGAGGAAGGATCCGGTGCCGAGCGACAGCAGGTCGGGGTTGACGATCTGCTTGAGCTGGCCGTCGGCCATGACCAGGGCGAGTCCCCGTCCTCCGACGAAGAGGGCGAGGGTGGCGACGATGGGCTGCAGGCCGACGAGTGAGACGAGGGCGCCGTTGACGGCTCCGACGACGGCGCCCGCGAGGAGGGCCACGACCAGGGCCGGGACGAGTCCGTAGCCCAGGTAGAGCGGCAGGAACGCGGCGGCGAGCGCCATCGTCGAACCGACGGACAGGTCGACGCCCTCGGTGCCGATGACCAGCGCCATGCCGAGGGCGACGATGACGATGGGGGCGACCTGGACGAGCTGGGTGCGGAAGTTGTCGGCGGTCATGAAGTGTTCGGTGAACAGCGCGTTGAAGAGCAGCACCACCCCGACGGCGACGTACACGCCGTACCGCTGGTACCAGGCGGGGTCACGCAGCCGTGCGAACGGGCCGGCCGGCGATTCGGGCCGGTCGCTCTTCGTGGGCGGGGCCACGGCGGTCTGGGTCATCGGGGGTCCTCCTGTGCGGCCGGGGCCCGGTCCGCCTCCGGTGCGTGGTCGGCGAGCACTTCGAGCAGCCGGTCCTCGGCCACGTCCTCGCCCGACAGTTCGCCCGCGACGGCGCCGCCGCGCAGGACGACGATCCGGTCGGCGCCCTCGATGAGCTCCTCGATGTCGGAGGAGATGAGCAGGACGGCGAGCCCTTCCTGGGCGAGGTCGTCGATGAGGCTCTGGACCTCGGCCTTCGCGCCGACGTCGATGCCGCGGGTGGGTTCGTCGAGGAGCAGCACCTTGGGCTCCAGGCAGAGCCAGCGGGCCAGCAGGACCTTCTGCTGGTTTCCGCCTGAGAGCTCTCCGACCTTCTGCTCCGGGCTCGACGCCTTGATCCGCAGGCGCTTCATGAAGATGTCGACGATCCGGTCCTGCTTGGCGCGCGAGACGACACCGGCCCGGGAGAGGCGCGGCATCGCCGCCAGCACGATGTTCTCGCGGACGGAGAGACCGGGCACGATGCCCTCGGCCTTGCGGTCCTCGGGCAGCAGGCTGATGCCGGCCCGGATCGCGGCGGCGGGGGTGAGCCGCTTCAGGGGAGTGCCGTCGACGGCGATCTCGCCGGAGTCCACGTGCAGCGCGCCGGAGAGCGCCTTCGCCGTCTCGCTGCGGCCGGAGCCGAGGAGTCCGCCGAGGCCGAGCACCTCTCCCGCGTACAGGGAGACGGATATGTCGTGGAGCTGGAGGCGGCTGGAGATGCCGGTGGCGGTGAGGACGGGCGTACGGGACGCCTCGTGTCCCTCCGCCGCGAAGTTGGTGACGCCGTCTCGGCGGACCTCGGACAGGTCGCGGCCGAGCATCATGGAGACCAGCTGCATCCGGTCGAGGCCGGCGAGGTCGCCGGTGTGGATGTGGCGGCCGTCGCGCAGGACGGTGACCCGGTCGCAGATCCGGTAGAGCTCGTCCATGCGGTGGCTGACGTAGACGACGGCGATGCCCTGGCCGCGGAGGCGTTCGATGACGCGGAAGAGGGTCTCCACCTCACGCGGTTCGAGCGAGGATGTCGGCTCGTCCATGATGACGACCTGGGCGTTCACCGACACCGCGCGGGCGAGGGCGACCATCTGCTGGGTGCCGACCCCGAGGGTGTGCAGGGGGCGCCGGGGATCGACGCGCACGCCGAATCCGTCGAGCAGTTCGCTCGTCTCGCGGTGCATCCGGCCGAAGTCGATGAGGCCGAAGCGGTTCCGGGGCTCGCGGCCGAGGAAGATGTTCCGCGCCACGCTCATCAGCGGGACGAGGTTGACCTCCTGGTAGATCGTGGAGATCCCGGCCTGCTGCGCCTCGAAGGGCCGGGCGAACCGCACGGGTTCACCCGTCATCCTCAGCTCACCACCGTCCGGCCGGTAGACACCGGTCAAAACCTTGATGAGGGTGGACTTGCCGGCGCCGTTCTCCCCGACCAGGGCGTGGGTCTCCCCGGCGCGCAGGGAGAAGGTGACGTCGTCGAGGGCGACGACGCCGGGGAACCGTTTACTCACCGAGCGGGCTTCGAGCACGACGGGGGCGGTCGGGCCGGCCGCCTCCGGTGCCTCGGTTACTGCTTCGGGTGGTGCCATGGGTGTTCTCGGCCTTCCGCTGTCCAAGGGGGCTGGCCCGGGGCCGGGGGGGGGGGGGGGGCGCGCCCCCCCCCCCCCCCCCGGGGGGGGGGGGGGGGGCGGGGCCCCCCCCCCCCCCCCCGCAATCAAAAGCGGTGTTGAGGAGGAAGA
>NZ_JBHZCI010000067.1:0-18952 GCF_042755185.1 Streptomyces sp. NPDC059166 | reverse complement strand
TTTTTTTTTTTTTTGTGTTGGGGGGGGTTGGCCGGGGGGTTTGTTTGTTTTCCCCCCCCCCCCCCCCGTCCGCCCCCCCGGCCCGGGGGCCCGCCCCCCCCCCCCCCCCCACGGCTCCTCTCACTCCGCCTTCGCGATCTCCTCCCGCTGGGCGGCCACGCCCGCGTGGAAGCTCTCCACGAGTGCCTGATCGTGCTGCCCACCGGGCAGCGCGTGCCCGGCCGGGAGCAGGTCGGGGATCGACCGGAACAGTGCGGCCGCCCGAGTACCGGCCCCCCGGTTCCTGGCCGCCAGCAGGTACTTCCCCGCCGCGTGCAGGTGCTCGGTCAGGTGCTTCACCGGCTGCACGGCGAGCTTCCGCAGTACGTCGGGCCGGCCGAGCGAGTGGTGTTCGCCCACCGCGAGCCGCTCAAGCTCCGCCAGCACGGCGTACAGCCGGCCCGCGAGGTGTGCCTCCGCCGCCTGGTCCTTCGCCATGTCCGTCCCCGTTCGCCTGCCGCCCCGCGTCCGCGGAGCCCGGGCATTCCTACCCCTCCGGTCCTAGGACCATCCGCCGAGCCACCGGGCCCATCGGCCGAGAATTGTTGCGGACGGATGAAATCCGCTACCGCCCGCGTTGGGGACATGCGGTAGGCAAGGCGGGCGACGCAGGAGGCACGGTGGCAGGCGAGGATCAACAGGGATGGGGCCGGAGGCTGACCGGCTACGCGTGGCGCTACCGGCGCAACGTCGTGCTGGCCCTCGGGTCGTCCCTGGCCGGCATGGGTGTCATGGCGGTCGTCCCGCTGATCACCAAGGTGATCATCGACGACGTCGTCGGCGACCACACCCGCTCCCTCGGCGTGTGGACCGGCCTCCTGATCGCCGCGGCCGTCGTCGTCTACGCCGCGACCTTCGTCCGCCGCTACTACGGCGGCCGGCTCGCCCTTGACGTCCAGCACGACCTGCGGACCGAGATGTACGGCACCCTCACCCGGCTCGACGGGAAGCGGCAGGACGAGCTCTCCACCGGGCAGGTCGTCGGCCGCGCCACCAGCGACCTCCAGCTGATCCAGGGCCTGCTCTTCATGCTCCCGATGACCATCGGGAACATCCTGCTCTTCCTGATCTCCCTGGTGATCATGGCGTGGCTCTCGCTGCCCCTGACCATGATCGCCCTCGCCGTCGCACCCGCCCTCTGGTTCATCGCCCGCCGCTCCAAGGCCCGCCTCTTCCCCGCCACCTGGTACGCCCAGAGCCAGGCCGCTGCCGTGGCCTCGGTGGTCGACGGGGCCGTCTCCGGCGTCCGGGTCGTCAAGGGGTTCGGCCAGGAGGAGCAGGAGACCGGCAAGCTCCGTGAGGTCAGCCGCAGGCTCTTCGCCGGCCGGCTCCGCACGATCCGGCTGAACTCCCGCTACACGCCCGCGCTCCAGGCCGTGCCCTCGCTCGGCCAGGTCGCGATGCTCGCCCTCGGCGGCTGGCTCGCCACCCGGGGTGAGATCACCCTCGGCACTTTCGTCGCCTTCTCCACCTACCTCGCCCAGCTCGTCGGCCCGGTCCGGATGCTCGCCATGGTCCTCACCGTGGGCCAGCAGGCCAGGGCCGGGGTGGAGCGCGTACTGGAGCTCATCGACACCGAGCCGTCCATGACCGACGGCACCAAGGTGCTCCCGTCCGACGCCCCCGCGAGCGTCGAGTTCGACGACGTCCGCTTCGGCTACGGCAGCGGGGACGACACCGAAGACGGGGCCGGTGAACGCCTCGTCCTGGACGGCTTCTCCCTCACCATCGAGCCCGGCGAGACGGTCGCCCTCGTCGGCGCCTCCGGCAGCGGCAAGTCCACCGTCTCGCTCCTGCTGCCCCGCTTCTACGACGTGTCGCACGGCGCCGTGCTCGTCGGCGGCCACGACGTCCGGGAGCTCACCCAGGACTCGCTGCGGGCCGCCATCGGGCTCGTACCGGAGGACAGCTTCCTCTTCTCCGACTCCGTCGGCGCCAACATCGCCTACGGCCACCCCGGTGCCACCCAGGAGCAGATCGAGAAGGCCGCCAGGGCCGCCCAGGCCCACGGCTTCATCACCGACCTGCCCGACGGGTACGACACCAAGGTCGGGGAGCACGGGCTCACCCTCTCCGGCGGCCAGCGCCAGCGCGTCGCCCTCGCCCGCGCCATCCTCACCGACCCCCGGCTGCTCCTCCTGGACGACGCCACCTCCGCCGTCGACGCCCGCGTCGAGCACGAGATCCACGAGGTGCTCGCCCAGGTCATGGAGGGCCGCACGACCCTGCTGATAGCGCACCGGCGGTCCACGCTCGGCCTCGCCGACCGCATCGCCGTGCTCGACCGGGGCAGGCTCGCCGACATCGGCACCCACGAGGAGCTGGAGCGCCGCTCCGCCCTCTACCGCAGGCTGCTCACCGACCCGGACGAGCTGGGCGGCACCTCCCCGGGACACCGGCCGAAGACGGTCGCGGCGGAACCGGAGGACGACCGGGCGCTCCTGGAGGAGCTCGACGCCGAGTTCGACGCCGAGCGCGGGGTCACCCCGGGGCTGTGGATCCGCAAGGAGGAGCAGCGCGACACGGCGGCGGCCGGCATGCCCGCGACCCCCGAGCTCCTGGCACAGGTCGACGCCCTGCCGCCCGCCACCGACGTACCCGCCGTCGACGAGGCGAGCGCGGTCCGCCCGGAGAAGTCCTACGGCCTGCGCAGGCTGCTGCACGGCTTCGGGCTGCCGCTGCTCGTCAGCCTGGGTCTGGTGGCCACCGACGCGGGCATGGGCCTCCTCCTGCCCGTGCTGATCCGGCACGGCATCGACGACGGCGTCACCAAGATGGCGCTCGGCGCGGTCTGGGCGGCCGCCGCTCTCGGCCTGCTCGCCGTCCTCGTCCAGTGGGCGGCCCAGATCGGCGAGACCCGGATGACGGGCCGCACCGGTGAACGGGTGCTGTACTCCCTGCGCCTCAAGATCTTCGCTCAGCTCCAGCGGCTCGGGCTCGACTACTACGAGCGCGAGCTCACCGGCCGGATCATGACCCGTATGACCACGGACGTCGACGCACTGTCCACGTTCCTGCAGACGGGCCTGGTCACCGCCTTCGTCTCGCTGGTCACCTTCTTCGGCATCACGGTCGTGCTGCTCGTCCTCGACGTCCAGCTGGCCCTGGTCGTCTTCGCGACGCTGCCGGTGCTGATCGTCGGCACCTTCTTCTTCCGCCGCAAGAGCGTCAAGGCGTACGAGCTCGCGCGGACGCGCATCAGCGTCGTCAACGCCGACCTCCAGGAGTCCGTCGCCGGGCTCCGGATCGTGCAGGCCTTCCGCCGCGAGCGCGACGGCGCCGAGCGGTTCGCGGCGCGCAGCGACGAGTACCGCCAGGCCAGGGTGCGCGGGCAGTGGCTGATCTCGGTGTACTTCCCCTTCGTCCAGCTGCTCGCCTCTGTGGCGGCCGCCGCCGTGCTGATCGTGGGCGCCGGACGGGTCGACGACGGCACGCTCACCACCGGCGCGCTCGTCGCCTACCTGCTCTACATCGACCTGTTCTTCGCGCCCGTCCAGCAGCTCTCCCAGGTCTTCGACGGCTACCAGCAGGCCAGCGTCTCCCTCGGCCGGATCCAGGAACTCCTGCGCGAGCCGACCTCCACCGCCGACCACGACGAACCCCAGGACGTGCCGTCGCTGCGCGGGGAGATCGCCTTCGAGGACGTGTCCTTCGCCTACGCCGAGGACGAGGAGGCCCTCACCGGTGTCGATCTGCGGATCCCGGCCGGCCAGACCGTCGCCTTCGTCGGCGAGACCGGGGCGGGCAAGTCCACCCTGGTCAAGCTCGTCGCCCGGTTCTACGACCCGACGAGCGGGCGGGTCACCGCCGACGGCACCGACCTGCGCCGGCTCGACAGGACGGCGTACCGGCACCGGCTCGGAGTCGTCCCGCAGGAGTCCTACCTCTTCGAGGGCACGGTCCGCGACGCCATCGCCTACGGGCTGCCCGACGCCTCGGACGCCCAGGTGGAGGCAGCGGCCAGGGCGGTGGGCGCGCACGACATGATCGCCACCCTGGAGGGCGGCTACCTCCACGAGGTCGCCGAGCGCGGCCGCAACCTCTCGGCCGGGCAGCGCCAGCTGATCGCGCTCGCCCGCGCCGAGCTCGTCGACCCGGACATCCTGCTCCTGGACGAGGCGACCGCCTCCCTGGACCTGGCCAGCGAGGCCCAGGTCAACCAGGCGACCGACCGGCTCGCGGGGCGGCGCACCACGCTGGTCGTCGCGCACCGGCTGACCACCGCCGCCCGCGCGGACCGGGTCGTGGTCATGGACCGGGGCAGGGTCGCCGAGGACGGCACCCACGACGAACTGCTCGCCAGGGGCGGCCTCTACGCCCGGCTGTGGCGCACCTTCATAGGAGAGGGCATAGGGGAGGACGCCCCGGCCGGGGTGTGACGTCCTGCCCGTGACGCCGGAGCGGAACCCGGAACCCCTTCCCCCGCGTCGTACACCCGTGCGCACCCATGTCGAAGGGGCGCACGGGTGTACGGAGAGACGGATGGGGTGGACGGAGTGACGGGACCGCTGAGGTCATCGGAGCGGCGAACGGCCGGGCTCCGCGGGGCGGCGACGCTGCTGGCCCTGCCGCTGCTGGGGGCGCTCGGCCTGGTGCTGGGCCCGGCCGGGAGCGGCGGGGCCCAGGCCGCGTCCGCCTGCTCCGGACGGCTGGTCAAGACGGTGACCTTCTCCACCGGTTCGCTGCGCGTCCACAAGTCGCGCTCCTACGCGTGCGCCGTCGCCGTCGCGAAGAAGCCGGGGGTCAGGCGTGCGATGAAGGTGTCGTTGCAGCCTCGCGGCGGCCGGTGGGTCACCGACAGCGGGCGGTTCACCACGCTGGCCGGTCCGGTCACGGTGCACGCGCTGAACCGCTGCGTCCGCGTCTCCGGTTCCGTCGGGGGCGCCTCGGGCGCGACCGGGTGGATCCTGTGCTGACGCGTGAGTGGGTCTGGCGAGACGGGTGTGGCGCCCGCTAGGTTCACGGCCACTGTCGTGAATCAAGGGGAGGGTGCATGCGCAAGGCGCTCAGAGGCATTCTGTCGCTCGCGGTGCTCATAGGCACGGTGAGTGCGACCGGGGCCTCGGCCGGAGCGGCCACCGCCGCGGAACCGGCCGCGAAGCAGGGCGGCGTCACCAGCGGCATCGAGAGCAGCAGCAAGGACATCAAGGACCGCATCCTGGCCATCCCGGGCATGAGTCTGATCGAGGAGAAGCCTTACCCGGGGTACCGCTTCTTCGTCCTGAACTACACCCAGCCGGTCGACCACAGGCACCCGTCCAAGGGCACCTTCCAGCAGCGGATCACCCTGCTGCACAAGGACACCAGCCGGCCGACCGTCTTCTTCACCAGCGGCTACAACGTCTCGGTGAACCCCAGCCGCAGCGAACCGACACAGATCATCGACGGCAACCAGGTCTCCCTGGAGTACCGGTACTTCACCCCGTCGCGCCCCGCCCCCGCCGACTGGTCCAAGCTCGACATCTGGCAGGCGGCCAGCGACCAGCACCGGGTGTTCACCGCGCTGAAGCGGATCTACTCCGAGAACTGGCTGACCACCGGCGGTTCCAAGGGCGGCATGACCGCCACCTACTTCGAGCGCTTCTACCCGAAGGACATGGACGGCGTCGTCGCCTACGTCGCCCCCAACGACGTGGTCGACAAGGAGGATTCCGCCTACGACCGCTTCCTCTCCAGGGTCGGGACGAAGGAGTGCCGCGACCGGCTGGGCGGTGTCCAGCGCGAGGCCCTCGTGCGGCGTGAGCCGCTGGAGAAGAAGTACGCGGAGTACGCGGCGGAGAACGGGCTGACCTTCGACACCGTCGGCACCCTCGACAAGGCGTACGAGGCCGTCGTGATGGACTACGTCTGGGCGTTCTGGCAGTACAGCCTGCTCGCCGACTGCGAGTCCATCCCCGCCGACGCCCCGAACGCCACCGACCAGGAGATCTGGGACTCCATCGACGGGATCTCGGGCTTCTCGGCCTACGCCGACCAGGGGCTGTCCAACTACACCCCGTACTACTACCAGGCGGGCACCCAGCTCGGCTCGCCCGACATCGAGCAGCCCTGGCTCGGCGGCCTCAGCCGCTACGGCTACCAGCCCCCGCGCACCTTCGTGCCGCGCTCCATCCCGATGAAGTTCGACCCGTCGGCGATGCGGGACGTGGACAGCTGGGTGAGGAACCACGCCGACCACATGATGTACGTCTACGGAGAGAACGACCCCTGGGGCGCCGAGCGCTTCCGGCTCGGACGGGGCGCCCGGGACAGCTACGTGTACACCGTGCCCGGCGGCAACCACGGGTCCAAGGTGGCCGGTCTGGTCGCCGACGAGAAGGCGAAGGCGACCGCCGCGATCCTGCGCTGGGCAGGTGTCGCACCGGCGGCCGTCCAGGCCGACCCGGCGAAGGCGAAGCCGCTCGCGGCGTACGACGCCCGCCTGGACGTCCGGGACGCCGAACTCCGGAGGGACCGGGGCACCCTGCGGCCCTGAGCGACCGCGGCCCTGAGCGGCTGTGCCCCGCCCGGTGGGATCTCCACCGGGCGGGGCACAGCCGTTTCCGCCTCAGGTGCGGCGGTACGACAGCCCGTAGCCGACCGGGTACAGCGACTGGGCGGGGGCGTCTGCGCGCTGCACCGGCACCGGAAGCCGCCCCTCGGGGCGGGCCCGCCCGGCGATGACCCGTACGGCCGCGCGCAGTTCGACGTCGGTCCAGGAGTACGCCGCGAGGCTCGCGGCGGTGCCCGAACCGGCCAGCTGGGCGATGTCGTACGGATTGCGGATCGCCAGGGTGATCACCGGGACCCCGGTCGCCACGAGCTCGCCGACCAGGGTGCGCTGGGAACTCGTCGCCGAGACGTTGTACGTGCCCACGACCACGGCATCCTTGCCCTGGGCGGCCGCCACCGCCTCCGCGATCTTCGACGCGGACGGCGCGGTGCCGGTGGGGAGCGCGGTGGCCACGAACCCCAGCTCCTCGAACGCCCCGGCGAGCGTCGTCGTCGGCGGGCCGGTCGTCCCGGACGGGGACGCCGGATCGGCGCCCACCACCAGGATGTTCCGGTGCGACCTGCGGGAGAGCGGCAGCAGCGAACCCTTGTTGGCCAGCAGGGTCGTGGTGCGCTCGGCGATCCTGTCCGCGGCGGCCAGGTGCGACCGGACGCCCACGGTTCGGTCGACGTCCCGGTGGGTGACGAACGGGTCGTCGAACAGGCCCAGTTTCGTCTTCAGCCGCAGGATGCGCAGGATCGATTCCTCGATGCGGGCCTCGCTGATCTCGCCGTCCCGTACCGCGTTCAGCACGGCGTTCCAGGCGACGTCGAGGTCCGGCGGGTTGAGGAGCTGGTCCACGCCGGCCAGCAGGGCGAGAACGGGGACCCGTTCGTCGCCGTACTTGGTGCGCACCCCCTCCATCCCGAGGGCGTCGGTGACCACCACCCCGTCGTAACCGAGCTCCTCGCGCAGGATCCCCGTGAGGATCGGGTGCGAGAGGGTGGCCGGGTCCTCCGACGGGTCCAGGGCGGGCACCACGATGTGCGCCGTCATGATCGAGTCGATACCCGCGGCGACGGCCGCCCGGAACGGCGGGGCGTCCAGCTCCTCCCACTGCTCCCGGGTGTGGGTGATGACGGGCAGACCGGTGTGGCTGTCGGTGCTGGTGTCGCCGTGACCGGGGAAGTGCTTGGCCGTCGAGGCCACGCCCGCGCTCTGATACCCCTTCACCTGCGCGGCGACCAGAGAGGCGACCGAATCCGGGTCGGAGCCGAAGGAGCGTACGCCGATGACCGGATTGGCCGGGTTGACGTTGACGTCGGCGTCCGGGGCGTAGTTCTGGTTGATGCCCATGGCCGCCAGCTCGGCCCCGGCGATCCGCCCCGCCTCGCGCGCGTCGGAGCGTGAGCCGCCCGCGCCGAGCGCCATCGCTCCCGGCAGCAGCGTCGCGGGTTCGCCGACCCGGCAGACGATGCCGTGCTCCTGGTCCGTGGAGACCAGCAGCGGCACCGGGGTGGGGCCGGCCAGCCCGGCCCGCTGGATGCCGTTGGACAGGTCGGCGATCTGGTGCGGGTCGCGGGTGTTGTGCGCCCAGGCGAAGTAGATGATGCCGCCGACGTGGTATTTGGCGATCAGCTCGGCGGCGTCACGGACCCCGATCTCGGCGAGGTTGGCGTCCACGTCCGCCTGGTCGGGCTCGGTCGCGGTGTGCCCGTACACCCGCATCACGAAGAGCTGGCCGACCTTCTCCTCCAGGCTCATCCGGGAGATGAGCCGCTTGAGACGGCTGTCCGTGGAGGCGCGCGGCCCGGCGGCCAGGGCGACGCCGGGCAGAGCGGCGGTGCCGGTCGCCGCGGCCGCGACGGTGGCGGCCGTCGCGGTGAGGAGGGTGCGTCTGGAGGTGCGGTGGTGCACGTGAGCCCCTTCCGGTGCTGAAAGAAACTTCCAAGAAGGTACGGATATATGGAAAGTAACTACCAGTCAAGGGGGCGGTCGACGAAAGGCCGGGACACGCGGGAGCCGGGTGAAGCCTGCCTGCACGGCGCGCCGGAGCGTCCGCGCGGTCCTCCGGTGCAGGGCGTGGGGCGGCACCGCGCGGGCCCGGGGCGGTTCCTCCGGCTGCCACCGGCCGCCGGGGCGCGGGGCGGGGCCGTCAGTCGAGACCGGCCGCCGGGGCGCGAGGCGGGCCGTCAGTCGAGACCGGCCGCCGGGGCGTGGCCGCGCAGCGCCGACACCGCCGCGATGATCGCGGGCCGCCGCGCCGCCTCCGTGCGCCACAGCGCGTACAGCCGCCTCACCGGCACGGGATCCAGCCGGACGGCGACCACGCCCGGCGGCAGCGGTCCGCGTCCCAGCCGGGGGATCATCGCCACCCCGAGCCCGGCGGCGACCAGCGCCAGCTGGGTGTGGTTCTCCTCCGCCCGGTGCCGGATGTCGGGCTCGCACCCCGCCGCCCGCATCGTCCGTACGAGCCAGTCGTGGCAGACCGTGCCGGGCGGCTGGCACACCCAGCGTTCCCGGCCCAGCTCCTCCCGGCGTACCGCCTCCCGCCCGGCGAGCGGATGCCCCTCGGGCACCAGCAGGTCGCAGCGGTCGTCGCCCAGCACGGCCTGTGCGACGCCCTCGGGCGCGGGCAGCGGACTGATGTCCCAGTCGTGGGCGACGGCGAGGTCGATCACCCCCTTGGCGACCAGGTCGACCGAGAGATGCGGATCGACCTCGTTCAGGCGGGTCTCCAGTGCCGGGTACTCCCGGCCCAGCTCGGCCAGCACCCCGGGCAGCAGCCCGCGTGCCGCGGTGGCGAACGCGGCGATGGACAGCCGCCCCGTCGGCTGCCCCCGGCGCTCCTCGAGGTGCGTCTCGGCCTGTTCCACGATCGCCAGGACCTGCTGTGCGGTGGAGGCGAGATGGATCGCCTCCTCGGTCAGCGCCACCCCGCGCCCGCGCCGCTCCAAGAGGGTCGTACGGGTCTCCCGCTCCAGCTTGGTGATCTGCTGCGAGACCGCGGAGGCGGTGTAGCCGAGCGCGGCGGCCGCTCCCGCGACGGAGCCGTGGACGGAGACGGCGTGCAGGGCGCGCAGCCGGGACAGATCGAGCACCGGAACCCCCTGGGAGCGGAAGCGTGAGCGATGCTTAATCCAACCATGAAGAAATCGGCGCTGGTGCTACATGGTCCCGGCGCCGGATGCTCGTCGCATGCGTCCCCTCCACATCGCCCTGGCCGCGCTGGTCGCCGCCGTCTGGGGTGTGAACTTCGTCGTGATCGAGCTGGGCCTCGCCCACTTCCCGCCCCTGCTTTTCTCCGCCCTGCGGTTCCTCGTCGCCGCGCTGCCCGCCGTGTTCCTCGTCGGCAGGCCCACCGTGGCCTGGAAGTGGATCATCGGGGTGGGTCTGGTCCTGGGGGTGGCCAAGTTCGGGCTGCTCTTCATCGGCATGGACCAGGGGATGCCAGCCGGGCTCTCCTCCCTCGTCCTCCAGGTGCAGGCCGTCTTCACCGCCCTCTTCGCCGCCCTGGCCCTCTCGGAGCGGCCGGGCAGGACGCGCGTCATCGGGATGGGGGTGGCGCTCACCGGTATCGGTGTCGCCGCGGTCGACGAAGGGGCGGGCGGACCCGTGCTCGCGTTCGCCCTGGTGGTCCTTGCCGCGGCATGCTGGGGCGTGTCCAACGTGATCACGCGCAAGGCGGCTCCGCCGGACTCCCTCAACTTCATGGTGTGGGTCTCGACGGTCCCCGTGCTGCCGCTGCTCGGCCTCTCCCTCCTGTTCGAGGGATGGGACCGCGACACCGCGGCACTGGGAGCGCTCGACTGGACCGGCGCCGGAACCATCGTCTACGTCGCGTGGATCTCCACCGTCTTCGGCTTCGGAGCCTGGGGCTTCCTGCTCCGCCACCACCCGGCCTCGTCCGTCGCCCCCTTCACCCTGCTCGTGCCCGTCTTCGGGATGTCCTCGGCCGCGCTCCTCCTCGGCGAGTCCATCAGCCCTCTGCGCTGGTGCGCGGCGGCCCTACTGGTCGGTGGGGTCGCCCTGACCTCGCTGGGCGGCAACCGCCGGCCGGCCGTCGCCCCTCCGGTGCCGGCACCGGAGAAGGCCGGCGTCTGACCGGGCGCCTACTGCTTCGGAGCACCGAGCCGCAGGATGTGCTCCCGGCCGGCGGCCAGCAGCTCCGGCAGCCGCGCCGCCTCGGGGTACCAGCGCTTCTCGTACTCCCAGCAGACCCAGCTGTCCTGGTCCAGCACGTCCAGGCACGCCTTCAGCGGGAGCACACCGGCCCCCAGGGCCAGCGGTGTCGTGTCCTCCGCGGACGCGATGTCCTTCACCTGCACGTATCCCAGATGCGGGGCCAGCACCGCGTGGCTGGCCGCCGGTTCCTCGCCCGCCAGCCAGGTGTGCATCACGTCCCAGAGCGCCCCGATCCGGCCGTGGCCCACGGTGCCCACGACCCGGGCGACGTCCGCCCCCGCGCGGTGCGAGTCATGGGTCTCCAGCAGGACGCGCACCCCCAGGTCGGCGGCGTGCGGCGCGGCCGCGCCCAGCCGGCGGGCGGCGGCCGCGTCGGCCTCGGCCGGATCCTGGCCGCCGCCGGGGAACACCCGGACATTCGAGGCGCCCAGGTCGCGGGCCAGCTCCACCAGCTGGGCGATCCCCTCGACCACCGTCTCGTCGTCCCCCGGGGCCGCCACCTTCACATATCCGGCCACGGTCAGGATCTCCACCCCGCCCCGCTTGAACTCCTCGGCGACAGCCGTCCGTTCGAGCGCCGTCAGGCCCGGGTGCACCGGCTCCTCCGGGTGGGCGCGGAGCTCCACCCCCTGGTACCCGTGCTCCACGGCGAGCCGGATCACCTCGGAGACGGGCAGCCCCGGCACTCCGAGGGTCGAGAAAGCGAGCTTCACGGTGTGTCCTTCCACTGGATTCGGCACGGGCACGGCCCGGCACTCCTCGGCTCCTGCCCGACCGGCCGCCGGCCACTCCCGTGCGACGCACAGCGTACGGCCCCCCTCAGCCGGCGCCCCGCAGCAGGCGTTCGAGGCTGCCGAGCAACTGCAGGGCGTCCTCACGCCGTTCCCCGTCCAGCGTCCGCGCGCCGGTGCCCGGGGCGTGCGCGCCGGCCACCCGCAGGGCAGCCGCCGCCTGCCGGGCGAACATCGCCAGGAGATCCAGTTCACGGATGCCCGACCGGGCCTGGGGCGAGGGATCGAGCACCTCCAGCACCCCGAGGACGCGCGCGTCACTGATCAGCGGGGCGGCCATCAGCGCGTCGGGGACGTACCGGGTGGACTCTGCCAGCGAGCGGTCGAAGGACGGGTCCTGGCTCAGATCGTCCACCACCATCGGCTCGCCCGAGGTCGCCACCCACCCGGCGATGCCACGCCCGGCGGGGAACCGCCGCCCCACCAGGAACTCCTCGCCCTCCCCCGAGACCGCCTGGAAGACCAGCTCGTCGGCCTCCTCGTCCAGCAGGAAGACGGAACTGGCCGCCGCGCCGAAGATCGCGCGGGCCACGTCGACCACGGACTGGAGCAGCTCGCGCCGGGCGTCGTCGCCGGGAGGGGGCAAGGGGGACGAGGGGATCATGGCGTCAGTTCTCGGAGTCGTCATGGCTGTCTCCTGCCGCTGTGGAAGGACGCGGGACCGCGTGCACGTTGGCCGCGGACAGATAGAGGGCGTTCTTGAGCTGGAAAGCCGTCATCCGGGGGTGCCCGGACAGGACCCGGGCGCAGAGCCCGGCGACGTACGGGGTCGCGAAGCTGTTTCCCGTGGTGCGGATCGATCTGCCGCCCAGCCACGGCACGGACACGTTCTGCCCCGGCCCGAAGAACTCCACCGGGGGATCGGGGTTGTAGAGGTGGAGCTCGTCGTCCTCCTGGTGGCTGCCCACGGAGATCACCGAGGCGAAGCGCCAGGGAAAGCTCTCCACCGGCGTGTTGTGCGCCGATGCGACGATCACCGTGCGCCCGAAGTAGGCCCGGTCGGCGAGTCCGTGCAGCTCCTGGGCGAACCGGGTACGGGTCGTCGACAGGCTCAGGTTCACCACGTCGAAGCGCTGCTCCACCGCCCACCGCAGCCCGGCCATCAGCACCTCACCGGTGCCCGAGAAGCGCTCGCCGAGGACACGGACGCTGTGGATCTCGCAGTCCGGCGCGGTACGCCGGATGATCCCCGCGCACGCCGTCCCGTGCCCGCAGGTGTCGCCGGTCCCGGTCGGTTCGACGGTGACCTCCCCGCTCTCCGGGTCCTTGACCACCACCCAGGAACTCTTCACCTCGCCGACCAGCGGATGGTCGCGCTCCACACCGGAGTCCACCACACACACCCGCACCCCCCGCCCCGTCGCCTGCCGTGCGGGCAGGCCGCCCGGCGGGCCCTCGTCGGCGGGCACGGGGAGGTCCCCGGGCCCCCGCCCGCGCAGGCTCCAGGTGAGCCCCGCTCCCGCACCGGTGCCGCTCATCGGTCAGCTCCTCTCCGTCGTGGTGACCATGGCCTCGTCAGGCACGCACTCCGCCGCCCGCCGGGCCCCGGCCAGGTGCCCCTTGCTCAGGAAGTGCTCACCCGCCGCGCGCGCCGAGGCCAGGGCGGGAATCCGTCTCCCCAGTGCCAGCAGGGTCCGCGCCCGGTCCAGTTCGGCGATGGCCCGCACCAGGGGCGAGTCCGTGAGCAGGGACGCCCGTACGGCACGGTCCGCGAGGCCCACGGCCTGCGCCGGACGCCCGCCGGCTGCCGCCAGCCGGGCCCGCAGCCCGTCGAGGTCGACGGTGTCCGCGCGGCTCAGCTCCGGTGCCCCGACGACGTCCGCGATCCAGTCCGCCGCCGGACGGGGCCTGCCCGCGTCCAGTTCGATCCGGGCCGCCTCCAGGGCCACTGCAGTCCGCATGCCTCCCGCGTCGGCGCTCCTGGCCGCCGCGTCCGCCCGTGCCAGCAGGGCGAGTGCCTCCGGACCGTGGCCGAGGAGTGATTCCACCGCGGCGTGGAAGACCGGGAGGAACACCTCGGCCTCGGCGAAGCGCAGCTTCCCGGCCAGCTGCCGGGCATCGGCGAGGCAGGCGTACGCCTCGCGCGGGCGGTCCAGGAGTGCGTGGAGCACGGCCAGGGGGCAGTTGAGGGTCAGTCTGACGGTCGGCCGGCCCTCCCCGTGCGAGGAGAGCAGTTCACGGCAGCGCGCCACCGCCTCGGCGGCCGGCACCGGACCCCGCCACAGGGAGATGCCGATGGCGCCGAGGGCCGCGGCCCGCTCCGGCTCCGCACCCGCCAGTACCGCCTGCTCCAGGGCGCGCGCCTGGTCGCGCCCTGCCTCCTCGTGCCGGCCCGCCTGCTGCAGGTGCTGGGCGAGCCGCAGATGGGACCTGGCCAGGCCGAGCGCGTCCCCGGCCGCTTCGAAGACGGGAAGGACCGCCCGCGCCGTGGCGGTCACCCCGGGCCCCGGCCCCGCGGGATCCAGCACGGCCAGCGCCAGCGAGGCGTGCGCCGTCTCCACCGTCGCGTGCCCCAGGTCGCGTACCCGGCGCAGGAGTTCGGCCCCGCTCCCGGTCCGCCCGAGTGCCACCCGGACCTCGCCCAGGCGGCGTACCGCTGCCGCGTCGTCCCGGTCCAGCCGGACCGCCCGCTCCAGCAGGTCGTCCGCCCAGGCCAGGTCGGACCGGGCGGCGGCCTGGGCGCCCGCACGGCCGAGGGCACCGGCCGCGCGAGCCCGCAGCCGGCCGGTCCGTTCGTCGGCCAGCCCGAGCTCCGTGCGGTAGAGGACGGCGCGTTCGAGGTGGCCGCCGACCGCACCGTCCCCCGCGCGCAGCACCCCGGGCAGTTCCGCCGCCCAGGTGTGCCGGTCCGCCTTGGCCCGCTTGGACAGCGACGCGTACGTCACCTCGTGCACCAGCCCGCTGCTGAACCGGTACGCCGCGCCGTCCGGGCCCGCCGAGGGCGCCGGCTCCACCAGACGGCGCCGCTCCAGCGCCGCCAGGACCTCCTCCAGACGCCTGAGACGGTCGTCCCGGCCGGGGGAGGGGAGGGAGACCGCCGAGGCGTCCGGCCGCTCGGCCGGCCGGGCCCGGTCCTCCAGCAGCAGCAGTTCGGCCGCGGTGAACTCACGGCCGAGCACGGCGGCGAGATCGACGACGGTGCGTTCGGCGCGGACCAGCCCGCCGATACGCGCGCCGAGCAGCGCCTGGAGAGTGGGCGGCAGCCCCTGACCCTCCCCGCCGTCCTCCGCACCCCGGCCGTCCACGAGAAGCTGCTCCAGGTAGAGCGGATTGCCCCCGGCCCGGGCGAGGAGACGGTCGTCCACCGGCCGGGCCCCGCCGTCGAGCCGGGTCAGCAGCCCGGCGAGCAGCACGCTCTCCTCAGGAGGCAGCCCGGTGAGCTGAAGACAGCCGGTGGCGTCGGCCGTCCCGTCCGGGCGGCCCACGCAGACCATCAGCACCCCGGCGGGTCCGTCCCCCTCCGCCAGGCGTTCCAGCGTCCGGACCAGCAGGGACGCGGCCTCGTGCACGTCGTCCAGGACGAGCACGAAGGGCCGGTCGCGGGCAGCTTGCCCCAGGGCGGCCGCGAGCGCCGCGCACAGGTCCTCGAAGGGGGCGTTCGGCGTGCCGTCGCGCAGCAGCCCCCCGGACAGCAGGGCCGTCGCGTCGTCGGGGTCCCCGGCCGCCGGGACGGCCCCCTCCGAGGGGCCGGGCGTGGCGGAGAGCGCGGGAAGGCCCCGCAGCGCGTCGGCGAGGGGGGTGAGCGTGCCCCGGTCCCCGAAACCGCGGCACCGGCCGGCGCCGTAGCCGATGGCGCCTGCGGAGGCGCGCGGCGCCAGCCATTCGCGTACCAGCCGGGTCTTTCCGACACCGGGTTCCCCCGTCACGCGCAGCAGCACCGGGCGGCCCTCGCGGACCGTGCGCGCCAGCGCCGCGTCCAGCACCCGCCGCTCGGCGGCGCGCCCGACGAAGGGGACGTCGAAGCGGCGCAGCAGCGCCGGGTCGTCGGCGCCCAGCCCCAGCAGCCGGTAGGCCTCCACACTGTCCCGCTTGCCCTTCAGGCGGAGCGGGCCGGTCGGCTCGGCGGACACCGTGGGGCCCGCCGCGAGCAGGGTGTCCGGGCCGAGGAGGATCTCACCGGCGCCGGCGTTCTGCTCCAGCCGCGCGGCGATGTTGACGGTCTCGCCGGACACCAGGGCCTGACGGGCCGTCGCGTCGCCACCGGCCACCACCTGGCCCGTGTTGACGCCCACCCGGGTGGTCAGCCTGATGCCGAGGGTGGCGTCCAGTTCCTCGTTGAGGCGGTCCAGCGCCTCGCGCATGCCGAGGGCCGCGGCCAGTGCCCGCCGGGCGTCGTCGTCCCGCACCACGGGAACCCCGAACACCGCCATCACGGCGTCCCCGATGAACTTCTCCGGGGTGCCGCCCTGGGCCACGATCTGCGCGCTCATCGCCTCGAAGTACCGCAGCGTCACGGTGCGCAGGGTCTCCGGGTCCAGGGCGCCCGAGAGGGCCGTCGACCCGACGAGATCGCAGAACAGCACCGTCACCGGCTTGCGTTCGTCCTCCGCGGGGGCGGCGGCGACGGCGCACGGTGTTCCGCAGGACGAGCAGAACCGGGCGTCCTCCGGCAGGTCCTGGCGGCACATGGCGCAGTTCATGACGGTCCCTTCTCTCCGGGGGCACCGGACTCTCCGGGGCAGGCGGGAAAGCGTGTGCGAGGGCCGGTGCGGGCCGCCGGGCGGGTGGCCCGCACCGGCGGCACGGCTCAGAACAGGGCGCCGCCGGCGATCTCGCCGTGCGCCTGGACCTCCGGTTCCACCGCGTCCAGACGGCTCTTGATGTCCAGCAGCACCGCCAGTTCCTCCTCGGTGAGCTGACTGAGCACGAGGCGCTGCTCCTCGGTGAGCAGGTCCACCGGCAGACCCGCCTCGTACAACGCGGCGGGCAGGAGCGGCTGTTCGCCCTCATCCGGCGGGTGCGGGGCTCCGCCGGCGTCGGATGGTCGGTTCATGGGGTGACTCCCGTCGGTGAGAGGGATCCGGCTCCCCGTGGCGGCGGCGCCGTCACGGAGCGCCCGAGCCGGACGAATACCCGGGTGAGCGCGTCGAGGGAGTGCAGGGCGCCGACCGTCACGTCCGACTCCTGGCGCCGGGTCAGCGGCAGCCGGTCGAGGAGCGCGTACAGCTCGTCCAGGTGGCCCGTGTCCAGCGCGGCGTGCTCCCGCACCGTCCGCAGGGCGGCGTCCGGGAGGCCGGTCACGGCCGCGACCCGGGAGGTCAGGCCGGGAGCGGGGGCGTACCCCTCGAGGACGGCGATGTAGCCGAGCAGGACCACCGGGTGGTGGTGCTCGATCCAGTAGTACTGGGGGCCGGCCAGCTGGGCCACGAGCGGCGGGGGCATCGGGCCGAGCGCCTCGCCGGGCCGCCCGCCGGCCGCCCGGATGTCCTCCAGCAGCCAGGCGTCATGGCCCTCCTCCTCCCGGACGTGCTCCTGGAGGTACGCCGCCAGGGGCCCCGCCAGCGGGTCGCCGCCGGGCTCCAGGGCCCTGGCCCGCTCCAGCGCCCGGAGCATCAGCGGGACCGAGGCGCGGATGACCGCGTGCATCGTGCACAGATAGCGGTGGTAGCGCGGCAGCAGCTCCTCCGGGCGCCACATGTGCTCCATGGCGGAGACCAGGTCCCCGTCCAGCAGGCCGAGCGTCACCCGCAGCCGCTCCGAGGAGCTGGGGCCGGCGGCGCTCACCGGGACCCGCCCCCGCCGGCCGGCAGGACCGCTCCGTCAGCGACGACCAGGGGCGCGTACGCGGCGCAGCCGTGGCGCCGTACGACGCCCACCGGTCCGTCCGCCGCGCCGCGGCGGGCGGCCGCCAGGTCGAGCAGGGCGCCCGCCGCCCCCGACGCCACCGCGTCGGCCTCGGCGGCCGCCCGGCCGCCGGAACCGAGGGACCGGCAGCCGTCGCAGTAGGACGGACCGGCCGAGGGGACACCGGAGCGCGCCGCCAGGTGCGCGGGCCCGACCGTGCGGATCATGCGCAGCACCGGCGACTCCAGGGCGCGCCGGCGCACCGCGGCCCAGTCGTCGGAGCCGATGTGACCGAGCCTCAGATGGTCCGGTGCCGGCCGCAGGTCCACCGTGTCCTGGTTGCAGCAGGCCAGCACCGTCCCGTCGAAGGCGACGACCGGCCAGGCGGCCATGGCGCACGGGGACACCGAACCGGGCTCCGGGGCGGTACGGGTGGCCGCCGCCCAGGCGGCCGCCCTGCCGAACGGCCGCACCTCGTTGACCAGCGAAGGCACCTGGCCGTCGAACTCCTCGGCGACGGCGCGGGTGACGTCCGCGAGATACGGGTCGTCCGCCCCCGTGCCGGTGAGGTGGAAACTCACCGGCACACCGGCCTCCCGGATCCGGTGCACGGCCCGGAAGACATCGGTGCGGGAGACCTCCCGCTCGTGAGGGGCGTCCAGACTCGCGGAGAAGTGGTCCACCTTCCCGACCGCCCTCAGGACCGCGGCCGGGATCCGCCGGGAACGCGCGAAGAACATGCCGCTGAGCAGCGCGGTACGGGAGCCCGCGGCGCGCGCCCGGGCGCTCAGTGCCTCGACGAGCGACGGAAGCAGCAGCGGCTCGCCGCCGGTGAGCAGGACGACGTCGGGGCGGTTCTCCCGGGTGAAGGAACCGACGAACCTGACGAGCTGCCCGGGGTCGGGCTCCTCCCGTGCCAGCGGGGACGAGCCCGTCGAACAGTGGGCACAGCGCAGGGGGCAGCGCCGGGTGAGACCGATCAGCAGGCCGGCGGCGGGGAAGGGCCGGCGGCCGACGAGTTCGCCGAGTTCCATGCGGGGCCGCCTCCTTCAGAGGGCCGGGGCGCGTCGGGCGCGTACCCAGGCTCCACCGCACCGGTTCGGCGCCGGTCCACGACCGCTTCAGGAGCGGTATGGGCGCAGGCCGGCGCTGTGCCGTGGCCTCCCGGGCCCCGCCGCGTCATGGTGCGAACCCCTCCCGGGCTGGCGCGATACCGGTGCCATACCGCCGCCGAAGCGTCTCCCAGGCCGGCCCTCCTAACTTTCTCGGCAACGGCAGGCAGCAGCCCGCCGGACCGGACCGCGGGACTCCCGCCGGCCCCGGAACCAGCGCAGTGACGAGTGGACGGAGACCACCATGTCCGAGAACACCAAGCCCGCCGCCGACGACAACAACGAGACCCCCGAGGTCGAGGCGCACTCCGTGCTGGACCTCCAGGAGACCTCCGTCGACAAGGAGATCATCGCGGGCAGCTGCGTCAGCGTGATCAGCGTGGTCCTCGAGGAGAAGTGACCACGGCCGGGACCGCTCCACGGAGGCCGGGGCACGTCCCCCCGCCGTGGAGCCCGGCAGGCCGGTGATGTGGGGGGGGGGGGGGGGGGCCCCCCGCCCCCCCCCCCCCCCCCCGCGCCCCCCCCCCCCCCCCCCAACCCCCCCCCCCCCCCCCACCCGCGGGGGGGGA
>NZ_JBHZCI010000066.1:0-19529 GCF_042755185.1 Streptomyces sp. NPDC059166 | reverse complement strand
GGCCTGGGGGCCCCCCCCTGCACACCAGGGTGCGGCCCCCAGGCCGTCGCCGTGTCCGGCCGGGGCCGGACCGCGCCGGCGTCCCCGGGCGCCCCCGGCGACTCCCGACGGGCGGGCGCCGCCGGCCGCCCGCCGCCGGGCACACGGCGCCGCCGCCCACCAGCGCCGATAGATGCCCACCGGCCGTCGCGGGCCCTCTCCGCGGGCGCGCCCCGCGGGCCCTCTCCCGGCGGTGTTCCGTTCCACGGGGCAACCGCTCGGCACGGGCCGCACATCCGTACCGTTAGTGTGGGGCCCCGTCCGAGAGACGCGCCAACGCCCCGCCGCGGCGCGCGTGTACACCGATGCAGCCCCCGGGGGGACCCCCTCCGGACCCGGCCGGAGGGCCCGTACCCCGATGTCCGTGCACAGCCACTCGGCGGCGCCGAACGCGGCCGCCGCCGCCCCAGAGTTCCCCCGGCACGTCGTCACCGCCGTGCTGGTCTCGCACGACGGCGCCCGCTGGCTGCCCCGCGTGCTGGACGGACTGCTGGGGCAGGAGCGCCCCGTACAGGACGTCGTCGCCGCCGACACCGGCAGCGCCGACGACTCCGCCCGTCTGGTCACCGAGGCGCTCGGCGCCGAGCGCGTCCTCCACCTGGCGCGGCGCACGAGCTTCGGGACCGCCGTCGACGAGGCGACCCGCACGGCCGGGGTGCTCACCCCCGACGACCTGCCCTACCTGAAGCGCCCCAGCGGCTGGGACCCGGTCACGCGCAGCTGGCGCGACGACGCCTACGACATGCCGGAGCTCCCGCACGGCGAACCGGTCCAGTGGCTCTGGCTGCTGCACGACGACAGCGCACCCGAACCGGACGCGCTCGCCGAACTGCTCAGGGTCGTCGACAACGACAGGCACGCCGCGATCGTCGGGCCCAAGCTGCGCGGCTGGTACGACCGCAAACAGCTCCTCGAGGTCGGTGTCTCGATCGCCAACAGCGGCCGTCGCTGGACCGGACTGGACCGGCGCGAGCAGGACCAGGGCCAGCACGACCAGGTCCGTACGGTGCTGTCGGTCTCCTCCGCGGGCATGCTGGTGCGGCGCGACGTCTGGGAGGAGCTGGGCGGCTTCGACCGCAGGCTCCCGCTCATGCGTGACGACGTCGACCTCTGCTGGCGCGCCCACCTGGCCGGACACCGGGTACTCGTCGCCCCGGACGCCGTACTCCGTCACGCAGAGGCCTCCGCCAGGGAACGACGCCCCATCGACTGCGCCGGCCGCTCCGTCTCCAGTCCGCACCGCGTCGACAAGGCCGGCGCCGTCTACACGATGCTGGTCAACGCACGCGGCAAACAGCTGCCGTGGGCCCTGGTCCGCCTCCTCGTCGGCACCCTGCTGCGCACCCTTGCCTACCTCGTCGGCAAGGTGCCCGGACAGGCGCTCGACGAGGTCGCCGGACTTTTCGGCACGCTGCTGCGCCCCGGCAGGATCCTTGCCGCGCGCCGGGCGCGCGGCAAGGGCGCGGTGGACGCGGCCGAGCTACGCTCCCTGTTCCCGCCGGCCGGCGCCACGGTCCGTGCGACGGTCGAGCAGATCGCGGGCAACTTCGGCAGCCGCACCGATTCCGACTCCGGTGGATCACGGCACGGGGTCGTCGAGTCCGGGCCCGGTGGTGACGACGCCGACTTCCTCGAGATCGAGCAGTTCGCCCGGCTCAAGAAGGTCGGCCGCAAGCCCGGTCCCGTCCTCTTCCTCGTCCTCCTTCTCGTCTCGCTGGTGGCGTGCCGGAGCCTCCTCGGCGGCGGAGCCCTCGCGGGCGGCGCGCTGCTCCCGGCCCCCGCGGACGTCTCCGACCTCTGGGCGCGCTACGCCGACGGCTGGCATCCCGTCGGCACCGGCGGGACCCAGGCCGCCCCGCCCTACCTCGGCGTGCTCGCCGCCCTGTCGGCGCTGTTCCTCGGTTCGACGGGCTTCGCCCTCACCGTGCTGCTCGTCTGCTCCGTCCCGCTCGCCGGACTCACGGCGTACTTCGCCTCCCGGCCGCTCCTGGAGTCCCGGCTCCTGCGGGCCTGGGCGAGCATCGCCTACGCGTTCCTCCCGGCGGCGACCGGAGCCCTGGCCACCGGCCGTCTCGGGACGGCCGTCCTGGCCGTCCTGCTCCCGCTGATCGCCCGCGCCGCCGTGGCCGCGTACGGGCTGCGCGGAGGCGGATCCACCGCCCGCGGCACCTGGCGCGCCACCTGGGCGTACACGCTGCTGCTCACCCTCGCCACGGCGTTCACCCCGATCGTGTGGCCGCTCGCCGTGGTCCTGGGCATCGGAGCGCTCGTGCTGCGGCGCAACGACATCGCCGCGTACGGGCCGCGCTTCCTGGCCCTGGCCGGCACCCCGATGCTGATCCTCGCGCCGTGGTCGCTCTCGCTGCTGTCGAGCCCCTCCGGGTTCCTCGAGGAGGCCGGGCTCGACCTCGGTACGGGCACGGCCTCGGCTCTCGACCTGCTCGGAATCAGCCCGGGCGGCCCCAAGGCGGCGGGCGGCATCCTGCTCCTGGGCATCGTGCTCGCGGCGCTCGCGGCCCTGCTGCGCGGTGAGCGGCAGTTCGCGATCCGTGCCGCCTGGGCCGTCGTCCTCGTGTCGCTGGCCTTCGCGGCGGTCTCCAACGGATCCGGCTGGGCCGGACCCGCCACCCTCGTCTACGGCGCGGCGCTACTCGTCGCCGCGCTGCTCGGCGCGGACGGCGCCCGGACCCGGGTCGCGGCGCTGAGCTTCGGCTGGCGTCAGCCGGCGGCGGCGCTGATCGCGCTGGCCGCCGCGCTCGCCCCGGCCCTGGCGGCGGTCAGCTGGATGGTCGGGGGCGCGGCCGGCCCCGTGGAGCGCCGTGACCCCGTGCAGGTGCCCGCGTTCGTGGCGGAGGAGAGCGGTACCCGCGACCAGCCGCGCACGCTGGTGCTCGGGGGCAGCTCACCGGGAGCCGTCTCCTACACCCTGGTCCGCGGCTCGGGTGCCCGGCTGGGCGACGCCGAGCTCACCGCCGCGGGCGGCAGCAACGCACGCCTCGACAAGGTGGTCGCCAACCTGGTCGCCGGCTCCGGCGCGGACCAGGGAAGCCAGCTCAGCGGTTTCGCGATCCGTTACGTCCTGGTACGGGACGGAGCGTCCCGTGAGACGAGCCGGGTCCTGGACTCCACCCCTGGTCTCAGCCGGCTGAGCCAGCTCGACGGCAGTGCTCTCTGGCGGGTCGACCGTCAGGTCTCCCGTCTGGCGATCGTCCCGGCCGGTGAGGACGCCGAGCCCGTGCCCGTCGGCTCGCAGGCGGTCGAGGCGCACACCGAGGTGCCCGCGGGCGGAGCGGGCCGGGTGCTCAGGATCGCCGACGCGGCCGACCCGGCCTGGCAGGCCACTCTGAACGGCCGGGCGCTGAAGCCGAAGACCGTGGACGGCTGGGCCCAGGGCTTCGAACTGCCCGCGGAGGCCGGCACCCTCGACCTCACGTACGACACCCCCGTCACGCACACCGCGTGGGTCTGGGCGCAGATCGCCCTCGGAGTCGTCCTCGTGGTCCTCGCCCTGCCAGGACGCCGGCGCGAGATCGACGACGATCTCCCCGAGGAGACCGAGGCCGTACCGGCGGAGCCGGTCGCGGGGGAGGGGCGCAGGGCGCGCAGGCTGCGCGCCGCCGCCCAGGCGGAAGCCGCCGCCACCGCCGAGGCGGACGGTGACGCGTACGGGCAGGCCGACGCGGCGACGCTGTACGCCGACGCGGTGCCGGCTGCCCCGGAGGAGACGCCCGGCGCGTACATCCCGGCGCAGCAGGACGACGGTGCCTACCCGGCGGGCCCCGCCGACCCGGACGCCACCGGAACCTACGCGGCGGTCCCGCACCAGCAGTACGCGGAGTGGGACGGCGGGCAGTACCAGGGCGCGGACCACGGCGTGTACCAGGCGGGTCAGAGCGCCGGCCGGTACGACGAGGCCGGTTCCTACCAGCAGGACCAGTACCAGCACGACCAGTACCAGCAGGACCAGTACACGCAGGGCCAGTACCAGCAGGACCCGTACCAGCAGGGTGTCTACGACCCGTACGGCTACGCGCAGCAGCCCTACGCCACCGACCAGGGCGAGACCGCCTACGACGGGCAGGGCGGGCAGGCTGACGAACCGGCCCCTGGCCACGACCCCTGGCAGACGGGCAACGGCAACCCCAACGGCAACGGCAACGCATCGCGAGGCGAGTCCGAGTGAAGTCCATCCCCAAGTCCCTCATCGCGGGCGTGGTCGCCCTGGCCGCCGTCACCGGGTTCGCCGGCCTCACGGCGCCGGGCGACGAGGGCGTGACCGGGGCGAAGGCGGCCGCCCGCCTCCCCGTCGAACGCTCCAGCCTCCTGTGCCCGGCACCGAGCTCGTCCGACCTGGCGGACACGACGTACACCTCCGTCACGCCCGCGGGGAAGGACGGCGCGAAGGGCGGTGCCGCCGAGCTGAAACCCGCCGAGGCGCTCCCCGCCGACGAGGACGCGACCGCGGACGAGGACGGGAAGAAGGACGGGAAGGACTCGGAGAAGGACGGGAAGAAGGGCGACGGGAAGAAGGCGACGGACGGCAAGCCCGTCGTCTCCCTCAAGGAACTCGGCGAACCGGTGACCGCCGACACGACCGAGGCGGACGCTCCCGCGCTGATCGGTACCGCCACCGGCGCGTTCGCCCCCGGCTGGGCCGCCCAGCAGACCACCACCACCGCCGCGGGCGGCGCCCGCGGCCTGCTCGGCGTCAGCTGCACGGCTCCGGACACGGACTTCTGGTTCCCCGGCGCGAGCACCGCCGAGGACCGGCAGGACTACGTCCACCTGACCAACCCGGACGACACCGCGGCCGTCGCCGACATCGAGCTGTACGACGCGGACGGCCCTCTCGACTCCGACGTCGCCGAAGGCATCACCGTCCCGGCCCGGTCCAGTGTCCCGATGCTGCTCTCGACCCTGACCGGCGAGCAGGCCGAGAACGTCACCGTCCATGTGACCACCAGGACGGGACGCGTCGGCGCCGTCGTGAGCTCGGCCGAGGAGGGGGTGGGCAGCGACTGGCTGCCCGCCTCCGCCGACCCTGCCGGGACCCAGGTGCTGCCCGGCATCCCGGCCGACGCGACCTCCGTACGCCTGGTGGCGTTCACCCCGGGGGACGACGACGCCGATGTGAAGGTCCAGCTGCTCGGCAAGAACGCGACGTTCTCCCCGGCGGGGAACGCCACCCTGCACATCAAGTCGCGGATGACGGCGAGCGTCGACCTCAAGGACGTCACACGGGGCGAGCCCGGCTCGATCCGCCTCTCGCCCGTGGGCGGCGGCGCCGCCCCGGTGGTCGCCGCGCTGCGCGTGGTGCGCGGCACCGGGGCCAAGCAGGAGGTCGCGTTCATCCCCGCGACCGGCCCGGTGGGCGAGCGGGCGACCGTCGCCGACAACCGGGCCAAGGGCTCGGTGCTCTCCCTCACCGCTCCGGGGGCCACGGCCCAGGTCAAGGTCACCTCGTCCGCCGGCAGCGATGCCGGTGAGCCGGCCGTCAAGACGTACACGGTCAAGGGCGGTACGACGCTGGAGGTCACACCGGAGCCGCCGGCCGGTCTCAAGGGCGGCTACGCCCTGACGGTGGAGACCGAGTCGGGCGGCCCCGTGCACGCCTCGCGCATGCTGCAGGTCACCGAGAACGGGATCGGAATGTTCACCGTGCAGACGCTTCCCGACGACGGAGGCATGGTCGAGGTTCCCAGGGCCGAACAGGATCTGTCGGTCCTGGACGACTGAGCGCCGCCCTCAGTCCTGCCCGTACCGGGGGTCCACGGACTCGGGCGAGAGGCCGAGCAGCTCCGCGACCTGTTCCACCACGACCTCGTGGATCAGCAGGGCGCGCTCGTCCCTGCTCTTGGTGCGGATCTCGACGGGCCGCCGGTAGACGACGATCTGGGCGGGCCGGCCCTTCTCCGCGGAGAGGGCCCGCCCGAGCGGCACGGTGTCCTCGAGGGCGCCCGGCACGTCCAGGACCATGAAGTCGACGTCGGCCAGCTGCGGCCAGCGCCGCTCCAGCCGCTCCACCGAATCCTGCACGAGATCGCGGAAGCCCTCCGCCCGGCTGACCGACAGCGGCACCTGAGGTGGCGCGACGGGTCCACGCATGCCGCGGCCATGGCGGTCGCGGTGGCGGGGCCGCGGTTCGGACGGGCGGGGAGGCACGGGACTGTCCATCACCGACGCAGCGTAGCCGCCCCGGGGCCACGGAGATCACCGCTTCCCCACGGGCCCGGCGGATGTCGTCGGATGAGCATTCCGGCCAGGGTTCGGTGCACTTCCGGTCCTTGCTCCGATCGCGGACCCTCCGCCGTATGACCGCTTGTGTGCCGGCCGGTGGCCGCCTCCGGGCCTCCCCGGGGCTGCGGGGACCGCTGCCTCGCAGGTCGGAGGGGTTCCGCGGGCTCCTCCCTGGGGCGTTCCGCGGAGCGACACGAGGGGGTGAGCTGAGGGAGAGTCATCGCAGCCCGCTCAAGAGTGCGGTACCGTCCAACATCGTGAGCCCTGTACGTCGCTGTTCGCGAACCGCGTGCGGCCGTCCCGCCGTCGCGACACTGACGTACGTCTATGCCGACTCGACCGCGGTCCTCGGCCCGCTCGCCACCTACGCCGAGCCCCACTGCTACGACCTCTGTGCCGAGCACGGCGAACGGCTCACGGCCCCGCGCGGCTGGGAGGTCGTCCGGCTCTCCGACCCCTCGGCCCCCACCCGCCCCAGCGGCGATGATCTCGAGGCGCTCGCCAACGCCGTCCGCGAGGCGGCCCGGCCGCAGGAGCGGCAGCCCGGTGACAGGGGGCCGCGTACGGCGGATCCGGTCGAGGTCGCACGTCGAGGGCACCTGAGGGTGCTGCGCTCCCCGGACTCCTGACGCGTTCCTCCCGGCCCGGCCGAGGGCTCTCTCCGGCCGAGTGGTTTCCCCGGCCGAGCGGTCCCCATTTGCCCGGCTGGTCTCTCGCGGACCCTGTGCCCGTCGCCGGACGATGCCGGTCGCTGAATGCGGAACGAAGTTTTCCGGTACGGCCCATTGACGGGCGGTTGTCGCGGACATGACCATGCCTCCATCCGTGAAAGATCTTCCGCATCACGGAATCCGGGGAGGCCTGTGTGTTTGTCCAGCAACTCGAACCCGTAGCCGATTCGCTCGGCCTGTCCGCTCTGGTCGCCGCGCTGCCGCTGGTGACCGTGCTGATCCTGCTCGGCGCCCTCCGGATGAAGGCCCACCTCGCCGGACTCATCGGGCTCGCCGTCGCGGTGCTCGTCGGCTGCCTCGCCTTCGGGATGCCGTTCGGCCAGACGCTTTCCGCCGGGGCCCAGGGCGTCCTCTTCGGACTCTTCCCGATCATGTGGATCGTCGTCAACGCCCTGTGGGTGTACCGGATGACCGTCCGCACACAGCACTTCGACATCCTGCGCCGTTCGTTCGGCAGGGTCTCCGACGACCCTCGCGTCCAGGCCCTCGTCATCGCCTTCTGCTTCGGCGCCCTCCTGGAGGCCCTGGCCGGCTTCGGCGCGCCCGTGGCCATCTGCTCGGTCATGCTCGTGGCGCTCGGGTTCGACCCTGTGAAGGCCGCCGTCGTCTCCCTGGTCGCCAACACCGCGCCCGTCGCCTTCGGCGCGATGGGCACCCCGGTCGTCACGCTCGCCCAGGTCACCGGCCTGCCGCTGGACGATGTCGCCACGGTCGTCGGCCGGCAGACCCCGCTGCTCGCGCTCGTCGTCCCGCTGATCCTCGTCTTCCTCGTCGACGGCCGCAGGGGGCTGCGGGAGACCTGGCTGCCCGCCCTCGTCTGCGGAGTGACTTTCGCCGTCGCCCAGTTCGCCGCATCCAACTTCGTCTCGGCCCAGCTCGCCGACATCGCCGCTGCGCTGGTGGGCGCGGGCGCGCTGATCGCCGTACCCGGGGCCCGCAGGCCCGCGGGTGAGGACGTACGCGAGGCGGTGCTGACGGGCGCCCGCAGCGAGGACCTCGACCAGGAGGACCCGCGCCGCGAGGTGCTGCGGGCCTACGCCCCCTACGCGCTGATCGTCGCGGTGTTCTCCGTCGCGCAGATCCCGCCGGTCAAGGACCTGCTGGCCGAGGCGACCCGCGTCTTCGACTGGCCCTTCCTCGACGTCGCCGGCCCGGACGGCGAACCGGTCGGAGCCAACGTCTTCACGCTCCCGCTCGTCGGCACGGGCGGCACGCTCGTCCTGCTCGCCGGCCTCGTCACCGCAGTCGTGCTCGGTGTACGGGCGGGAGCCGCCGTACGGGAGTGGGCGGCCACCGTGCACGAACTGCGCCACGCCATCCTCACCGTGACCTCCGTACTGGCCCTCGCCTACGTCATGAACCTGTCCGGGCAGGCCGCGACCATCGGCCAGTTCGTCGCCGCGGCAGGCGCGGGGCTGGCCTTCCTCTCGCCGGTGCTCGGCTGGTTCGGGGTCGCCGTGTCCGGCTCCGACACCTCGGCCAACGCCCTCTTCGGGGCCCTCCAGGTCTCCGCCGCACGGGAATCCGGCCTCTCGCCCGCGCTGCTCGCCGCCGCCAACAGCTCCGGAGGAGTGCTGGGCAAGATGATCTCCCCTCAGAACCTGACCATCGCCTGCGCCGCCGTGGGCCTCGCCGGCCGGGAGGGCGACCTGCTCCGCAAGGTCCTGCCGTGGAGCCTCGGACTGCTCCTGGTCATGTGCCTGATCGTGATGGCGCAGAGCACCGCGGTGCTGGGCTGGATGCTCCCCTGACGGGGCTGCCCGCGGCGCCGGGTAGTTTGGGCGGTCCGTAAAGACCCAGGAGGACCGGCCGTGGTTGCTGACCTGTCGCAGCTCGTGAAGGCGTACGACGTGCGCGGAGTGGTGCCCGACCAGTGGGACGAGACGCTCGCCGAACTCTTCGGCGCCGCCTTCGTACAGGTCACCGAGGCGGACGCGATCGTCATCGGCCACGACATGCGGCCGTCCTCGCCCGGCCTCGCGGACGCCTTCGCCCGCGGGGCGACGGCCCGCGGTGCCGACGTGACCCTCATCGGGCTCTGCTCGACGGACCAGCTGTACTACGCCTCCGGAGCGCTGGACCTGCCCGGCGCGATGTTCACCGCCTCGCACAACCCGGCGCGGTACAACGGGATCAAACTGTGCCGCGCCGGAGCGGCCCCGGTCGGCCAGGACACCGGACTCGCCGAGATCCGCACCCTGGTCGAGGAGTGGTCCGAGCACGGCGCGCCCGCCACGGACGTCACCACCCCGGGGACGGTGACCGAACGCGACACGCTCGCCGACTACGCCGCGCACCTCCTGGCCCTCGTCCCGCTCTCGGGCATCCGTCCGCTGAAGGTCGTCGTCGACGCGGGCAACGGCATGGGCGGGCACACCGTGCCCACCGTCTTCGCGGGGCTCCCCCTGGACCTGGTGCCCATGTACTTCGAGCTCGACGGCACCTTCCCGAACCACGAGGCGAACCCCCTCGACCCGAAGAACATCGTCGACCTGCGGGCCCGCGTCCTCGCCGAAGGGGCCGATCTCGGACTCGCCTTCGACGGGGACGCCGACCGCTGCTTCGTCGTCGACGAGCGGGGCGAGGGCGTCTCCCCGTCCGCGGTCACCGCTCTGGTCGCCGCCCGTGAGCTGGCCCGCAACGGCGGCGAGGGCACCGTCATCCACAACCTGATCACCTCCTGGTCCGTCCCGGAGGTCGTCCGCGAGAACGGCGGAACCCCCGTCCGCACCCGCGTCGGCCACTCCTTCATCAAGGCCGAGATGGCCCGTCACGGGGCGATCTTCGGCGGCGAGCACTCCGCGCACTACTACTTCCGCGACTTCTGGAACGCCGACACCGGCATGCTCGCCGCCCTCCACGTCCTCGCCGCCCTCGGCGGCCAGGACGGCCCGCTCTCCGGGCTCCTCGACAGCTACGACCGGTACGCGGACTCCGGCGAGATCAACTCCACGGTCGCCGACCAGGCGGCCAGCCTCGCCGCGATCAGGGCGGCCTACGAGGACCGGGACGGCGTGCGGTTCGACGACCTCGACGGGCTCACGGTCACCGGGACCGACTGGTGGTTCAACCTCCGCGCCTCCAACACCGAACCGCTGCTGCGTCTGAACGTCGAGGCGCGGGACGAGAAGACGATGGCGGGCGTCCGCGACGAGGTCCTCGCCCTCGTACGGGCGTGAATCCGGCCGCGTACCGGGTGTGATCACCGTCCACCCGGTTCCGGTTGTGACCACCGGCCACCCGGTTCCGGGTGTGACCACCGCCTACCTGTTGCCGGGTGTGACGGCAGTCCCGCCGGTCCGGGGCGGGACGGCGATCCGTTCCCGGGCGGGATCACACCGGTGTCCCGGGGAGCGATCGCATCCGTGTCCCGGACGTGGCCGCGTCCGGGACACCGGCCCGATCCCCGCCGCGCCACGGGAGTGATCGCCACGCATCAGGGGCACACGCAACCCGTGGGCACGACCCGGGGTTCAGATGCCCACACCGTCCGCCCGGGGCCGACGCCGACGCATGCCCCGCCGGGCGGGACCCGCCGGGCCGCGACCCTCCCGGCCCGGCGGTAGGCTGACCACGCCCCAAGCTCCGCCGACCCGCCCCGGGTCCGGACGGGGATCCGCACCGTATGCCTGAAGGGACCCACCCCATGCCGCTCGAAGCCGGCCTCCTGGAGATCCTCGCCTGCCCGGCCTGCCACGCCGGGCTCGACGACCGGTCAGCGGCCGAGAACCCCGAGCTGGTCTGCACCGGCGCGGACTGCGGTCTCGCCTACCCCGTCCGGGACGGCATCCCGGTGCTCCTCGTCGACGAGGCCCGCCGCCCCGCGTAACCAGCACCCTGATCAGCACGGTGATCGGAGGCCCACACATGCTCGACGAGTCACTGCTCGACGCACCGGAAGCCCTGGCACGGGCCGACAGGCGAGGACTGCTGCGCGGTGCCGCCGAGGCCGGAGCCCGCGTCCGCACCGCCGCCCGGCACGCGGCCGAGGCCGGAATCGGCTCCCTGGCCCCCGAGGGCAGGCCCCGCGCCGTCCTCGTCGCGGGACCAGGCACCGCCGCGACCGGTGTCGCCGACCTGATCGGCGCGCTCGCCGGCGCCTCCGCGCCCGTCACCGCGATCCGTCCCACCGGAGTCGACGCGGCCCCCGGCGCACTGCGCTGGACGCTCCCCGGCTGGGCCGGATCCGTCGACCTGCTGCTGATCGCCACGGCCGACGGCTCGGAGCCCGGTCTCGCCCTGCTCGCCGAGCAGGCCTACCGCCGGGGCTGCACCGTCGTCGCCGTCGCACCCGTCCGCTCCCCGCTGCGCGAGGCCGTCGACGGGGTGCACGGGCTCGTCGTCCCCATGGCGGCCGCCCCGCACGGCGAGTACGACGCCGAGACATCGGCCGCGGGCCCCGGCACCCTCTGGGCCCTGCTCACCCCGCTGCTCGCGCTGCTGGACCGGGTCGGCCTGATCGACGCGTCGCCGGACGCGCTGCAGAAGGTGGCCGACCGCCTCGACCGCACCGCCGAACGCTGCGGGCCCGCGATCGCCACGTACAGCAACCCGGCCAAGACCCTCGCCGCCGAGCTCGCCGACAGCCTGCCGCTCCTCTGGACCGAGGGCGACGCCGCCGGTCCCGTCGGGCGACGCTTCGCCGCCGTCCTCGCCGAACTAGCCGGCCGCCCCGCCCTGGTGGCCGAACTGCCCCAGGCGCTGCCCTCCCACGGAGGCCTGCTCGCCGGAGCATTCGCCGCCGGAGGCGACCCGGACGACTTCTTCCGGGACCGGGTGGACGAGCCCGAAGCCATGCGGGCCCGCGTCGTGCTGCTCCGCGACCGGCCCGCCGGCGGCCTCACCGCGAGTCCGGCCGCCCGCGAACTCGCCCTCAGCCACGACACGGCCATCAGCGAACTCGAACCGGAGGAGGGCAGCGGCCTGGAAGCGCTGGCCGAGCTCCTCGCGGTCACCGACTTCGCCGCCGTCTACGCCTCCCTGGCCTCCGACAACCGGGCCTGACCGCCGGCACATCCGGCGGCCACGCCCCGCCACCACCGGGCGCACTCCGCCCCGCACATCCGACGAGGACGAATTTCCATGGACCGGCTCTCCAACACCGTGCGCCCCTACGCCTGGGGGTCCACCACGGCCATCCCCGAGCTGCTCGGCACGGCTCCCACCGGCGAACCCCAGGCCGAGATGTGGATGGGAGCCCACCCCGGTGCCCCGTCCCGTCTCACCCGCACCCCGGAGGGCGACGCGGAACGGCGGGAGCAGTCGCTGACGGACGTCATCGCCGCCGACCCCGAGGGCGAACTCGGTCCGCGGGCCGTCAGCGCGTTCGGACCCCGCCTCCCCTTCCTGCTCAAGCTGCTCGCCGCCGGAGCCCCGCTGTCGCTCCAGGTCCACCCAGACCTCGCTCAGGCCCAGCAGGGCTACGCGGACGAGGAACGGCGGGGCGTACCCCTGGACGCACCCCACCGCACCTACAAGGACGCCAACCACAAGCCCGAGCTGATCTGCGCGCTCACCCCCTTCGACGGCCTGTGCGGATTCCGCAGGCCCGCCGAGGCCGCCGACCTGATAGCCGCCCTCGGAGTCGACTCCCTGAAGCCCTACGTGGACCTCCTCCACGCCCGCCCCGAGGACGAGGCCCTGCGCGAGGTCCTCACGGCGATCCTCACCGCAGACCCTGACGAGATGACCCACACCGTGGCCGAGGCGGCCGAGGCCGCCGAACGGCTCGGCGGGGCCCACGCCCCGTACGCGCAGATCGCGCACCACTACCCGGGCGACCCGGGCGTCATCGCGGCCATGCTCCTGAACTACGTACAACTCCAGCCCGGCGAGGCCATGTTCCTCGGAGCCGGCGTCCCGCACGCCTATCTCGGCGGCCTGGGCGTCGAGATCATGGCCAACTCCGACAACGTGCTGCGCTGCGGTCTCACCCCGAAGCACGTCGACGTCCCCGAACTCCTGCGCATCGTCCGCTTCGAGGCCACCGAACCCGGCATCCTGCGCCCCGAGGCCGCGCCTGGCGGCGAGGAACTGTACGAGACCCCGGTCGACGAGTTCCGGCTGTCCCGCTACGTCCTGGCCGCCGGCGGAGCCCCTCTCGACCTCACGGCGCCCGCTCCGCAGATCCTGCTCTGCACGGCGGGGGCCCCGAGCGTGGGCGAAATCGCCCTGGCCCCTGGGGAGTCCGTGTTCGTGCCGGCGGACGAAATGGTCGAAGCGGCCGGTACGGGAACGCTCTTCCGCGCGACCGTGGTGGTCTGACGTACCGTCCGCGAAGCGACTGCAACAATGTCCGGCCGTAGCGCGGCGCCCGCCGCAGCACCGAGGAAGGGACACCAGGCACCCATGAGCGCGTCAGGCGGAACCAAGGCGATCGTGGCGGCACTGTCCGCCAACCTCGCGATCGCAGTGGCCAAATTCGTGGCGTTCCTCTTCAGCGGCTCGTCGTCGATGCTGGCGGAGAGCGTCCACTCGCTGGCGGACTCCGGGAACCAGGGACTCCTGCTGCTCGGCGGGAAGAAGGCCCAGCGGGAAGCCACTCCCCAGCACCCCTTCGGGTACGGGCGCGAGCGCTACATCTACGCCTTCCTGGTGTCGATCGTGCTGTTCTCGGTCGGTGGCATGTTCGCCGTCTACGAGGGCTACGAGAAGATCAAGCATCCCCACCCCATCGAGGCCTGGTGGTGGCCGGTGGGTGTGCTGGTCTTCGCGATCATCGCCGAGGGATTCTCCTTCCGCACGGCCATCATGGAGTCCAACGAGACCCGCGGAAAGCTGACGTGGACGCAGTTCGTCCGCCGCGCCAAGGCACCCGAGCTCCCCGTCGTCCTCCTCGAGGACTTCGGCGCCCTCGTCGGCCTGGTCCTCGCCCTCGGCGGCGTCGGTCTCGCGCTGGGAACCGGTGACGGCGTCTGGGACGGCATCGGCACCCTCTGCATCGGTGTCCTGCTCATCGTCATCGCGATCGTCCTCGCCGCCGAGACGAAGTCCCTGCTGCTCGGCGAGTCCGCCGGGGTCGAGGACGTCGAGAAGATCCGCGCCTCCGTCGTCGACGGTGACACCGTCACCCGCATCATCCACATGCGTACGCTGCACCTCGGCCCGGAGGAACTCCTCGTGGCCGCCAAGATCGCGGTGCGCGCGGAGGAGTCCGCCGCCGAGGTCGCGGACGCGATCAACGCGGCGGAGACCCGGATCCGGGAGGCAGTGCCGATCGCCCGGGTCATCTACCTCGAGCCCGACATCTACGACGAGGCGGCGGCACAGGCCGGCGTCAACCCGGCCAAGGCACCGGGCGGCCCGGACTCCCCGGTCTCCCATGGATCAGAGGAACCGTCGGACTCCGCAGGTTCCGCAGGCGCTCCCGGACCCTCCGGCTCGGCTTCCGACCCGACCGGCGACACGCCGTCCGGATCCGGCCACTGAGCTGCTCGGCGTCGGCCACGAACGGCCCCGTGACCCACTCCGCCACCCCGGCGGGCTGGGGCTCACTGGGCCGTTCGGTGTAGATTCGGGGGAGTACCAGACGTCGCTGCTGATGGCGGTCGATCGGTTCGCTGAAGCGGACCGGCCGAGGGAGAGAGGGCCTCCGACGGACTGCACTGCGGATCGCCCGGGCATTCGTATGTCCGTGGCCGCCGCAGAGCCAGCCAGTCCACCCTCGACCCGATACGAGGAGCAGCCCGTTATGACGACGGCCGCCAATCGCCAGGACTTCAAGGTCGCCGACCTTTCCCTCGCCGCCTTCGGGCGCAAGGAGATCACCCTCGCCGAGCACGAGATGCCCGGCCTGATGTCGATCCGCAAGGAGTACGCCGCAGCCCAGCCGCTGGCCGGCGCCCGGATCACCGGCTCGCTGCACATGACCGTGCAGACCGCCGTTCTGATCGAGACCCTCGTCGCCCTGGGCGCCGAGGTCCGCTGGGCCTCCTGCAACATCTTCTCCACCCAGGACCACGCGGCCGCGGCCATCGCCGTGGGCCCGACCGGCACCCCTGACGCCCCCGCCGGCGTCCCGGTCTTCGCATGGAAGGGCGAGAGCCTGGAGGAGTACTGGTGGTGCACGGAGCAGGCGCTGACCTGGCCGAACACGCCCACCGGCGGCCCGAACATGATCCTCGACGACGGTGGTGACGCCACCCTCCTCGTCCACAAGGGCGTCGAGTTCGAGAAGGCGGGCGAGGCTCCCGACCCCGCCACGGCGGACAGCGAGGAGTACGCGCACATCCTCACCCTGCTGAACCGCACCCTCGGCGAGTCCCCGCAGAAGTGGACCCAGCTGGCGTCCGAGATCCGCGGTGTGACCGAGGAGACCACGACCGGTGTGCACCGGCTGTACGAGATGCACCGCGACGGCACCCTCCTGTTCCCGGCGATCAACGTCAACGACGCGGTCACCAAGTCGAAGTTCGACAACAAGTACGGCTGCCGTCACTCGCTGATCGACGGCATCAACCGCGCCACCGACGTCCTCATCGGCGGCAAGACCGCGGTCGTCTGTGGTTACGGCGACGTGGGCAAGGGCTGCGCCGAATCCCTCCGCGGCCAGGGCGCCCGGGTGATCATCACGGAGATCGACCCGATCTGCGCCCTGCAGGCCGCGATGGACGGCTACCAGGTCACGACGCTGGACGACGTGGTGGAGACCGCGGACATCTTCGTCACGACGACGGGCAACAAGGACATCATCATGGCCTCCGACATGGCCCGGATGAAGCACCAGGCCATCGTCGGCAACATCGGCCACTTCGACAACGAGATCGACATGGCCGGCCTGGCGAAGATCGACGGCATCGTCAAGGACGAGGTCAAGCCGCAGGTCCACACCTGGACGTTCAAGGAGGGCAAGGTCCTCATCGTCCTGTCCGAGGGCCGTCTGCTGAACCTGGGCAACGCCACGGGTCACCCCTCGTTCGTCATGTCCAACTCCTTCGCGGACCAGACCCTGGCCCAGATCGAGCTGTTCACGAAGCCCGAGGAGTACCCCACCGACGTCTACGTGCTGCCGAAGCACCTGGACGAGAAGGTCGCCCGCCTCCACCTCGACGCGCTGGGCGTGAAGCTGACGACCCTCCGCCAGGAGCAGGCCGACTACATCGGTGTCCCGGTCGAGGGCCCGTACAAGTCCGACCTCTACCGCTACTGACACCTCCGTCGGCCACCCCGGTCGGCGTGCCCCTCAGCAGCAGGTCCGAGCGCAGGCCCCCGCACCCCCGTGTCGGGGGCCTGCCCCGTACCGCACCCGCACAGCCCGAGGACCCTGAAGGACCCCATGCCCCGCGGCCGATATTCGCTCCACGATCTCCACGACCACACCCCCCTCGGCGAAGAACACTTCCACTGCGCCCCCGGCCCCTCCGGTTGGCGCTATGTCTCGCAGACCACGGCCCCCTCGGGCGCACACCTCGGTTCCGTGGACCTGGCCCTGGACGATCTCGGCCGCCCCATCCGTCTCGAACTGCATGCCGCGAGCTGGCAGATCCGCGGCGCCGCCCTCGACGGGGTCACCTGGGTACGTACCGATCCCACCGGCACCCACGCCACCGAAGGCAATGTCCGGGCCCACTGCTTCTCCGGTACCTCCCCCGCCTTTCTCGTCGCCATTGCCCGGCTCCTGCGCCTCACCCCCGACTCCCCCTCGACCCGCGTCCGCCTGGTCACCTTCACGGACCCGGTCCTCGCCCCCCTGACCGTCGACCAGTCCTGGTCGCTGATGAACAGTGAAGCGCACCCCACTGACAACGGGCCCTTGGTCGTGGACGAATACCAGGTCAACGCCCTGGACACGGGCGATCAGCACACCGTGCACATCGCTGGTGACGTGGTGCTGGCAGCACCCGGGATCGAACTGGAGCACCTTGAATCCCCGCCCTCGGTCCTGCCACTCACCAGGGGCGGGGCGGGCGAGGACTGAACGCGTCTGAGGCGGGCAAGGCGCAAGCACAGAGTCGGTCCTGGCCGCCGCAGGCGCAGAGGCGCAACGGCCCAAGGGCTTCAAGCAGGCGGGGCGAATCCCGTCGGGGCCGTCCGCTGGTCCCCGTCCGGAGGCGGAGCCGACGCGGCCGGCCCGCTGGCGCCCGCGGCCGATTCCATCGCCGAAGGCTGCGGCCGCGCCGGCCGGTCGCCGCGGGCGGAGTGCTGCCGGTCGAAAGGGTGCACGGGCCGTGAGGTGCGGTCCTGGCTTGTCGCGCCGGCGATCCTGCGTACCTCGCGCACCTGCCGCTCGGCGGTGACCGCGGCCAGGTATGCGGCCGCAGGCAGTCCCGGGGGCACCGGGACGCCCGTACGGGCGGAGAGGTCCGAGGCCAGCCGGTCGGCCATGGCGGCGCCCACCGAGGTGTCGAGCTGGTTCATCCGTGTCAGGTACTGGCGTACCGCGAGCCAGAGTCCGTCCGGCACACCCGAGAGATCCAGCTGTGTGAAGCGTCCCGTGAGCCAGGGCGGCGGTGGTGGCGGAGCCGCAGACGTCCGAGTGGCGGGCATCCTCTCCCGCACCACGAGCGTTCCGGCGAAGACGTCGCCGAGCCGGCGGCCCCGGGCGGACACCAAGGACGCGATGCAGCCCACGACCCCGAAGGTTCCCAGAATCTCGACCATTCCCATGGCGCCGCGCACCAGTGCGTGCCGGAACCGGATGGGACCGCCGTCGTCCCGCACCACACGCAGTCCGCAGACCAGCTTTCCGAGCGAACGCCCCTGGGTCAGCGTCTCGACGGCCACGGGGCCGCCCACCAGCACCAGGAGGGACGAGGCGACGGCGACTGCTGCGGCCGCCGCGTCATCCAGGGCCGCGGTCGTCATGGCCAGGCCGATGGACAGCAGAACGAACACGGTCAGCAGCACCGCGAGGTCGACGGCGATGGCCAACGCCCGGCTGGGCAGCCGCGCGGGCCTCAGCCCGAGTACGACCGCGTCCCCGGTAACGAGCTCATCCATGGCCACCCCGCCCCTCGCAGGCATTCCCCGCCCCTGACGACCACAGTCTGCCAAGCTGACCGGCAGTGCACCGCCGCAGTACGGACTTGTACGCACCACCCATGCCTGGAGCAGCAGCCGCACATGGACCTCGATGTCTTCGTGACCACCCACACCAGCGAGTGGGACCGCCTGGACCGTCTGCTGCGCCGGGGGCGCGGACTGACCGGCGATGAGGCGGACGAGCTCGTCGACCTCTACCAGCGCACCGCCACTCATCTGTCCCTGCTGCAGTCGATCGCCCCGGACCCTGTGCTGACCACCAGGCTCACCCAGCTCGTCGCCCGCGCCCGTGCCACCGTCACGGGGACTCGCCGTTCGTCCTGGCGTGACGCGGTCCGCTTCCTGACCGAGGGCTTCCCGGCCGCGGTGTACCGGTCACGGCACTGGTGGATTCCGACGGCGGTGCTCTCGGTGTTCCTGGCAGCCGTCATCGGCTGGTGGATAGGAACTCACCCGGAAGTCCAGGCGTCCATCGCAGCCCCGGAGGACCTGCGCGCCCTGACACGTCCGGGCGGGGAGTACGAGACGTACTACTCCAGCCACCCAGCCGCTTCGTTCGCCGCGCAGGTATGGACGAACAACGCACAGGCGGCGGCCATGTGCCTGGTGCTGGGGGCCTTCCTCTGCGTGCCGGTGATCTGGATCCTCTTCGTCAACGTGCTCAACCTGGCCGTCGGCATCGGCCTGATGTCCTCCGCCGGCCGGCTGGACACCTTCCTCGGACTGGTTCTGCCGCACGGCCTGCTCGAACTGACCGCTGTCTTCGTGGCGGCGGGCACGGGTCTGCGCCTCGGGTGGACGGTCATCGACCCGGGTTCACTGAGCCGGCGATCGGCGCTGGCACAGCAGGGAAGGGCCGCGCTGGGCATGGCCCTCGGCCTGGCGGTCGTCCTGTTCGTATCCGGACTGATCGAAGGTTTCGTCACCCCGTCAGGCCTTCCCACCTGGGCCCGCATCGCCATCGGCTTCGTAGCCGAAGCCGCCTTCCTCATCTACGTCTACGTCCTGGGAGGCCGGGCCGTGCGTGCGGGCGTCACCGGAGACGTGGAGGCCGGAGGGCGGAGTGCGGAGCTCCCCTCCGCATCGTGAGCGCCGATGTGCGTCCGGGCCCGCTGACCTGCTAGTCTCCTCTTCGCCCACAAAAACCATTGACATGGATGGCGTGGGGAGGTAGATTTTAACGGTTCCACGAGCTGGACAGGCTCTGCTGGGACCGACTAAAGTTCAACTCGCTCAAGCAGGGGACGCAGTCCTCGCAGAGCCATTCGATTCTTCTCTTTCGAGCAGACGGCCGAGTTCGCTTAGGCCCAATTGCTTCTGATAAAGTCGAGTCAGCCGAAAGGCAAAGACCATTCAACAGGTCACCGGAATCGAATTCGGACCGGAAACGGAACGAAAAAGAGTCTGGTAAAGTTGGACTCGCCGGAAAGGGAAACGCGAAAGCGAGGAACTGGAAAGCGAAACAGTATGAACCCGCTTCGGCCGGGAATCGGACACGAAAGAGTCTGATAGAGTCGGAAACGCAAGAACGAAGGGAAGCGC